>VBHE01000018.1 GCA_005889515.1 Chloroflexota bacterium | reverse complement strand
GGTCTGCACCGCCCGCAACCCCCAGCACCAGGTCTGCATCCTCCGCGACATCTGCCCCTCCGCGGACGGCGAGCCGAGGGCGCTGCGCCGGCCGCGTGCCAAGCCGCGGGCGAGGTCGCCGAAAGCGCCGACCGCCGCACAATAGGCGCCCATGCACACCCCGATCTGCGACCTCCTCGGCATCGAGTTCCCGATCATCGCCTTCAGCCACTGCCGCGACGTCGTCGCCGCGGTCAGCCGCGCCGGTGGCATGGGGGTGCTCGGCGCGGTGGCCTTCAGCCCGGCCCAGCTCGAGGTGGAGCTGAGCTGGCTCGACGAGCACGTCGGGGGCCGGCCCTACGGCGTCGACGTGCTCCTGCCCCAGCGCTTCGCCGGGGCGGAGGAGGGGGGAGGCTCGCTCGAGTCGCTCACCGCGCTCATCCCCGACGGGCACCGCGAGTTCGTCGACGACCTCCTCGACCGCTACGGCGTGCCGGCGCTGCCCGCGGGCACGCCGGTGTTCAGCGGGAAGCTCGAGGTCTCCCAGCGCGGGGTGACCGCGCTCATGGACGTCGCCTTCGCCCACCGCCCCCGGCTCGTGGCGAGCGCCCTCGGGCCGGCGCCCGACTTCCTCGTCGACGCCGCCCACGAGCAGGGCGCGGTCGTCGCCGGGCTGGTCGGCAGCCGCCGCCACGCCGAGCGCCAGCGCGCCGCCGGGGTCGACCTCGTCGTCGCCCAGGGGTACGAGGCGGGGGGGCACACCGGCGAGATCGGCACCATGGTCCTCGTCCCCGAGGTGGTCGACGCCGTCGCCCCCACCCCGGTGCTCGCCGCCGGCGGCATCGGCAACGGCCGCCAGATCGCCGCGGCGCTCGCGCTCGGCGCCCAGGGGGTGTGGTGCGGCTCGGTCTGGCTCACCACCCACGAGGCCGAGACCCACCCGGTGGTGCGCGAGAAGATGCTCCGGGCGAGCTCGAGCGACACCGTCCGCACCCGGGCGACGACCGGCAAGCCCGCCCGGCAACTGCGCACCGCCTGGACCGACGAGTGGGACGACCCGACCCACCCCGACCCGCTCCCCATGCCCCTCCACACCATGCTCACCGCCGAGGCGCAGACCCGGGTCCAGCGTGCCGCCGCCACCCCCGGCTCCGGCGCCGAGCGGCTGATCACCTACTTCGTCGGCCAGGTCGTCGGGAGCATGAACAGCGTCCGGCCGGCCGCCCAGGTCGTGCAGGACATGGTCGGGGAGTACCTGGAGGCGGCCGGGCGGCTGGGGGCGTCCCTCGAGGGTTAGGCGCGCAGCGCCCCGGCGGCCACCTCGACGCGGCCGCCGATGAACCCATCCCCGACCATCGCCGCCATCACCCGGGGGTCGTCGGTCGTCGCCCAGGTGCGCCGTCCGTCGTCGAGCAGGCAGGCGGCGATCCCGCGCTCGGGCGCCCCGGTGCGGTCGTGCATCACCGTGCAGGTCTCGACGGTGACCTCGCCCTCGTGGGTCTCGGCGAAGGCCCGGCGAGGGGCGCGATCGAGCTCCACCTGGACATTCAGATGGCGGAAGCCACCCGCGGGAGGCTCCGTCGAGTAGACGCCGACGGCGTGCTTGCCGAGGTAGCCGCCGAGCGCGGAGCAGAGGCCCACCGCGCCCGGGTCGGCGCGCAGGCGCCCGCTCATCGTGGCGATCGCGTGGCTGACGTAGTCGTTCCAGGGTCCGCCGGCGAAGGTGAGCCCGCCGGTCACGGTGAGCTCGCGGTCGAGGGGAAGGCCGAGCTCGGCGGCGGCGATCTGCACCGCGGACGGGAAGCAGGAGTAGAGGTCCACGTGGGCGAGGTTGCCGGCGTCCACCCCGGCGAGGCGCAGCGCGGCGCCGCCCGCGGCGCGGAGCCCGGGGGAGGTGTGCATGTCCGCGCGCTCGGAGAGGGGAGGGTCCTCGGCGTCGGCGGAGGCGATCGGGAAGACCCAGCGGTCGCGAGGGATGCCGAGCGCCGCCGCGGTCCCCGCCGAGGTGAGCAGGATCGCCGCCGCCTGGTCGACGCTGTTGTTCGAGTTCATCAGCTTGGGGTAGGGGAAGCCGACCATCCGGTTGTCCGGTCCGGGGGTGCCGATCTCCTCGGCGCTGTGCCGGCGCGGGAGGGCGGCGTGGGGGTTGCCCTCGGCGACGGTGCTGAACCCCGCCCAGAGGCCGGCGATGGCCCGGCCGTGCTCGCCGACGCTCCGGCCCGCCGCCGCCCGCAGCGCGTTCTCGAAGAGGGGGTAGACGGCGACCGGCATCACCAGCCCCGCCTCGACCTCGACCGGGCCGCCCATCACCAGCTCGGTGCCGATGATCTCGGTCGGCTGCAACTCGGGCGGCTGCGCCGTCCACGGCGGCCGCTCCCCGGTCTGGCGGCGGATGGCCGCCCGGGTGCGCCAGGCCTCGGCGCCCCCGATGAGCACCAGGTCGGCGCGGCCGGCCTGGATGTCCGCCGCGGTGCGGCTCAGGAGCTGCTGCGGCGACTGGCCGCCGAGGTGGGTGTAGGCGGTGTGGCCCGGGGTGGCCCCGACGAGGCCGGCGACGAGAAGCGCCGGATCCGGGTAGCGCCAGGAGAGCAGGTTGACGACCCGGATCGAGTCGAGCCGGGCGAGCAGCCCGGCGGCCCCGGCGTCGGCCTCGGCGCGGCGCGCCGCCTCGGCGAGCAACTCGACCGGCTCGGGGGAGAGTCCCTCGCGCTGGCAGACCTGGCCCGCGCCGACGATGACCGGAAGGCGGGGATCGGGGGTCACCGCCGCGGGCGGTGACTACGCCGGAGCGCCACCCACCTCCGAGGCCCAGGCCTGGGCCTGGTCGTCGGGCACCGGGGTGTGGCCGTCGAGGGAGTGGGCGAGGCGTCGCGCCTCCACCGGGGAGAGCCGCAGGCGGTCCGCCTCCTCGGGGGCGAGCAGCTCCGCCTCCACACAGAGGTCGATGAACTGGTCGATCTCGGCGGTGTCCATCGGCTCGAGCCACCGGGCCTTGAGGACGAGGCGCTCACGCGAGCTGGGGAGGTAGATGCCGAGGTCGGCGAAGGCGAGGAGCACGGCTCGCGCCATCTGGATCGGGGTGGACAACGTCCGGTCTCCTGTCGGTTAAGGATCGAGCCGGGGCGTGTGATGAGAAGGTTGACACCTCGCGGCCTTGCCGCATGGTACGCCCCAATCGGCCCGGTCGGCGTCCGTCGTATGGTCGTGACCGGGGTCACGCCCGGTGCGAGAGCCGCAACGCCTCGGCGAGGAGGGCGGCGACCTCGACGGTCTCCCGCCGCTGGCGGTCGCGCCAGCCGGGGTCGTCGCGATGGCCGAGCAGGTCGTCGTAGAGGGCGCCGTAGAGGTCGTTGACGAACTGGCGGTCGCTGAGCGCGCCGGTCGGATGGCTGCGGCCGGGGACGGCATCCCGCAGCCGTCGAAGCTCACCGTCCTCCCAGCGCAGCTCGGCGCCGCGGTCGGGGAGGGCGAGCGCGACCAGGTTGCGCCGCCGCCGTCCGTCGTAGGAGACGCCGACCCGCGCGGTGCCGGGGCCGACCGCGAGCTCGACGCTCGCGGTCTCGCGCCCCGGGGCGCCGTGACTGTGGGCGTCGAGCACCCGCGTCCCCGGGTCGAGGCGGTGGCAGAGCGCGAGGTAGTGGACGGCGTGGTCGCCGAGGATCCCGCCCTCGCGGTCGCCGGCGGCCCGCCAGCCGCCGGCGCTCAGCGGGTCGGTCCCGGGCCGCTCCACCTCGACCTCGAGCCGGAACGGCCTACCCGACCGCGCCGGGACCCGCAGCCAGCGCTCGAGCACCCGCCAGGCGGCCGCGTGGGCGTACTGGTGGACGGTCGCGACCAGCCACGACGGGGCCCGGCCGGTGAGGTCGCGGAGCCGGTCGACGTCGCCCTCCGCCACCCCCAGCGGCTTCTCGCAGAGCACGTCGACGCCGCGCCGGGCGGCGGCGGTGATCGCGGGGATGTGGGCGCTCGGCGGGCTGGCGATCACCAGCAGGTCGCAGCCCGAGCCGTCGAGCAGCGCCTCGACGTCGGGGAAGGCGCGGGCCCGGCGGGTGCGCGCGACCACGGTCTCGCTGCGCGCCGGGTCGGGGTCGCAGACCCCGGCGATCACCGCGGCGCCGGTCTCCTCGGCGCGACAGAGCGCCGGGAGGTGGGCCCGCAGCGCCGCCGACCCCAGCCCGCAGAGGCCGACGGCGGTGGCCGTCACCCCCGGACCGCGCCCGGCGCCAGCGCGGCGGCGAGGGCCTCGAGGGCGGCGTCGGCCTCGTCGGGGCGCAGGGTGAGCGGCGCGTTCAGCCGCACCCGGGGCACCTGGGCGACGAGCAGCCCGCGTTCGAGGCAGGAGAGGAAGAGCCGCCGGCTCAGATCGGAGCCCGCGAGTTCCCCGGTGTCGGGGTCGACGAGGTCGAAGCCGAGCATCATCCCGACCCCGCGGGTGGCGGCGACGTAGGGCGACTCCGCCTCGAGCCTGCGCAGGCCCCCGGCGAGCCGCGCGCCCACCGACCTCACGTTCTCGAGGAAGCCCTCGCCGGTCACGATGTCGAGCACCGCGAGCCCCGCGGCGCACGCCACCGGGTTGGCGCCATAGCTGCTCGACGTCGCCGAGGGCTCGGCGAAGAGGCTGCTGTCCCAGAGCCGGCTCCCCGCCGCGACCCCGCTGAGCGGGTAGCCGCCGCCGATCGCCTTGCCGAGGATGAGGATGTCCGGGGTGACCTCGTACCAGCCGGCGGCGAAGACGGTGCCGAGCCGGCCGAAGCCGGTGATCGACTCGTCGAGGACGAGCAGCCAGCCCCGCTCGGTGCAGAGCCGCCGCAGCGCCGCGAGGAAGCGCCGCTCCGGGGGGAGGTTTCCGGCGGTGCCGAGGATCGGCTCGACGATCACCGCGGCCACCCCGCCGTCGAGCCCCGCGGCGTACTCGTCGAGGCCGCGCAGCGCCGCGGTGCCGTCGCCGTCGCAGTCGAGGTAGCTCACGGCGTCGTGGCCGGTGCAGATCGGGTAGGGGACGTCGTGGACCCAGTCGACGCCGAGCCAGGCGCGCTCCTCGGCGTGGCGATGCCCGGTGAAGCGCAATCCCGTGCTCTTGCCGTGGAACCCGGTGGTGAAGGAGACGAGGTGGCGGCGGCCGGTCACCGACTGGGCGAGGCGGACCGCGACCTCGACCGCCTCGGTGCCGCCGGAGTAGAGGGCGGTGCGCTCGAGGCCCTCGGGGAGCACCTCGGCGAGCCCCTCGAGGTACTCCGCGTGCTCGGGGGTGTGGAGCACGCACGCGGCGAGCCGTCCCGCCTGCTCGGAGAGCGCCGCCGTCCAGCGCGGATGGCCGTGGCCGATGGCGGCGACGCCCATCGCGGTGGCGAAGTCGAGGTAGCGGCGTCCGCCGGTGTCGACGAGGTGCGCACCCTCACCGTGCGTGATGACGAGACCGGCGTTCTCGGCGATGCGACGCGGGCCGCCTCCGCCGAGGCGGCGGATGGTGTCCGGGATGTCGGGGACGGGGGCGGCGGCGGCCATGCGGGCCGCAGTGTATAAGAGCGCCGCGCTCAGAGCGCGTCGTCGCCTCCGTGGCGGGCGCGCAGCCGGCGCCGCTGGTGCTGGTAGCGGCGGAGGTGGTAGGGGACGTTCACCACCACCGTCCCGGGACGGAAGAGCAGCGCCGCCTTGAGCCGCAGCGCCGTCTGGTTGTGGAGCACCTGGTGCCACCACCGCGTGGCCACCATCTCGGGGAGCACGACGACGATGGTGTCGTCGCGGCGCTGCCTGTCGATGGCGTCGATGTACGCGAGCAGCGGTCGCACCAGCGAACGGTAGGGCGACTCGATGACCTCGAGCGGCACGTGGTCGCCCCACGCCTCCCACTTCGCCTTCAGCCGCGCGATCTCGTCGGGATCGTCGCTGATGTGGACCGCGATCACCTGGTCGGAGAGGGTGCGGGCGAGCGCGAGGCTCTGCAGCGCCGGGCCGTTGAGGTCGGCGAGGGGAACGATCACCACCGGCTTCAGCTCGTCCGGGGAGGTCGGGGTCTCGGTGGCGAGGTCCACGGTGACCTCGCTGTAGTGGCGGTGGATGGAGAAGAAGGTCATGACCAGCAGGGGGATGAGCACCAGCACGATCCACGCGCCCTCGGTGAACTTGTCGCCCGCGGTCACCACGAACACGATCGCGGTCAGGGTCATCCCCACTGCGTTCATGGCCAGTCCGTGCTGCCAGCCCGGCTCGCGAAGCCGCAGCCAGCGCGACACCATCCCCGCCTGGGACATGGTGAAGGCGACGAAGACGCCGATGGTGTACAGGGGGATGAGCGCGTCGGTGCGGCCGCGAAAGACCACCAGGAGGAGGATCGCGAGCCCGCCGAGCACGATGATGCCGTTGCTGAAGGCGAGGCGGTCGCCGAGGCGCTTGAAGAGGTGCGGCGCGTAGTCGTCGCGCGCCATGAAGAAGAAGAGCCGGGGGAAGTCGGAGAAGGAGGTGTTGGCGGCGAGCACCAGGATCGCGGTGGTGGCGCCGATCACGTAGTAGTAGAGGAAGGTGCTCCCGAAGGCGGTGTGCGCGAGCTGGGAGATGACCGTCTGGTAGTTCGGGTCGCTGGAGTCGTAGGCGCGCGCCCCGGTGGCGCGTGCGCTGATGGTGATTCCCATGAACATCGTCGCCAGCAGGACCACCATCACCGTGAGCGTGGTGCGGGCGTTCCTCCACTCCGGCGGCTTGAAGGCGGGGACACCGTCGCTGATCGCCTCCACCCCGGTGAGCGCGGTGCACCCCGAGGCGAACGCCCGGAGGATCAGGAAGATGCTCACCTGCTGCGTCGCCTTGCCCAGCATCGGCGTCGCCTCGTGCACGTTGCCCGTGCCCCACCTCAGCCCGGTCACCACGAGCATGAGGAGGATGCCGCCGATGAAGAGGTAGGTGGGGGCGGCGAAGATGCTCCCCGACTCGCGGATGCCGCGGAGGTTTCCGACGATGAGGATGGCGACGAAGGCGACGCAGAGCTCGACCCGGTACGCCTGCATCGCCGAGGCGGCGCTGACGATGGAGTCGACGCCGCTCGCCACCGACACCGCGACGGTGAGGACGTAGTCGGTCATGAGCGCCGAGCCGGCGACCACCCCGGCGAGGGGGCCGAGGTTGTCGCTGGCGACGATGTACGACCCGCCGCCCTTGGGGTACGCCTTGATCGTCTGCCGGTAGCTGAGCCCGACGGCGATGAGCAGGACGAGGATCGCCACCATGATCGGCATCGAGTAGCTGTAGGCGGCGGCGCCGGCGGCGCCGAGCACGAGGAGGATCTGCTCGGTGGCGTAGGCGACCGACGACAGGGCGTCGGAGGAGAGCACCGCCAGCGCCTTCACCTTGGTGAGGCGCTCGTGGATCTGCTGCTTGCTCGCGAGCGGCCGTCCGAGCAGCGCGCGGCGCAGCCGGCCGAGCTGGGTCGTCGGCTTGACCGACTCCTCCTTGGCCTGGAGGTAGCCCTCGGCGACCTTGTCGAACTCCTTGCGGCGGGCGCGACCGCCCCGGATGTAGCGGTCGCCGGGGAGCGAGCCCCGCGCCTGCTGGCGGTCGAGGTCGGGGTCGCGCACGGGGGGTGGCCGCCCACCGGAGCCCCGCCTCGCGCAGCGGCCGGACCTCCTCCTCGGAGAGCACGACCGGCCCGGCGCCGGAGGTCCCGGTGGGGTTGGGGTCGGCGGAGGGGAGGGTCACGGCGGCTTGACGACAGTGTAGGGAGGCCGTGCCAAGGGTGCCTTCCCGCCACCATCGCGGTGACGTCAGCTAGGATGCAAGGGGTGCCGCGCCCCGCACAGAGACCGCCAGGAACGTCGAAGCAGCCCGCGGCGGGCTGCCCCACCTCCACTTGTTGACCGTCACGCGCACTCCCGACATGCCCACCGACTCCGCCGACCACCAGGCGCCGCCGGAGGGCTCTGCCCTGCCGGACGCCGGAACCTCCGCCGAGGCCCCCGGCGCGGCTGAGGCCGTGCCCACCGAGGCCGCGCCCGTGGAAGAGGCCGCGCCCGTGGAGCCCGAGGCGGCGGCACCGGCGCGTCCCGCGCCCGAGCGCGGCCCGGCCCGCGACGCCGGCGGCCCCCGGGGACAGCGCCGCCCACCCCGGCCGGCGGGAGTGCCCCGGGGTCGTGGCGACGGCCCGGCGGTGCCGATGCCCGAGCACCACCACCTCCCCGGCTGGGTCCGCCGCGCCCACGCCAAGGCCCGCCCCGAGCTCGCCGAGCTGCTCGGCTCCCTCCAGGGCCAGGCCCGCGCCGAGTTCCTCGCCAAGCTCGAGGAGCTCGTGGCCACGATCAGCGGCGGCAAGTTCAGCTCCGCGTGGCAGTACCCCGAGGTGATCGCCGAGGGCCGCGCCCTCCAGGAGAAGCAGCGCGCCGATCTCGCCGAGGCGGCCAAGGCCACCCGGCACCTCGAGGGCGCCCGCCGCCGCGCCGGCGACAAGCTCCGCGACGCCGCCGAGCTGCTCGCCCCCGACGCCGCCGCCCGCCTCCAGCGTGCGCTGCGGGGGGCGACCGACGAGGCGGCGATCGCCGCCGTCGAGGCGGAGGCGACCCGGGCGCTGGGCACCGCGCGGAGCGCCCACAACAAGCGCCGCGACCGCGAGATCGAGCGCACCCGGGCGCGGATCAACCGCACCCTGCCGCGCGCCGCCCTCGAGGCCGAGTCGCCGACCGAGACCTGGCAGGACGTTCTCCGCCGCTTCGCCGAGGAGCAGTCGGCCTCCACCGGAACCGGCGGCTAGGGGCCCGGCGTGGCGGACCGCGCGAGCCTCGACCCCGATCGGCTGGCTCCGGAGGCGACCAATCCCGCAGTGCGGGACGTGATGCGCCCCGAGGTGGCCTTCTGCCTCCCCAGCACCCCGATCGACGCGGTCGCCAAGCTGATGGCCGACAACGACCTCGCCGAGCTGCCGGTGCTCATCGACCGCCGCCCGGTCGGCTACGTCCGCTCCCGCGACATCCTCGAGCAGTACGTCGAGGGCGAGGTCGAGCTGGGTGGCAGCGACGTGATGCGGCCGTCGGTGACCGAGGTGCTCGCCCGCGACATCCTCCGCACCCCGCCGCTGCTCGTCGACGAGAACACCCTCCTCGGCGAGGCGGTCGCCATGCTCCGCCAGGCGGGGCGCCAGCTGGCGCTGGTGACGCACGAGGACACGACCCCGGTGGGGATGATCACCGTCCGCGAGATCGCGGCCCACGCCGCCGAGCGGCTCGCCGCCGTGGCGGGGTCCGAGGGGAGCCGCTCGGGGCGGAGTGCGACCCGCTCGACACCATCGCCAACATCCTCGAGCCGCTCCGCGCGCAGCATCCACTCCCGCTGCTCGTGGTCCGCGACGGCGACATCATGGGCAGCATCGGGCTCGACGCCGCCCTCACCGCCACCGAGAACGGGATGGGGCACACCCGTGCCGGCGAGCTGCTCCGGCCGCTGCCGCGGCTCGACGGGGGCGCGACCCCGCTCGCCGCCGCCCGGGCGATGTCCGACACCGGCGCCGCCGCCGTGCTCGTCACCGAGCCCGCCGGAGGCGTCTTCAGCCGTCGCAGCGTCCCCGTCGGGATCGTCGCCGAGCCCCAGCTGCTCGCCGAGATCGGCTCCAACGTCGTCGACAAGGCGCCGATGAAGATCCTCGCCGGGCATCGCGACCTCGGCTTCAACGTCCCGGTGAGCCCCTGCCAGCGCAACTGCCCGATCAAGCAGGACATCGCGACCTACATCGACTACGTGAGCCAGGGGCGCTACGTCGACTCCTGGACCGTCATCCACGAGACCAACCCGTTCCCGAGCATGCTCGGACGGCTCTGCAACCACCCCTGCGAGACCGACTGCAAGCGCGGCTGGGACCCGGGCGAGGACCCGGTGACGATCCGCTCCATCAAGCGCTTCTCCACCGACTTCGCCTTCAAGCAGGGCCTGTGGATCGACTACAAGATCGCGCCCTCGACGGGGAAGCGGGTCTGCGTCGTCGGCGCCGGCCCGGCCGGGCTCACCTGCGCCCTCGACCTGCGGGTCGCGGGCTACGACGTCGTCCTGCTCGAGCGCGAGGCCAAGGTCGGCGGCCTGCTGAGCACAAGCATCCCGCCCTTCCGCTTCTACCACGCCCAGCTCCAGTGGGAGCTCGACATGATCTTGGCGACAGGCATCGACGCGCGCACCAACACCAACGTCGGGATGGGTCCGGACGACGTGAAGCTCGAGGACCTCCTCGACGAGTTCGACGCCGTCTTCCTGACCATCGGGATGATGAAGGGCCGCATCCTCCCGGTCCCCGGCCACGACGCCACCCAGGTCATCGACGCGATGACCTACCTGCGGATCATCAGCTACGACACGATCCCCGAGCACATCGAGCCGGGGACGACGCGGGTGGTCTGCGTCGGCGGCGGCGCCATCGCCACCGACGCGGTGCAGAGCTCGATCAAGCTCGGCTGCCCCGAGGTCTGGATGTGCGCGATCGAGCCCGAGGACAAGCTCCCCGCCTTCGGCAACGAGCTCCACGAGGCGAAGGAGATCGGGCTCCGGATGGCCTGCGGGATCATCGTCAAGGAGATCCACACCGACGCCGACAACAACGTGACCGGGGTCTCGTTCGCGCCGCTCGAGCCGCTCCAATTCGA
>VBHE01000017.1 GCA_005889515.1 Chloroflexota bacterium | reverse complement strand
CTGGTGGTGGTGGGCGATGGCCAGGGGCGGGTGGGAGCCGGTCTCGGCAAGGCGGGCGAGGTCCCCGACGCCATCCGCAAGGGTGTCGAGGACGCCAAGAAGAACATGATCACCGTGCCCATGGTGGGCACCACCATCCCCCACGAGGTCCGCTACAAGCAGGGCGCCGCCAAGGTGCTGCTGAAGCCCGCGGTCCCCGGCACCGGGGTGATCAGCGGCGGCGCCATGCGCGCCGTCGTCGAGGCGGCGGGGATCCACGACATCCTCACCAAGTCGCTGGGGACCAACAACCCCATCAACGTGGTCCGCGCCACCGTCGGCGCGCTCGCCAGCCTGCGCACCCTGCGCGACGTCGCCGCGCTGCGCGGCAAGACGCCCGAGCAGGTGGTCGGACGGCGGCGGGCGGCGGTGATGCTCGGCGAGCCGCTGAGCGAGGTGCACGCGTCCGCATGAGCGTCCTTCGCGTCACCTACCGCAAGAGCTCCATCGGCTACGCGCGCGACCAGAAGGCGACCGTCGTCGCGCTCGGGCTCAAGCGCCTCCACCAGACCGTCGAGCACGAGGACACCGCCCCGATCCGGGGGATGATCCACAAGGTGCGCCACCTCGTCAGCGTCGACGGGGTGCCCGCGGACTCGCCCCAGGGGGTGAGCATGCTCAACGCGCGGCCGCAGCCCACCGGGGAGGCGGGGTCGTGAAGCTCCATGAGCTCAAGCCGGCCCCGAACAGCCGCAGGGCCCGGACCCGGGTCGGCCGCGGCATCTCCGCCGGCCAGGGCAAGACCTCCGGGCGTGGTCAGAAGGGCCAGGGCTCGCGCAGCAGCGTGAGCCTGCCCAAGGGCTTCGAGGGCGGCCAGATGCGGCTCTCCCAGCGGCTGCCCAAGCTGCGCGGCTTCCACAACAGATGGAAGAAGGAGTACGCGGTCGTCAACCTCGGCAAGCTCAACCGCTTCGAGAGCGGCGCCGTGGTCGACGCCGAGACGCTGAAGGCGGCCGGGCTCATCGGGCCGGCGCGCGACGGCGTCAAGCTGCTCGCCGCCGGAACCCTGAGCCGGAAGCTGACGGTGCGGGTCACCCGCGCCTCCGCGGCCGCCCGCGCCGCGGTCGAGGCCGCCGGCGGCACCCTCGAGCTGCTCGGCGCTCCGGCCCCCGAGGCCGAGGCGGTCGTGGTCGAGGCACCCGTGCCCGAGGCCGCTCCCGAGCCCGAGCCCGAGCCCGAGGTGGCGCGCGCCCCCAGGGCTCCCCGCTCGCGCAAGCCCAAGCCCGAGCCCGAGCCCGAGGCCGAGGTCGCCGACGCGCTCCCCTCCGCGGAGGCCGCCGACGACGCCGACGCCGAGAACGACGAGGAGTAGGGTCGGACCATGAACATGATCCAGGCCCTCGGTCAGGCGATCCGCATCCCGGAGCTGCGGCGCAAGCTGCTCTTCACGCTGATGCTGCTCCTCATCTTCAGGGTCCTGGCGAGCATCTCGGTCCCGGGCGCCAATCCCCAGGCGCTCCAGCAGCTCTTCGCGAACAACTCGCTGCTGGGACTTCTCAACCTCTTCAGCGGCGGCGGCCTGAGCACCTTCTCGGTCGCCGCCATGGGCATGAACCCGTACATCAACGCCACCATCATCATGCAGTTGATGACCGTGGTCTCCCTGCGTCTCAAGGAGCTCTCCAAGGAGGGTGAGCAGGGACGCAAGCGGATCACCCGCTACACCCGCTGGCTCACCGTCGCCCTCGCGGCGCTGCAGGCGTACGGCTACACCGTGCTCTTCACCAGCCAGGGTGTGCTCAGCAGCCCGAGCGCGGGCACGGTGCTCAGCATCATCATCACCCTGACCGCGGGCAGCATCATCCTGATGTGGCTCGGCGAGCTGATCACCGAGTACGGCGTCGGCAACGGCGTCTCGCTGGTGATCTTCTCGGGGATCATCGGCCGCCTTCCCGGCGCCCTCTACACCTACGGCACCACCGGCGGCACCGGCCACATCCTCCAGCTGATCGTGATGGCGGTGGTGGCGATCAGCGTCACCGCCTTCATCATCGAGGTCCAGCAGGCGCAGCGGAAGATCCCGATCCAGTCGGCGCAGCGGGTGGTCAACCCCCGCGCCGGCCAAGCGACGCAGGGACGGCGCAGCTTCCTGCCGCTGCGGGTGAACGCCGGCGGCGTCATCCCGATCATCTTCGCCATCTCGATCATGGCCTTCCCCACCATCTTCTCCAACTTCTTCCGCAACAGCGGCGGGGTGGCCGGGAGGGTGGCGTCGTGGGTCACCACCAACTGGCAGCCGAACGGGCCGTCGTTCCTCTCCAACATCGCCTACAACGGCATCGAGTTCATGCTCGTGCTCGGCTTCACCTACTTCTACACGGCGGTCGTCTTCGATCCCAACGACGTCGCCGACGACTTCAAGAAACGCTCCGTCTACATCCCCGGCATCCGTCCCGGGAAGTGGACGGCCGATTACCTCGGCAAGGTGATGGGAAGGATCACGCTGGCGGGCGCGCTCTTCCTGGCGGTGATCACGGTGGTGCTCCCCCTCGGGACGAGTCTGGCCACCGGGGTGTCGACCACCAGCCTCTACCTCGGTGGCACCGCCATCCTCATCGTCGTCGGCGTCGCCCTCGACACCATGCAGCAGATCGAGACCCAGCTCCTGATGCGCCAGTACAAGGGATTCATCAAATGAGGGCCGAGCCGACCTTCCGCCTGAAGAGGCCGGAGGAGATCGAGAAGATGCACACCTCCGGGCGCATCCTCGCCGCCTGCCTCAGCCACCTCGCCGAGTCGATCCGTCCGGGGATCACCACCCTGGAGCTCGACAGGGAGGCCGACACCTTCATCCGCGACCACGGCTGCATCCCGGGCTTCCTCGGCTACTACGACTACCCCAACTCGCTCTGCGTCTCGGTGAACGAGGAGGTGGTCCACGGCATGCCCGGCAGCCGGGTGATCGAGGAGGGCGACCTCGTCTCCCTCGACTGCGGCCTCATCCTCGACGGCTGGTGGGCGGACAGCGGGCTGAGCGTCTCCTGCGGCCCCGCCTCCGAGGAGAGCCGGCGCCTCCTCGAGGTGACCCGCGAGGCGCTCCGCCGGGGGATCGAGCAGGCGCGCCCGGGCAACCACATCGGCGACATCGGCCACGCGGTGCAGGCCTTCGTGGAGTCCCACGGGTACTCGGTGGTGCGCAACTATGTCGGCCACGGCATCGGCCGCAACATGCACGAGCCGCCCCAGGTGCCCAACTACGGCCGGCCCGGCACCGGCAACCAGCTCAAGCCGGGGTACGTGCTCGCCATCGAGCCGATGGTGAACGCCGGCGGCTCCGAGGTGCGGGTCCTCGACGACGGCTGGACCGTGGTCACCTGCGACCGCCGCCGGTCCTGCTACTTCGAGCACACCGTGGCGGTGACCCCGGAGGGGCCCGTCGTCCTCACCCTCCGGGACGAGGAGGCCGCGTGATCGGTGCGATCGTCCGCCCCACCCCTCCCGACTGTGTATACTCGCCCGTCAGGCCCCAGCCGGATTCGGCGCGCCCGGTGAGTGGGCGGGAAGGCCCCCTGGTGGGGCGCGTGATCGAGCCCCTTCCCAATGCGCTGTACAGGGTCGAGCTGGAGGACGGGCACCGGGTGCTCGCCCATACCGCCGGGAAGGCCCGCCTCCAGGCGGTGCGCATCCTTCCCGGGGACCGGGTGAGCGTCGAGCTCAGCGCCGGCGACCCGGGCCGGGGGCGCATCCTCCAGCGGCTCGGGTGAGGACAGGAACATGAAAAGGGTGGACGCAGCGACATGAAGGTACGGGCCTCGGTGAAGAAGATCTGCGAGCGGTGCAAGGTCATCAAGCGCCGTGGTGCGGTTCGCGTCATCTGCGAGAACCCCAAGCACAAGCAGCGTCAGGGGTAGGCGAGCGATGGCACGAATCGCCGGTGTCGACATCCCGCGCGACAAGCGCGTCGGGGTGGCGTTGACCTACATCTTCGGGATCGGTCCCACCACCTCGAAGCGCATCCTGTCGCTCGCCCAGATCTCCCCGGACCTGCGCACTCGGGAGCTCACCGACGCGCAGGTGGGCAAGCTGCGCGACATCATCGCCAAGCAGCTCCAGGGCAGGGTCGAGGGCGATCTTCGACGTCAGATCGCGCTGAACATCAAGCGCCTGATGGAGATCGGGACCTACCGGGGGCTGCGCCACCGTCGCGGGCTCCCGGTGCGCGGGCAGCGCACCCGCACCAACGCGCGCACCCGGCGTGGACCGCGCCGCACCGTCGGCGTCCGCAGGAAGAAGAAGTAGTGATCGACCGCCGCCCTCGAGCGGGCGATGGGTTGACTGGGAGAATCGATGGGTAAGAAGAAGAAGGTCGTCAGGACGAGGCGCCGCGAGCGCAAGAACATCGCGGTCGGCCACGCCCACGTCCTGTCCACCTTCAACAACACCATCGTCAGCCTCACCGACACCCAGGGCAACGTGATCGCCTGGGGCTCGGCGGGGGGCCAGGGCTTCAAGGGCTCCCGCAAGAGCACCCCGTTCGCCGCCCAGGTGACCGCGGAGGCCGCGGCGCGGCGGGCGATGGAGCACGGTCTGCGCAGCATCGAGATCTTCGTCAAGGGTCCCGGCGCCGGCCGCGAGGCGGCGATCCGCAGCCTCCAGGCGGCCGGCCTCGACGTGACCGCCATCACCGACTTCACCCCGATCCCGCACAACGGCTGCCGCCCTCCGAAGCGGCGGCGCGTCTGAGTCCAGGAGCCACCGACACCATGGCCAATCCGCATCACCCGGTCTGCCGCCTCTGCCGGAGAGAGGGCGTCAAGCTCTTCCTCAAGGGCGAGAAGTGCGTGACCAAGTGCACCCTGGACCGGCGCAACATGACGCCGCCCGGGCAGCACGGCATGGCGCGCCGCCGCAAGGTCAGCGACTACGGCATCCAGCTGCGCGCCAAGCAGCGGGCGCGGCGGCTCTACGGCGTGCTGGAGACCCAGTTCCGCCACTACTTCGAGAAGGCGGAGCGCAGCCAGGGCGTGACCGGCACCGTGCTGCTCCAGAACCTGGAGCGGCGCCTCGACAACGTCGTCTACCGGCTCGGCTTCGCCGCCTCCCGTCCGGAGGCGCGCCAGCTGGTCAGCCACCGCCACTTCAGCGTCAACGGCCGCACCGTGAACATCCCCTCGTACCAGGTCCGTCCCGGTGACGTGGTCGCGGTGCGGGAGAAGTCCCGGAAGGCCCAGCCGATCGACAACGCCCAGGCGCTGATCCAGGGCCGCCCCGTCCCGGACTGGCTCATCCTCGACGCCGACGCGCTCAAGGGGACCGTCCAGCGGCTGCCCGAGCGCACCGAGATGGACGCCATCATCGACGAGCAGCTGATCGTCGAGTTCTACAGCCGATAGCCCCAAACCACGAGGCCCATACCCACCGCATGGTCGACACCACCCACACCCCCTCCGTCCGCGAGCTGCAGAGCACCACGGACTACGGCCGCTTCCAGATCGAGCCGCTCGAGCCTGGATTCGGCACCACCCTCGGCAACTCGCTGCGGCGAGTGCTGCTCTCCTCGCTCTCGGGCGCCGCGGTCACCTCGGTGTCGATCGAGGGCGTGTCCCACGAGTTCTCGACGCTCCCCCACATCAAGGAGGACGTCACCGAGATCCTCCTCAACGTCAAGGGGCTCAACGTCATCAGCCACGTCGACGAGCCGGTGCGGATGACCCTCGACGCGCGCGGACCGCGGCAGGTGCGCGCCGGCGACATCGAGACCACCAGCGACGTCGAGATCTGCAATCCCGACCTCCACATCTGCACCCTCGACGGCCCCCAGGCGCAGTTGCGCATGGACCTCACCGTCGAGCGGGGCAAGGGCTACGTGCCCGCCGAGCGCAACAAGAAGGAGGGGCAGCCGATCGGGGTGATCCCCATCGACGCCATCTTCACCCCGGTGCGCAAGGCCAACTTCTCGGTGGAGAAGACCCGCGTCGGCCAGGACACCGAGTGGGACCGCCTGCTCGTCGAGGTCTGGACCGACGGGACCATGCCCCCGGTCGAGGCGGTGAGCCAGGCGGCCTCGCTCTTCACCCGCCACCTCGAGCTGTTCGTCAGCTTCGGCGACAACCTCGCGGTGCAGCCGGTCGCCCAGCAGCGCGGCAACGACCTGCCCAGCCGCCTCGCCGACGTCCCCGTCGAGGAGCTGGAGCTCAGCGTGCGCGCGCTGAACTGTCTCAAGGCGAACGACGTGACCCGCATCGGCCAGCTGGTGGCGATGCGCCAGGAGGAGCTGCTCTCGCTGCGCAACTTCGGCCAGAAGTCGCTCGACGAGATCCGCGAGAAGCTGGTGGAGCGGGGCTTCGTCACCCCCGAGGAGCTGGAGACCCTCTTCCAGCCCGCCCGCTAGCCGGTCGCCGAGAAGGGGAACCCGAGATGCGCCATCAGAAGGCAGGACGGAAGTTCGGCCGCACCGCCGACCACCGCCAGGCGATGACCCGCAACCAGGTCACCGCGCTGCTTCGCCACGGCCGCATCCGGACCACCGAGGCGAAGGCGAAGGAGCTGCGCCGCTGGGTGGAGCGGGTGATCACCACCGCCAAGCCCGGCGACGTCCACGCCCACCGTCAGGTCGCCCTCTGGGTCAACGACCGCGACGTGAGCCAGAAGCTCTTCTCCACCTACATGGACCGCTACCGCGAGCGCCCCGGCGGCTACACCCGTCTCTACCACCTCGGCCCACGGGTGGGCGACGGCGCTCCGATGGCGATCATCGAGCTGGTGGAGTAGAACCCGATGCTCGACCACGCCACCGAGGCGGTCGCCGAGTCGACATACGACTACGCCCTCACCTTGGAGTACGACGGCGGCGGGTTCAGCGGCTGGCAGCGCCAGCCCGACCGCCGCACCGTCGAGGGCGTGGTGCTCGATGCCATCACCGCGGCCACCGGTGAGGTGGTGCGGCTGACCGCCGCCGGCCGGACCGACGCCGGGGCGCACGCCCACGGCCAGGTCGCCGGGCTGTCCCTGCGCCGCCCCTGGGAGCCGCGGCGGCTGCGCAGCGCGCTCAACGGCCACCTCCCCGACGACGTGGTGGTGCTCGACGTTCGGCCCGCGCCCCAGGGCTTCCACGCCCGCTTCGACGCGCGCGCCCGCACCTACCGCTACCTCGTCGCCCCCCGATCGGAGCGCGCGGCGGTCGCCCGCGACCACGCCTGGCGGGTGGCGGGTCAGCTCGACCTCGAGGCGATGCGCGGCGCCGCCGCGCAGCTGGTCGGGACCCACGACTTCGCCGCCTTCGGGCGCTCGCCCCGCGCCGGCGGGAGCACGGTGCGCACCGTCCATTCGCTGACTGTCCGCTCCCACGCGCTGCCCGGCGCCCACGGCGAGCCCGCCGCCGAGCCGCGCACGGTGGTGACCATCGACGTGACCGCCGACGCCTTCCTCCACGGCATGATGCGCGCCATCGCCGCCACCCTGGTGGCGGTCGGCGACGGTCGGCTCGACGCCCCCTCGGTGGCGTCGCTGCTCGACGCGCCGCGCGGCGTGCGCCGCCAGCCCACCGCCCCGGCCCACGGGCTGCATCAGTGGGCGGTCACCTACGACTTCACCTCTGGCGACGAGGACGAGACCCGATGAACACGCAGAAGTGCTATCAGCCCAGCGCCGGTGAGGTGCCCGCGCATTGGTATGTCGTCGACGCACGGGGCCAGACCCTGGGGCGGCTGGCGGTCA
>VBHE01000374.1:1452-3852 GCA_005889515.1 Chloroflexota bacterium | reverse complement strand
GATGGCGGCGGTCGCCGCCCCGAGGCGGCGGGCGGCGTCGACGACGGCGGCGAAGAGCGCCGGCGGGCAGAGCGGGCGGACCGCGTCGTGGACGCAGACGAGGGTCGCCGCGCCGACGAGCTCGAGGCCGGCACGCACCGAGTCCTGGCGGCGCACGCCGCCCTCGACGAGGCGGAGGTCGGCGACGCCGGCGGCGCCGGCGAGGTCGCGCACCGCGTCCCAGGCCGCGCGCGGGACGACCACGGTGATGCTCTCGAAGAGGCCGGCGGCCGCGACCGCGGCGAGGGTGTGCCCGAGCAGGGGGACGCCGCCGACGTCGAGCCAGATCTTGTCGCGCCCCATGCGCGTCCCACGTCCGGCAGCGGGGAGGAGGGCGGCGACGCTCAGCGCTCGGCGGCCCTGGTCGGGTGGGGGGTGCGGGGCGGCCTGGGGGAGGCTTCGGCGGGGGCCGCGGGCATGGTGGCGAAGATCATCCGACCCGACGGGGTCTGGAGCACGCTCGTCACCGTCGCCCGTACCGTCTCCTCGAGATGGCCGCGGCCGTTCTCGACCACGACCATGGTGCCGTCGTCCAGGTAGCCGACGCCCTGGTGGGGCTCGCGTCCCTCCTTCACGATGGTCACCTCCATCGTCTCGCCGGCGGCGAGGATGGGGCGCATCGCGAGGGCGAGATCGTTGAGGTTGAGCACCCGCACGCCCTCGATGCGGGCGACGCTGGTGAGGTTGTGGTCGGTGGTCATCACCGAGGCGTCGAGCGCCCGGGCGAGGCGGACGAGGCGGGCGTCGACCTCGGGGGTGCCGGGGAAGTCGCGGTCGACGACCTCGCAGGCGACGTCGGCCGAGGCGCGCAGCCCCTCGACGACGCGCAGGCCGCGGCGGCCCTTGGCGCGGCGCACCGGGTCGCCGGCGTCGGCGATCCGCTGCAGCTCCTCGAGGACGAAGCCGGGGATGAGCAGCCGGGCGGGAAGGAAGCCCGCGCGGGCGAGGTCGGTGATCCGGCCGTCGATGAGCACGCTGGTGTCGAGCAGCGCCGGTGCGCCGGCGAGGGGCGCGTGGCCGTCGACCGCATCGCGGTCGATCGCGGCGGCCGGTGCGGCGGCGGCGGGCCCGGGGTCGGGACGGCGGCTGAGCCAGGCGGCGACGTCGGTGCGGCGGCGCATCCCAGCGCCGACCCCGACGTAGACGAGGACCCCGGCGAGGCCGACGGAGATCATCAGCCCGAGGCCGCCGGGGAGGCCGCCGAGGATGACCGCGACGAGTGCCGAGACCGACAGCGCGACGAGGAGCCCGACCACGCCGCCGGCGAGCTCACCCGCGGAGACGGTGTCGATGGTGCGCTCGAGCCAGAGGAAGGGGTCGACGGTGAGCAGCGGACCGGCGAGGAACCCGGAGATGAGCCCGACCGCCCCGGAGCCGAGCAGGGCGACGACGGCGAGGACGGTCTGGTGGGTGAAGGCGCCCTGGGAGCGCGGGATGACGAACGACGCGTAGAGGACGCCGACCACGAGGCCGGCGAGAGCGCCCACGAGTCGCGCGATGCGGCGGGCCCGACGAATCGAGCTGGGGGGATGGCTGCCCATCTTCGCGGCGATTGAACCACAGCTCTGTGACGCTGTCCGCCACGGGACCGTCGCAAGCCTCTTCTCAAGACGCGCGCGCGGGCCTCGGCTGGAGAGAGGGCTCGTCGAGCAGGGCGAGCGCCTCGCCGAGATGGCCGACAGGGAGGCAGCGCATCCCCGCAGCGAGCCCGCATCCCGCCTGGCGCGCGGGGATGATCGCGGTGCGGAACCCGAGCTGGCGCGCCTCGAGCAGCCGCTGCTCGAGCCGGCGGACCTGGCGCACCTCGCCGCCGAGGCCGAGCTCACCGATCACCACCGAGCCTGGAGGCGGGCAGAGCTCGCGCGCCGCGGCGGCGACGGCGAGGGTCACCGCGAGGTCGGCGGCGGGCTCGGCGAGGCGCACCCCGCCGACCGCGTTGACGAAGACGTCGGCCTGGCCGAGGAGGATCCGCGCGCGCTTCTCGAGCACGGCGGCGAGGAGGTGGAGGCGGGAGAGGTCGAAGCCGGAGGCGCTGTGGCGGGGAAGCCCGAAGCGCGTCGGCGCCACCAGCGCCTGGACCTCGACGGCGAGCGGGCGCGAGCCCTCGCAGGTGACGGTGAGCACGTTCCCGGGCACCGCGAGGGTGGTCTCGTCGAGGAAGGCGCGCCCCGGCGCGGTCTCCTCACGCATCCCGTCGTCGTCGAGCACGAACACCCCGAGCTCGTCGGTGGCGCCGAAGCGATTCTTGATCCCGCGGAGCAGGCGGTGATCGCCGTGGCGCTCGCCCTCGAGGTAGAGGACCACGTCGACCATGTGCTCGAGGGTGCGCGGTCCGGCGATCGCGCCGTCCTTGGTGACGTG
>VBHE01000374.1:0-1399 GCA_005889515.1 Chloroflexota bacterium | reverse complement strand
CCGGTGTCGTGGAGGGTCTGGACGGAGTCGACGATCGCCAGCGGCGGCCGCAGCTCCTCGATGGCGCCGAGGACCGCGTCGAGGTCGGTCTCGGCGACGACCGCCACCTCGCGACCGACGCAGCCCAGGCGGCGGGCGCGCATCGCCACCTGGGCCGCCGACTCCTCCCCCGCGCAGTAGAGGGCGGGCCCGGACTCGCGGCCGCAGCGGCCGGCGAGCTGGAGCGCGAGGGTCGACTTCCCGATCCCGGGGTCGCCGCCGAGGAGGACGAGGCAGCCGGGGACGAAGCCGCCGCCGAGGACGCGGTCGCACTCCCCGATGCCGGTCGGGTGCCAGACCAGCGACGCCGAGGGCACCTCGCCGACGAGCACCGGCGCCGGCGCCGGCGCCGTGGACCGGCGCGCGGGTCGGGTCTCACGCTCCTCGACGAGGCTGTTCCACTGGCCGCAGGTGGGGCAGCGACCCTGCCACTTCGGGGCCACCGCGCCGCACTCGGCGCAGACGTGGCGGACGCGTGTGGGGCGGGCGGCGGGAGGCGGGAAGGTGACCTACCTGTCGGGGATGCTCACGCTCCCCGGCTTCACCGACAAGGCGACCGAGTCCGAGGACGAGCAGATCCGCCGCTACCTCGGGCGTCGGGACCGCCGGTCGGACTAGCCGCTCAGGGCCCCTGGCGCCTCCGCGGCCTGGTCCGGGAGGTCCGTCCCCCGGAGCTCCGGCCGTTGCCCGACGGGCTCACGCCCGCGGCGGGCGCGTCGTCGATCCGCCGGCGCAGCTCCACCAGCCGGTCGCGCAGCTCCGCCGCGGTCTCGAACTCGAGGTCGCGGGCGGCACGCTTCATCTCCCGCTCGACGTCCCGCGCGATGCGGAGCAGCTCGTCGGGGGGCAGTCCGGCCGACTCCTGGAAGGCCGCGGCGCGGCTCGCCTGCTCCTCGCGCCCCCGCTCGAGCTGGTAGACGGCCTTGACGATCGTCTGCGGGGTGATCCCGTTCTCGAGGTTGTGCGCGGTCTGGATGCGACGGCGGCGGTCGGTCTCGTCGAGCGCCTGGCGCATCGCGTCGGACTCGGCGTCCGCGTACATGATCACCCGGCCGTTCAGGTTGCGCGCGGCCCGGCCGATCGTCTGGATCAGCGAGCGGTAGCCGCGGAGGTAGCCCTCCTTGTCGGCGTCGAGGATGGCGATGAAGGACACCTCGGGGAGGTCGAGCCCCTCGCGGAGGAGGTTGATGCCGACGAGGACGTCGAAGACCCCGAGGCGGAGGTCACGGATGATCTCCACCCGCTCGAGGGTGTCGATGTCACTGTGCAGGTAGCGCACCCTCACCCCGGTCTCGCGCAGGTAGTCGGTGAGGTCCTCGGCCATCTTCTTGGTGAGGGTGGTGACCAGGGTGCGCTCCCC
>VBHE01000373.1:3102-3517 GCA_005889515.1 Chloroflexota bacterium | reverse complement strand
AGCCATCACCCCGCCGAAGAGTCGCAACCCGCCAGCATCAAGGCTCCATGTGCTCGGTCCCTCCCGGATCCATCTTGGGACGGAGCCACGCGTCCTGTCATGCCACCTCGCCAGGGCTCCTGGGCAGTTCCAGAGGTTGAACGCCAGCGCCAATCCCACCACCAAGAGGAACGCTCCGATCTCGAATCCGACGATCTGCCCGGTCCGTGAAACGTCGACAACCGTGCTCATTGGACCGGCCGCGAGCAGGCGGGTGACACCTTGAAGCGGCATCCCGTGCGTGAGATGGACCGCAGCGCCGCCGCCTGAGCCCGTCTCCGCCCCTGCACGGACTGGCGACGCGTCCAGATTTGGCACGCTGCGTTGGGGAACCCAGTACATCGAGTGCAGGGTGTCGATTCTGCTGAGCGATACA
>VBHE01000373.1:2446-2928 GCA_005889515.1 Chloroflexota bacterium | reverse complement strand
ATTCCCTTACCGAGCCTTAGAAACGGGGTCGCGCGCACCACGCCGATCACGGCGACGCCTCGCGCCGCGGCGAGCTCCACGGCGAATCCGCCCACCCCACCGGCGGCGCCGGTGACGACCAAGGTCTCGCCGTCGGCGATGTCGAGGTCCGCCAGCCCGCGCCATGCCGTGAGGCCGTTGAGACCCACGGTGGCGAGCTCGGGGGAGGGGAGACCGGCAGGGACGACGACGACATCGCCGACCGGGACGGTGACGAGCGACGCGTGCATGGCCCGTCCGGTCGAGAACCAGACGGTCAACCCGACGACGCGGGCACCGAGAAGCGCTCGATCCACGCCCTCACCGCAGCCCTCGACCTGACCGACCACGTCCCACCCGGGGATGTACGGCGGGATGGTGCCCGACGGGAACCGGCCGGCGGCGGCGCCCCTGACGATGGCGAGGTCGGCCGGGTTGATGGTCGCCGCCTCCGCCTCGACGAG
>VBHE01000373.1:0-2435 GCA_005889515.1 Chloroflexota bacterium | reverse complement strand
GGACCCAGACCCCACCCACGCCTACACCTTCGACTGTGCCCCGCGGGTCGCGCCGGCGACGTTCGCCCGGAGCTCGGCGACGTTCTGCCGGGCGACGAACGCCGCCTGGCCGCGATCGAGGCGCCAGCTCTCCGCGAGGCCGCCGATGTCCACGGCGTCGAAGCCGAACTGCTCGTAGAGCCGTGGGCACCCCCGTCCACGTGCGATAGTGCCGTCTATGAGAGCCGCGTGGTACGAGCACCGGGGCACTCCCCGTGAGTCACTGGTCATCGGGGAGATGCCGGACCCGCAGCCAGGCGAAGGAGAGGTGCGTATCGCCCTGCGGGTGTCGGGGGTCAATCCCGGCGACGTGAAGAAGCGTTCGGGATGGCAGGGGTCGCCGATGCCCTGCCCACGGGTGATCCCGCACAGCGACGGGGCGGGCACCATCGACATGGTCGGCCCGGGCGTCACCCCGAATCGGAAGGGTCAGCGGGTCTGGTGCTACGGCGCCCAGTCGTACCGGCCGTTTGGGACGGCGGCCGAGTACGTCGTGGTGCCGGACCAGTTGGCAGTCGCGTTGCCATCCGCGGCGGCGGTGGACGCCACCGAGTTTGAAGAGCAGGCGTCTTGCCTCGGGATCGCCGGGATCACTGGATACCGGGCCGTCTTCGCCGACGGCGGGGTGTCTGGGCTCAGCGTGCTGGTGCACGGCGCCGCCGGCGGGGTCGGGTCCATCGCCACCCAGATGGCCCGGCGTGACGGGGCCACGGTGATCGCCGTTGTGATGGATGAAGACCAGCGCGACCGGGCGACGCGCCTCGGTGCCCACCACGCATTCCTCAACGGTCAGCCGGAGCTCGCAGAGCGGATCCGAGACGTGGCGCCCGACGGGGTCCACCGCATCGCCGAGGTGGACTTCGCCTCCCACATCGACCTGGATGCCGAGATCCTGGCGGTGGGCGGTGTGGTGTGCTCGTACTACTCGTCGGAGGACCGGCCCGCCATTCCGTACTGGAAGTTCGGCTTCAAGGACGTCGCGCTGCGCCTGCTGGGCAGCGACGACTTCAACCCGGTAGTGAAGGCCGATGCCGCCCGCGCCCTCACCGAGGCGCTGGTCGACGGCAGCCTGCGTTCGCACATCGCTGCGCGGCTCCCCCTGGAGAGCATCGTCGACGCCCACGAACTCGTCGAGACCGGCGCCGGCGGCCGGGTGGTCCTGACCATCTGAGGCGATGCTGCTCTCCACCTGGCGCAGGAGGGATCGAGAGATGATCGACGTCACCGACAGGTCCACCGGCCCACCGGCTGAGAAGGAGACGAACAGGCTCGAGGCCTTCAGCGACGGGGTGATGGCCGTGATCATCACGATCATGGTGCTCGAGCTGAAGGCGCCGGTCGCGACGACGTTCGACGATCTCCGGCAGCTGCTCCCCTCCCTCCTGATCTACGAGACGGAGCTGGTCGGACGGGTGAGGGAGAGCACGGCGCTCGCGTCGGCCCGCTGCGCCTGACGGTCATGCCGGCCCGGTTCGCGCCGGCGCGGCGATGATCCGGACACCTACTACGAGCAGGCGGCCGTATCGGTTCACGCTGGACCCCGGGCCGTATGTCCTGCAAGCCCACTTCACGCCGCCGGCAAACGACGTCCCCGGCGTCCGCCTGCGGGGGAGACACGGCCGAATGAGGCCACCCCGGCTCAGGCTATGGTGCGCCAACGTACCCCGAAAGGCGGACGCGATGACACTCAACCGGGATATCGTCGCAGCCATGCCCCGCGGCCGTCAGCCTTTCCTCCTCCCCACCCTCCTCTTCGCCCTCGGCGGCCTCGTCGGCGTGCTCAGCGGCGCATCGGAGGGCGGCGTTGCGTTGCTGATCCTCGCCGCCCTCACCGCCGGTCTCGGCTGGTGGTGGAGGACGCACCTGGGAAAGCGATGACGGCCTCACCGCGGTGGCGGCGACTGGCGGAGGCTGGGGTGCGCATCCCGTGGTCAGGGTAGGCCTCCGCCGACCAGCCCGCGATACCCCGACGTACCACGAGCCGGGTCCGTGGGAGGGCGGCGGAGAGCTCGCAGCATGTACGCCCCATCCTCTCACCGACGCGATGACCGAACCACCCGGGCAAACCTGAATCGCTTCGACCCCTGAATCGCCCTGGGTTGCGTCTGGCCGGGAGGGGCGTGCCTGCAGGGACCTCGCACCCCTCGGACCGGCCTATCTCGCCGTCGCCGCCCTGGCAACGATGTCGATGGCCGAGTACCGGATGGGGGCCTGGGACGACTCCATCCTCCACGGTCAGCTCGCGTCATCCATCTGCGAGGACGCCGACCAGGCATGGCTGCGGGGCTACGCACACGCCAGCGCATGTTCTCCCCTTGCGGCTCGTGGCGTCTGGGAAGCGGCCCGTCTCCATGTGGAGGCTGCGCGCCGGGCAGCCTCCATCGATCCGGATGAGT
>VBHE01000372.1 GCA_005889515.1 Chloroflexota bacterium | reverse complement strand
CTCCGCGACCAGCGCGACGACGACCTCGACAACCAGGTGGCCACCGACGAGGTCGCGGTGATCATGTACACGTCGGGGACGACCGGCCGTCCCAAGGGCGCGATGCTCACCCACGCCAACCTGCTCTGGAACAACATCAACGCCGGCCTCGCCTTCGACATCAGCGTCGACGACATCACCCTGGTCTGCGCGCCGCTCTTCCACATCGGCGGGCTCAACGTCACCCCGCTCATCGCCTTCATGAAGGGCGCCGAGGTGGTGCTGATGCGCAGCTTCGACCCCGGCGGAGTGCTCGACCTCATCCCGAGGCACCGCGTGTCCACGATGTTCGGGGTGCCGGCGATGTTCCTGTTCGTATCCCAGCATCCGGGCTTCGCCGCCGCCGACCTGAGCAGCGTCCGCTTCCTCCTCTGCGGCGGCGCGCCCGTCCCCGAGGCCCTGATCCGGCTCTACGGCGCCCGCGGGCTCACCTTCGCCCAGGGCTACGGCCTCACCGAGACCGCCCCCTTCGTCACCCTGGTGCCGATCGACCGCGCCCTCGACAAGATCGGATCGGCGGGGCTCCCGCCCTTCTTCACCGACGTGCGGCTCGTCGACGACNNCGGGGAGGTGGTGGTGCGCGGGCCCAACGTGATGAAGGGCTACTGGAACCGGCCGGAGGCGACCGCGGAGGCGATCCGCAACGGCTGGTTCCACACCGGCGACATCGGCACCCGCGACGCCGAGGGCTTCTTCTACATCGTCGACCGCAAGAAGGACATGATCATCTCCGGCGGCGAGAACGTGTATCCCGCCGAGGTCGAGGACTGCCTCTACCAGCACCCCGGCATCGCCGAGGCGGCGGTGATCGGGCTCCCCGACAGCCGCTGGGGCGAGGTGGTTCTGGCCATCGTCGTCATCAAGCCGGGGACCTCGGTGACCGAGCAGGACGTCCTCGAGCACACCCGGGGACGGCTGGCCCGCTACAAGCAGCCCCGCCGGGTGGAGTTCGTCGAGGCGCTGCCGCGCAACCCCGCCGGCAAGGTGCTGAAGTTCGAGCTGCGCGAGCGCTTCGCGCAGCCGGCCGCCGCGGCTGCGGCGCAGGGGACCCCGGTGACGCCGTGATCCCCCACGCCGGCGCCGCCATCCGCTCCCGCCGTCTCCCCGACTGCCCGATCTGCCGCGGGCCGGTGGAGGCTGGGGCGATCGAGGCGGTGCTGAGCACCAACCGGGGCTACCGCTTCCCGATGCTCCTGGTGCAGACCTGCCCGGCGTGCGACCAGGCGGTGTCGGTGGAGCTCGCCTTCGACGAGGCCTGGTGCGACTGCGACGCCCACCTCGAGACCGACCTCGCCGACCACGCTCCGGTGCCCCAGGCGCGGCAGCTGGTCAGCGTGGTCCTCGAATCCTGCGCCGCCTGCGGCCAGGTCCGCGAGGCCTATCTGAACCACTGAGGGCGGCTACGCCGCGAGCTCGCTCCCACCCTCGGTCAGGTCACCGAACTCACTCGCGTAGCGCGCCACCGACGCGAACGGGATCATCGGCACCGCGTACAGGGCACAGATCTCGTCGAGCGTCTGCTGCCGGCGGGCGACGTTCTCCGCCGACACCCGCGAGGGATCGTTGCTCCCGCTGCGCGGCGCCCAGAGGTCGGGCTTCTCGGTGAGGCAGAGAACCCGCGCGTACTGGGCGCGGATCACCCGTCTCCCGCGGAGCGTCACCCCCCACATGAGCACGGCGCCCATCGCCATCAGCCCGCTGGTCGGGGCGCTGCGGTACGCCCAGTAGCCGTGGACCGGGTAGTACGGGTACTCCTCGCCGCATCCCTGCGGCGTCGTCCGCGCGTGCAGGCCGCAGCGGCAGCCCTCGTCGGGCGCCTGGTGCCGTGGCGGATCGTGGGGGGAGTACATGCAGGTGGCCTCGGCGATCTCGCCGGCGGGCCACTCGAAGCGCATCGCCATGCTCTTGAGGACGGGCTTGCCGAGCTCGAGGACCCAGCACCGGAAGCCCACGATCGGGGTCGGGCGCTCGTCCATCGACTACTTTGCCGGAACGGGTTCCTGCGGCTGCGGCTGCGGCAGCGGGATGACGAGGGGCTCCGGCGCGGAGCGCCTCTCCTTGTGGGTCACCTCATCCGGCGTCATATGCACTTGTACCTCCGAGCCGAGAATGCGTCTGCCAGGGTGCCCGCAGCTTCGTGCGATCACCCCACATCCTCAGCGGACGGGTTCGGGCACCGATGACAACCGTACATGCCCGGGGCGGTTTGCGCTCATCCTCCGCCGAGGAGACCGAGCAGGCCGGAGACCAGCGAGGTCACCGCGTCGAGCAGCGAGGAGACCGGACCGAGCGGCGCCGGCGCCGGGACCGGGGCCGGAGGGGCGGCGACCGGGGGCGCGACGACCACCGGAGCCGGGGTCGCGGCGGCGGCCGGCAGCGGCCGCGGCGCGCTGGCGTGGCGGTCGATCGCGGCGAACCGCCCGCCGTCCTCCGCGGGCGCGGCGGCCGGCGGCAGCTGGGCGACCGCCGCGGCGGGCGCGGGAGCGGGCTGGGTCGGGGGCGGCGGCGCCGACGCGGCGGGACCGCCCGAGGACGTGCCCGGAGCCCGGCCGTCGACGTGGAAGAGGTGATCGATCATCGCCCACGCCTGCGCGCCGGCGGCGGCGGAGGCGGTCGGGCTCGGGGTGGGCCGGCCGGCGAAGCCGACGACGAGCACCAGCGTCACCAGGAGGCTGGCGAGACCGGCGACGACCAGCCGCAGGGACAGACGCATGGGCATGGAGGATCCTCCGAGGGCCGAGGAGCACCGGAGGAACGACCGCGGGGCCGGGATCTTGCGGTTGCGTCTTCAGCAGGGTGTTGAGGGATCCCCAGCGGCCGTGGCCCCTCAACGCCCTGCTAAGGTCGCGCCCCGATGTCCGCATGGCTCGCCGGCTTCATCGCGCTCCTGCAGGGGTCGACCGAGCTCTTCCCGGTCTCGTCGCTCGGGCACGCGGTGGTGGTCCCCGACCTCCTCCGACTCGACTTCCGTCCCACCGACGAGAGCTTCGTGCCCTTCCTGGTGCTCCTCCACCTGG
>VBHE01000016.1 GCA_005889515.1 Chloroflexota bacterium | reverse complement strand
CCGCCCGCACGGGCGCTGCGGCGAGAACTGCTGAGACAAGCGCGCCCGCCATGCAGACTCCCAGCGACGCGCGAGCGACGGTCACGCGAACTTGTAAACGAGCCACCCTTGAGCTATCGCCTCCATGTCGAAGCTCGAATGCAGAATCTCAGTTTCGTGGTCGGGTTCTCGAGCATGAAGGCTGGGCCAGTCGGCGTCATGCCCGTACATTCGGAACGATACCGACACCGTCGCTTTGCCGGACGATAATCCAACGGCCCATGAACCCTCATCGACATCTATTCTCGAAACGACGAAGTTGTGCTTTTCATCTTTGCTGATGCGCGCGTTGAGAGCCGCTCTTCCGTACGCCTGCGAATCTTTCTCCGTCAGCGCATCCACTGCACTCGTGTCACCCGTCTTTGCACTCTCCCAGAACGCCTCCAGGTACCTCCGCGCCACCGCCTTCACCTCATCCACGCGAGGATCCGGAGTCGCGGTGGCCCTCGCCGTCACCGGCGACCGCACCACCGCGGAGCCGCCCGATCCACCCGACGGCCGGAACGCCAGCACGCCGATCACCACGACGCCGACCACCGCCACCATCACCGCGGCGATCTGGACGGCGTACCGGCGGACGAAGCGCGGTCTCACGAACCTCCTCACTTGCGACTTCGGCATCGGCGGCACAACCTACACTCAAATGTAGTAGCTGTCAACAACCGCTCGCGCTCGGGATTCGCGACACGGTCGCCATGTAACGGAGAGCCACCTCCCAACCTTGCGCGCCGCCGCTCAGGGCGACCGCCCTCCGGGGGGCACGAACGTGAACCCGTGCTCCGACACCCGCACGATCCGCCAGCCGCCCTCGTGGACGCATCGATGGTGGAATCGGCACAAAAGCACCAAATTCTCCAGCACCGTCGGCCCGCCCAGCGCCTTCCGGACGATGTGATGCCCGTCGCACCACTCCGGCGGCCGCGTGCAGCCGGGGAAGCGGCAGCCCCCGTCCCGGGCGATCAGCAGGGTGCGGAGCGGGCCGCGGATGGTCCTCGTCGGCCGCCCGATCGCCAGCGGCTCACCGCCGGGGCCGACCGTGATCTCGGTGCGCACGCAGTCGCAGTGGAGGCGGCGCGCCAGCTCGCCGACCACCGGGCCGGACCAGCGCATCTCGGCACCCGGCGCGCCCGGGTCGCCCCGGAGCGTCTCGACCGGCACGCTCACATAGAGGTGTGGCCTCTGGCCGCCGGTGAGCGGCAGCCCACCGCCGTCGAGCTGGCGGCGGCAGAGCTCCATCATTGCCTCGGCGCGGCGCTGGCTGGCGGTGCGCCGGTCGTCGGGAATGGGCTTCATCAGCGGGCTCAGCGCCGTCGTGAGCAGGGCGCCGCCCTCGACGTCGAGCCATCCGTCCAGCCGCCAGGTCCCACCGAGGGTCTGGCTCAGGTGGACCCGGCTGCGCTCGCGGTCGCGGTTGGCGTCCGCCAGCGCCCCGCGGGCGTCGACGCACTCGCGGAAGTGGCGGGCGAGATGGCTGAACCGCCGGACGTCGAACCTCCGGGCCTCGGCCACCAGGTCCGCCTCCGCCTCCCGCATCGCGCCGGGACCGACCTGGCTCGCGGTGTGCGCCATCACCGAGGCGTGCTGGAAGCCGATCTCGCCGTCGCGCAGGGCCCGGGCGGTCTCGGGGAGGTCCGCCAGGCGCCGGCTGACGCAGACGAGGTCGGCGGCCCTCCCCGGGGTCATCCGGCAGCGCCAGCTGAGCCAGGCGACGCTGGAGGAGGCGCCGTCGGCGGGCGGCTCGGGCAGCTGCTCGCGCCGGCGAAGCCGCCGTGCGGCCTCCGCCTGGGCCGTGTCCGAGATCCGAAGGAGGACGTCGATGTCCTCGTCGAGGGCCGCGGCGCCGAGCGGCTCGAGGTCCTCGCCGGCGGCGTGGCGCACCGCGAGGAGCGCGGCCTGGGCTCGGGTCGGGGGCGTGGGGGCGGCGGTCGCGACGCTCATGACTACTACATGCTAGTATAGCGAACATGCGTTTGCACCCGCCCTTCGCCCGCCGCTCAGCCCGCCAGCAGCCGCAGGTTCCCCCCGACCACCACCGCGACTGGAGCCGCGGCGGCGAGCACCGGCAGCATCGCCCACCTCCCGGGCAGTCGTGCGGCGAGCAGCACCACGGCGAGAACCGCCGGCACCTTCACTGCGAGGAACCCGAGGTCGCCCCACCGCGCCGCCACCGACCGGGTCAGGGCCACCCCCTCATAGAGGAGTCGGTGTCGCCCGGCGACGCTGGTCGCGAAGTCGAGCAGCTGGACCGCCGCGAAGACGAGCAGGGCGATCCGAAGCCGCCGGTCACGGAGGGCGGCACCGAGCCGCCGCGAGGGCAGCCGGATCAGCCCCGCCGGGGCGGCGAGGAACAGCGCCAGCAGCCCGACCCCACCCGCGGCGAGCCCGCGGTCGCGGAGCAGGTCGCGATCGGGCACCGGGTTGTCGACCGTCCACAGCCGCAGCCCGGCCGGATGCGCGGCGTCGGGGTCGAGGCGGACGGTCACGGGGCGGCCGTCGCGCCGGATCACCACGACGTGCGTCCCCGGGCGCATCCGCAGGAAGGCGTCGTTCGGCCAGATCCCCTGCACGAGGAGCGGCGGGCCGCCGGCGGAGGGCAGGAGCCGGACCCACACCCGCAGCCCGCCGACCGCATCCCGGTCGGTGAACGTCGCGGCCACGCGCGCATCGACGACGTTGGCGCACGCCCCCGGCACCGGGTGCGCGGTGCAGGGCGCGTCGATGTACCGGCGAGCATCGCCACGCCGCCGGCGGCGACGAGCCCACGCAGGATCCGCTGCACCATCCGCCCCACGGTATCGGGCCCCACCGCGCACGAACCGCCCGTGAGGGCTCCGTCACCCGGAGGTCAGAGCTTCTCGAACCGCTCCACATCGACCACGAACACGGTCGCGCCCCCGACCTCCACCTCAACCGGAAACGGCACGAAGAACTCGGCCGGCTCGGCGAGCGGCGACACCGGGTTCATGTACTCGCTTCGCTGCCGCGCATGCACCCGGAGCAGCCCGACCACCTCGTCGACCCGGCCGTCGTCGACGCCGGTGATCAACGTGGCGTTCCCCTTCTGGAGGAACCCTCCCGACGTGGTGAACCGCGTGCACACGAAGCCGGCATCGCTGAGCGCCGCGCTGCACGGCCCGGCATCGTCGGAGTGGATGACCGCGATCACCAGCTTCACGGCACGCGCCTCAGGCGGAGGGTCGGGAGGAGAGGCCGCCCACCTCGGCGAGCCGCTCCGCGGCCACCGCGTACACACGCTGGGAGACCACCACCGCGGGCCGCTGACCGTCGACCACGACGATCCGCTGCGGATCCGCCTCGGCGAGCTCGCGGAAGGTCCGGTGCACCGCCGCGTGGAAGGCCTCGGGGGAGAGCTCCATGCGATCCAAGGGTAGCTGGCTGTCCCGCCGCCGCCGGTCGGCCGCCCCCGGAGGGAGGTCCAGCAGCACGGTGAGATCCGGCCACACGTCGCCACAGGCGGCGCGATGGAGCGCGAGCAACGACCGCCGGTCGAGACCCCGCCCGCCCCCCTGGTAGGCCAGCGTCGAGTCGACGAAGCGGTCGGCGATGACCACCGTCCCCCGCATCAGCGCCGGCAGCACCGTCTCGGCGAGCAGCTGCGCCCGGGCGGCGACGAAAAGCAGCGCCTCCGCCCAGGGATCCAACGGCGCCGGCGCAGGCCGGAGCAGAAGCACCCGGATGAGCTCGCCCAGCACCGTCTCGCCCGGCTCGCGGACCGTCAGGACATCGTGGCCGTCACTCCGCAGGGCGCCCGCCAGCGCGGCGACCTGGGTGCTCTTGCCCGCCCCGTCGACACCTTCGAAGGTGATGAAGAACCCGGGCCACTCGCTGTCCCGGGGCGGACCGCCCCCCTCATCACCCGGCGCCGCAGCCATGACGAGGCCTAGGCCTCCTCGCCGGGCCCGAGGATGCGCAGGCGGCGGTTCGGCTCGCTCCCGGTGCTCCGGGCGGTGAGCTCGTGCTGCTCGACGAGCTTGTGCTGGAGACGGCGGACATACGCGTTCTGCGGCGCCAGCTCGACCGTCTGGTGGGTCTGGAGCACGCGGTTGATCGCCTCCGTGGCCTCCTGCAGTGCCACCTCGGTGGGATCGCCGACGTCGACGCCGTAGACCCGCGCCAGCGCGCCCTTGATCTGGGCGACGGTGTTGCTCCGCAGCACCTGGATGGGGATGCCGGTCGACTCCGCGGCGCGCACCGGCGAGTCCTTGCGCCGGTAGTAGTTCTTCAGGGTGAGCACGGTGTCGGCGTCGTCGACGTGGTGCTGGATGCGCACCGGCAGGCGCAGCTCGCGCACCGCCTGCTCGAGGTAGGTTCTGGACACCCCGTACGGGAAGACCGCGAGCGGCTGGTTCGGGCGGGTCCCGCGGACCTCGCGGAACTCCCGCTCCCGACCCTCGTGCGCGAGCGCGAAGGGATCCTCCAGGGTGCGCAGCGAGCGCCGCGGCCGCAGGATGGCATCCGGCTCGCGATCCCGATCGCGGTCGCGCCTGCTCCGCCCGCCGCCGAAGGGCGCCGCGTCGAAGACGCCGGCCACCGGCGATGAGGTGTCGATCCGGCTGACGATCTGCCCGCTCTCGCCCCGGATGCGGAGCTCCGCGGGCTTGACCCGGCCGCGCAGCGCCTCGTCGACGGTCTCGTCGAGGGGCATGTGCACCACCACGCGGTCGCGCTCGCGGATCTCGACGAGGACGTCGAAGGTCGGCGGCGCCTTGCGCTCGAGCACGCTCTTCTGGGTGCCGCGACGGCGCGCCTCCTCGTCGCTCAGCGTCACCGTCTGGATGCCGCCGAGCAGGTCGTTCAGCGTGGGGTTCACGAGCAGGTTGTCGAGGCTCGAGCCGTGGGCGGTGCCCACCAGCTGCACCCCGCGCTCGGCGATGGTGCGCGCCGCCACCGCCTCGAGCTCGGTGCCGATCTCGTCGATGACGATGACCTGGGGCATGTGGTTCTCGACCGCCTCGATCATCACCGCGTGCTGCCTCGCCGGCGTCACCACCTGCATCCGCCGGGCGCGGCCGATGCCGGGATGAGGGATGTCGCCGTCGCCGGCGATCTCGTTCGAGGTGTCGACGATGACCACGCGCTTGCCGCACTCGTCGCTCAGCACCCGGGCGCACTCGCGGAGCATCGTGGTCTTGCCGATGCCCGGCGCGCCGAGCAGGAGGATCGACCGGCCCCCGACGACGATGTCCTTGATGATGTCGATGGTGCCGGTGACCGCGCGGCCGACCCGGCAGGTGAGCCCGACGATGTCGCCCGAGCGGTTGCGGATCGCGCTGATGCGATGCAGGGTGCGCTCGATCCCGGCCCGGTTGTCGTCGCCGAAGGCGCCCACACGTGCCACCACGTACTCCAGGTCCTCCCGGGTCACCTGCACGCGGTCCAGGATGATCTCCCCGGCGTCGAACCGGGCCTCGGGCTCGCGGCCGAGATCGAGCACGATCTCGAGCAGCTCACCGCGGGTGTCGGGGAGCTGGCGGGCGGCCTCGGCGATCCGGGGCGGGAGCGCGTCGAAGAGCTGGGAGAGCTCCTCGTTCCAGGCTGGGCCGTAGGACGTCATGCGAGCGATGATGGCGAACTCCTCGGCGATGGGGTGGTCAGGACGCGGAGTGGGACACCGGGCATCCCGCCTCGGGCGCTGCGCACCAGGCCGGCGGGGACCAGGACGGGCTTCTTCTCGCGTCGAGCACGGGCGGGGACACGCATCTTCAGGGCGAGGTCGCGGACCAGGAGCAGCTGGGTGCCGTAGATGTCGAAGCCGCGGCGCTGGAGGCTGCGGATCAGCTCGGAGTCGTAGTGGCGCAGCGCACACGACAGCGGTCCGGGAGGCACCTGGGCGAGGGCGGCGTCGAGGAAGTCCTCGCGGAGTTCCGGATCGCTGCCGTCGCAGAGCAGCGCCATCAGCGTCGGCCGCACCGGGGTGGCAGGCCGCACCCCCACCCAGGCCTCGATGCCGTGGCGCTCGACCACCATGTGGCGGACGTCGTCGCGGCCGATGCGTGTCATCCAGCCCTGCTGGAAGGAGGCCTGCCAGGCCTTGAGCGACGGCCCCTCGATGTTGGCGACGTGCGACGGGGTGGTGCGCAGGTAGAGCAGGTGGATGCCGCCCCGGTCCTCGCCGCGCGCCGGGCGGAGAAGCCCCCCCGCCCCCCGGCCGGCGACCACCTGGGGCGCGGGCACGGGGTCGTCGCGGTAGAGGATCTGCTCGGTGGCGTACTGGGAGAAGCCCCCCTCGACGAAGAGCCCCACGAGCGGGTGGTGGAGTGGCAGGCGCACCGAGAAGCGGGTGACGCCGTGCTGCATCCCCTGGTTGACGAGGTGGGTGAGCAGCCGCTCGCCGGCGACGTGGGTACGGCCCTGGGCGACCGCGCAGAGGTTGATGATGTGCCACGCCTTCGGCTGCCCGGGGACGCCGTTGGCCTGGATGAAGCCGACGATCTCGCCGCCCGTGTCCTCGGCGACGAAGAGGTTGCCCGACGGCTCCGCGGTCGGGACCAGCGAGGACAGCGTCCGTCCCACCGCGTACCAGAGGCGTACCAGGGTGGCGTGGGGCACGGGGCTGTCGCCCGCCGAGAGCGGCGGGGCGGCGTCGGTCTCCGACTCGGCCGCCGAGGAGCGGCGGTAGATCTCCTCGACCCGGTCGAGGTCGCGGAAGCTGGCGCTGCGGACGTTCATGGGTGGGGAGTCATCCGCACCCACCCCCGCATGCCCCTTCCGCCGGCGACGCGAAGCAACGCCAGCGATGCGGCACGAGGGGCGACGTCAGGCAATCTGGCGCAGCTCAGCCTCGTCGCGGGAGCCTGCGGGCCCGGATGTCACGATTCGAGTCTACCGCGCTGATCGCGAATTTGAACACAGCGGTTCGACGAAGTGGCGATGGAACCGTCCATCCCCGCTGATCTCCGGATGGAAGGCGAGGGCGAGGTGGCGCCCGTCGGCGAGCGCGACCGGCCGGCCCTCGTGGCGGGCGAGGACGGTCACCCCCTCCCCCACCCGCTCGACCACCGGGGCGCGGATGAAGACTCCGGGGAAGGCGGGCTCGCCGAGCTCGGGCACCTCGAGGGCCGCCTCGAAGGAGTCGACCTGGCGGCCGTAGCCGTTGCGGCGGACGTCGAGGTCGAGGGCGCCGAGGGCGAGCTGCTCGGGGCGCCCGTCGAGGATGCGGCGGCTGAGCAGGATCATCCCCGCGCAGGTCGCGAGGCACGGCAGCCCCTCGGCGAGCCGCCGCCGCAGCGGCTCCTCGAGCCCGAAGGCGCGGATCAGCCTGCTCAGGGTCGTCGACTCGCCCCCGGGGATGGCGAGGGCGTCGACCTCGTCCAGCTCGGCGGCGGTCCGGACCCCCGCGGTGCGGGCCCCGGCCGCCTCGAGCGCCGCCCGATGCTCCCGGACGTCTCCCTGGAGGGCGAGAACGCCGACCAGGGGTGGAAGGGAGGGGTCCTCAGGCACTCGTGACGAGTGTACGGGGAGTGCCCCGAACCACCGGCGCCCTGGCGGGCGGGCGGGCGAGGGCGGCAGCGACCGTCGCGAGGATCATCCCGAGCCCGAGGGCGTGGATGGCGGCGCCGGGAACGTCCCCGCCGGCCAGGGTGACCGCGGCCAGGCCGGCCATGGCGCCGATCGCCGCCTCGGGGCGCCGCCGGGCGACCAGCACGACGAGCGGGGCGAGGAGCATCAGGTCGGCCCCGAAGACGTGGGGGGCCGCGAGCAGGGAGAGGGCCAGACCGGTCGCGACCGCGAGGGCCGGATCGGCGCGCAGCCGGTGGCGACAGCGCCAGAGCAGAGCGACCGCGCCGACGCCGCAGACCACCGCGGCGGGGAAGGACACCCCGGGGTGGCCGGTCACCTGGACGAGCAGGCCGGGAAGCCCGGCGGTCTTCACGCTGTCGCCGACGTCGAGCTGGACGTTCGACCGGTACCACTCGCCCAGCCCGCCGACGCCGACGATCGCGAGGGTGGTGCCCGCCCAGACGAGCGCCCCGGGCACCATCGCCGCCACGGTGCGCCACCGGCCGGAGAGGAGCAGGGCCGGGACCACCAGCCAGACCACCTGGGGTTTGATGAGGAGCAGCGAGAGCAGGGCGCCGCAGGCGAGCCCCTCGCCGCGGGCGGCGAGCACCACCGCCCCGGCCGCGGCGAGGAGGAGGAGCGGGCCCCACTGGACGTACGTGAACGCGGCGAGCCCCGGGGCCAGGGTCGCTGCGGCCACGCTGAGCAGCAGGCGCCGGCCGGCCGGGAGCGCGGGGAGCAGCCGGCCGAGGAGCACCGCCGCGACCGCCAGGGCGACCAGGGAGATCGCCAGGAAAACGGCAGCGCCGGTGTGGAGCGGGAGGGCGGCGACCGGCTGGAGCAGCCAGGCCGCCAGCGGCGGGTTCGCGAACGGCATCACGCCGATGTCGGGCGGATGCCCGAGCAGCTGGGTCTGGGCGTGCGCCTCGGTGGGAAGGCAGTAGACGCACCGGGACCCCGAGCTGAGCAGCCGGGACGCGGCGGCGACCCCCGGGTAGTCGGTGTGGTCGGTGAAACGGACGCCGCGAATCGCCTGGGCAACCGCCTCGCCGATCCCGAGTAGCGCGAGGGCCGCGGCCGCCTGCCACCAGACCCGCCGGGTCGCCTGCTGGACCGTGGACACGACCGCAGTCTATGCGGGGTGCGACCGGCCTCTCGCCGGGATCACCCAGGCGTGACCCGCCCGCGACTCCACACCTACCAGCCCCGCGTGGCGAGCAGCTCCTCGGGGGGCAGGGTGGCCACGTCGAGGCCGCGCATCGCCTTGCCCAGCCCCGCGCTCACCTCGGCGATCACCTCGGGGCGATCGTGGTAGGTGGTCGCGGCGACGATGGCCTTCGCGTAGCCCAGCGGGTCCTCGCTCTTGAAGATGCCGCTGCCGACGAAGTTCCCCTCGGCGCCGAGCTGCATCATCAGCGCGGCGTCGGCGGGGGTCGCGATGCCCCCCGCGGAGAAGTTGACGACCGGCAGCTTCCCGGTTCGGGCGATCTCGCTGACCAGCTCGTAGGGCGCCTGCAGCCGCTTCGCCTCGACCATGAGCTCGTCGGAGCGCAGCGCTCCGAGGCGGCGGATGCCGCCCTGCACCGCGCGCATGTGGCGAACCGCCTCGACCACATTGCCGGTGCCCGCCTCGCCCTTGGTGCGGACCATCGCCGCGCCCTCACCGATGCGCCGCAGCGCCTCCCCCAGGTCGCGCGCCCCGCAGACGAAGGGGACCTTGAAGGCCCACTTGTCGATGTGGTTCTCCTCGTCCGCGGGGGTGAGCACCTCGGACTCGTCGACGTAGTCGATCCCGAGCGACTCGAGGACCGCGGCCTCGACGAAGTGGCCGATCCGGGCCTTGGCCATGACCGGGATCGTGACCGCGGCCATGATCTCCCTGATCAGGCCGACGTCGCTCATCCGGGCGACGCCGCCGTCGCGGCGGATGTCGGCGGGCACCCGCTCCAGGGCCATCACGGCGACGGCGCCCGCCTCCTCGGCGATCCGCGCCTGCTCCGCGTCGACGACGTCCATGATGACGCCGCCCTTGAGCATCTCGGCGAGGCCGCGCTTGACGCGCAGACCTCCGGTGACGTGATCGCCCGGGGGCGTGGTCGCCCCGTTCTCCGTGCTGCTCATGCGCCCGGCTCCCATGACTGAAGCCCTCCCCCCGACTCGTGAACGGAGGCGGCGGACCTCGACGCCATTGTAGGCACGAGGTCTCCGAGGGCCGGAGCCGGCCGCCACCCAGGCCTCAGTGGCCCTGGGCGGTTCCCACGGCGTTCTGGATGTTGCTGAAGAGGTTGCTGGTCTGGTTGCCGAGGACCTGGAGGGCGATGAGCAGGGTGATCGCGATCAGGACGAGGATGAACGCGTACTCGATCATCCCCTGGCCACGCTCGCCGCCGCGATGCTCGGGCGTCGTCTCGGTCTCGGGATCCAGAATCAGCTCCGCGCTGTCGTTCATGGCCGGATCGTAGGGCCCGATTTCCGGTGTCGGGCGACCTTCTTCAATCCGTTGCGCGCTGTTCACGCAAGTTCACCCGTTGTGTCAGAGCCCGCTGGGGGATGCGACCGAGAATCGGCAGACATGCCATTGACACGCCTCGCCCGCGTCCGTGCCCCTCACTGACCTGCTCCGGGCACTGCCCGCGCTCCTGGTCGTGGGGATCGTCCCCGGCTTCGCCCTTGCCACCCTGATCGTGCCGGGCTGGCGGTGGTGGGAGCGTCTCGCCGGGGCCCCAGGGCTGTCGGCCGGGCTGGCGGGCGTCATCGGTCTCGCCTACCACGACCTCCACGTGCCCCTCTGGACCGCCACGGTGCTGCCGCTCGAGGTTGCGGTGGTGGCGGCCGCCGTCTGGAGAGCGCGTCGACATGCGACGTCGAGCGCCGCCGAGGCGCACCCGGCGGGCCGCCGCATCGTGGTGGCCGGCGCTCTGTGCGCCGGGATCGTCAGCGCCGTCGTCCTGGCCGCGGGGTACCGCGACCTGCCCGTCCCTGTCGCCACCGACGGGCCGGTGCATGCCGACGTCGCCGCCGGCATCGCCGCCCGGCACGACATCCTGCCGGTGCTTCCCGACCCGTCCGGTGGTCAGTGGGTGCGTCCCCGTGCCGGGGTCGAGGCGGTGGCGGCGCTGGCCTCCGAGCTCGGGGGGCCCTCCGCGCCGGCCGCGCTGCTGCCCTTCACCGTCGTCGCCGTGCTGCTCCTCCCGCTCGGCCTTGCGGCGCTCGCCCTGGAGACGACGGGATCGACGGCGATCGCCGCGCTGGCGCCCCTTCTCGGGGTGGGCTGGGCCTTCCCGAGCGTCCGAGTTCCCCTACGTCGTCGATGCCACCCTGATCGCACCGCTCGTGATCGCCGCGGTCCGAGCGCTGCGCCCGGGCGAGGCGCGGCGGCACCTCGCACTGGTGGCGGCGCTCGTCGCGGCGATCTGGGCGGTCCATGGGCTCGAGGCGATCACCGCCACGGTCATCGCCGTCCCCCTGTGCGCCGCCCGAGCCTGGCCGAATTGGCGTCGCGCGCTGCCGAGGCTCGCGGG
>VBHE01000015.1:21938-26832 GCA_005889515.1 Chloroflexota bacterium | reverse complement strand
GCCACCGTCAAGACGCTCATCGAGCGCGACGGGGTGCCGCTCGCCGCCGGCCGCGAGAAGCCGACCGTCCCGCCCGACATGAGGTTCAGGGTCCGGAACCGCGACGGCATCTGCCGGTACCCGGGATGCGCCGTCCCCGCCACCCGGTGCGAGGCCCACCACATCCGCCACTGGTTCGACGGTGGCCCCACGAAGGACTGGAACATCCTCTCGCTCTGCTGGAACCATCACGACCGACACCACGACGGCGAGTACGAGATCCACCGCACCCTCGAGGGCGACCTGAAGTTCGTGAACGCCGACGGAGAGGTGGTCGGCACCGCCACCGGTGGCGTCTGGAAGCCCCCGAGGAACAGAGCAGGGCCGTGATGCAACCGCCGGGGCTCACCCAGACCTCCAGCAGACGGCCGTAGATCACGCGACGCGAACCAGCCCGACCACGGCCAGCCCCAACCCCCTCACCCCCTTGTCGAGCCAAGGGACCACGACGCGCAGCGAGGTGCGCAGACCGCCCGTGCACGCCCCACCGAACAGACCACCGAGAAGGACCGATCCTCAGTGCTTCCCGTTCCCGTTCCCGTTCACCATCCGCGCCACCGCCTCGCGGAGCACCGGATCCACGGCCGGCCCTGCAGGCGCGGTCGTCGCGCAGGTCTCACACCCGCACCCGTGCCCGTTCGTCCCATGAGCCAGGGCGGCGGCGGCGCTCACGCGCTGGTCCCTCCGCGACGCCGCGGCGCGGCGGGCCAGGTCGAGAGGCGCCGGGGCGGCGACGACGGTCCGCACCGTCCGCGCCACCGAGCAGGTCACCGCGCCGGTGGGATCGTCGAGCAGATGGGTGATCAGCTCCTGCGGCCAGATGGCGACGAACTCCGCCCCCGCGGCGAGCAGCTCCTCGGCGGTGTGCATCCCCCAGACCACGCCGACGGCGCGGATCCCGCAGCGGATGGCCTCCTCGACGTCGCCGATGGTGTCGGTGACCAGCACCACCTCCTCTCCACGCTGGGGAGGCCCGGCGCGATACTCCTCGGTGTACTCGGGCTCACAGAGCCGGCGCATCGAGTAGCCGGGATCGGCGAGGAATGTCCGGATGCTCGCCGCCTTGTCGGGCTCGAGGTCGCCGGTGAAGGCGTGGGCGAAGCAGCAGGCGAGGTCGTGCCGCTCCAGGGTGCGGCGCACCGACTCCATGGTGTTCGAGGAGCAGAGCACCAGGGTGCAGCTGCCGGCGAGCTTGTGGATCACGTCGGCCATCCCGGGCACGAGGTCGGGGCAGTACTCGTCGCGGAGCAATTGGAGGAAGTGCGCGCGCACCCCCTCCATCCGCGCCGGGTCACCCGAGCAGATCTCGTCGAGCGCGGTGAAGAAGTTGCGCCGGAAGAGCGCGTAGAAGTCCTCCGGGCGGTCGACGCCGAGGTCGAACTCCGCGTTGGTGCGCTGGAAGAGCCGCCAGGATGCCTCCCGCGTCTTCACCAGCGTGCCGTCGAAGTCGAAGATGACGGTGCTGGGAGTCACCCGGCGGCCCCTCGGGCTCCGTCGTGCTGTGCCGTGTTCACGTCCTCCTGCGGCGCGGACTCCCTTCGTGCGCCGGCTCGCACATCTTGACTCGACGCGGGTGCCGCGGCCACGGATATGGGAGATAAGCCCAGACCACTCTTTCCTATCCGCCGTAGCCAATGCCAGACCCGCCGGAGAGGGGATACAAGTTTCACAGCGGTTTTCGCCGCTGTCAGCAGGTCCGTGGAGGCATGCGGGTGCGTCTGGCCAGGGTCGTCGGGCAGGTCGTGTCGACGGTGAAGGAGCCCGAGCTCAACGGGTTCAAGCTCCTCCTCGTGTACGACCTCGACTATCTCGAGCCGCCCAACGGCACCGTTCACCGCTCGCCCTACGTCGCCGTCGACCTCGCCGGGGCGGGAGAGGGCGAGGTCGTGATCGTGACCACCGGCAGCGCGGCGCGGGTGAGCGCCCGCACCGCCGGCGCGCCGGTCGACCTCGCAGTGGTGGGGATCGTGGACACCGTCGTCGTCGAGGGGCGACCGAGATTCGACAAGACACGCGACATGAGGTGAGCAGTCCATGAGTCCCAGCACCGCATACAACGGCAGCGGCATCCCCGTCGGCGCCCTCGGCCTGGTGGAGACCCGGGGCCTGGTGGGCGCCATCGAGGCGGCCGACGCCATGGTCAAGGCCGCCAACGTCCGCCTCATCGGGCGCGAGCAGATCGGCGGCGGGCTGGTCACCGTCATGGTCCGCGGCGACGTCGGCGCGGTCAAGGCCGCCACCGACGCCGGTGCGGTCGCCGCCGGCAAGGTCGGCGAGGTCATCTCCGTCCACGTCATCCCGCGGCCCCACGAGGAGGTCGAGGTGATCCTCGGCAAGGACGCCGCCGCCGCCACCGCCGCCGCCGCCGCGAAGTCCTGATCCGAACCTCCCGGTTCCGGCCTGAGCGCCGGATGGAGAGACCATGACCAGCACCGCAGCCGCGCTCGATGCCGATCTCGCGGCCATCCTCGACGCGCGCCTCAAGGCGCGTGCCGCCCGCACCGCCTTCGAGCTCTTCGAGGGCGCCGACCAGGCGCGGATCGACGCCATCGTCCGCGCCATGGCCCGGGCCGGTACCGACGCCGCCGAGGAGCTCGCACGCCTCGCCGTCGACGAGACCGGCTACGGCGTCTTCGAGGACAAGATCGTCAAGAACCTCTACAACACCCGGGTCGTCGCCGACGCTCTGCTCTCGATGCGCACCGTCGGCGTCCTCTGGGTCGACGAGGGCGCTCGCACCACCGCCGTCGGATGCCCCGTCGGCGTCGTCGCCGGCATCATCCCGGTCACCAACCCCACCTCCACCGTCCTCTTCAAGATCCTCGCCTCGGTCAAGGCCGGCAACGCCATCGTCTGCGCCCCCCATCCCCGCGCCGCTCGCTGCTGCACCCGCGCCGCCCAGGTCCTCGCCCAGGCCGCCGAGCGCGCCGGCGCACCTCCCGGCCTCATCTCCTGCCTCGACCAGCCCACCCTCAGCGCCACCCGCGAGCTCATGACCCACGACGCCGTCACCATGATCCTCGCCACCGGCGGCGCCGACATGGTCCGCGCCTGCTACTCCGCCGGCAAGCCCACCATCGCCGTCGGCGCCGGCAACGTCCCCTGCTTCGTCCACCGCTCCGTCCCGGACATCACTGAAGCCGCGGTCATGGTGGTCACCTCCAAGGCCTTCGACAACGGCACCGCCTGTGTCGCCGAGCAGGCGGTGGTCATCGACGAGCCCGTCGCCGACGCCTACGAGGCCGCCCTCGAGGCCGCCGGCTGCGCCTGGGTCGACCCCTCCCACCACCCCGCGCTCTCCGCCCTCCTCTTCACCGAGCGCGGCGGGCTGCGTCCCGAGGCGGTGGGCCAGAGCGCCGTCGAGCTCGCCCGCCGCGCCGGCCTCTCGGTTCCCCCCTCCACCCGGGTCCTCGGCATCCGCCTCGACAGCGTCGGCCGCCACGCCCCGCTCAGCGCCGAGATCCTCGGCCCCGTCCTCAAGGTCCACCGCGTCGCCGATGCCGATGAGGGCTGGCGGGTGTGCCGCGAGATCCTCGCCTTCGGCGGCGAGGGCCACACCCTCGCCCTCCACGCCTCCGATCCCGACGTCATCGCCCGCTTCAGCGCCCTCCCCGCATCCCGGATCCTGGTCAACACCCCCGCTCTCTTCGGCGGCATGGGCTACTCCACCGGCATCGACCCCTCCTTCGTCCTCGGCACCGGCACCTGGTCCGGCTCCATCGCCTCCGACAACATCACCGCTCTCCACCTCATCAACATCAAGCGCGTCGCCCACGAGGTCCGACCCTGGCGCGGCGCGCTCGAGCTCGCCGAACGGCGGGAGCTCGCCGCACGGTGACACCTGCACTGCGTCCCAGCATGCCCGTGCGCGAGGCGCTGCGACGCGCGGCCGCGTGCCTGTCACAGCCGGCCGCTGAATACACCGAGCCACTCTCCTGCGGCGTCGATCTCGGCACCGCCACCTGCGTGCTCGCGGTCATCGACGGCCGCGGAGTCCCCATCTACGTCGACCAGCTTCCGTCGCGGGCGCTGCGCGACGGCGTGGTCGTCGACTTCCACGGCGCCGCCGCCACGGTGGCGAGGCTCAAGGCCTCCGCCGAGGAGGCGCTGGGCCGGCGCATCGACGAGGCCGCCACCGCCTATCCCCTCGAGCAGGCGGGCCTGTCCTGCACCGAGCTCGTCGACGAGGTGAGCGCGGCCAATCGCTTCCTCGGCATCGACGACGGGGTCATCGTCGACGTCGGCGGCGGCTCCACCGGCGTCGGTGTGTACTCGGGCGGCCGGCTGGTGAAGCTCGGCGACCGGCCCGGCGGCGGCCACCACCTCGACCTCATCCTCGCGGGCACGCTGAAGGTGACCATCGAGGACGCGGAGCGGCTCAAGCGCGAGAACGGCGAGGAGTATCTGCGGGTCCTCCGCCCCGGCATCGAGCGCATCGCCACCTCGATCTCCATCCTCACCGACGGCCACTCGGCGTCACCGCTCCATCTCGCCGGCGGCGCGCTGATGCTCCCCGGGGCCGCGGAGATCATCGCCAGCTACCTGGAGCGCCCGGTGCTCGCCTACGAGCACGCGCTTCTCATCACCCCCCTGGGGATCGCCGGACGGAGAGCATGAGCAGCTTCCAGCTACGGACCTTCGCGTTGATCGACCGCATGCAGCCGCAGTGCGCCGCCCACATCGCCGCCACCTGCCAGGGTGACGTGCCCATCGCCGGGATGTCCGAGCTCTTCGTCGAGGTGGCGCCGGGCAACGAGGTCTTCCGGGTCGCCGACGTCGCCCTCAAGGCGGCGGACGTGCGTCCCGCGCTGCAGATCATCGAGCGCGAGTTCGGGCTGCTCGAGATCCACGCCGC
>VBHE01000015.1:4390-21910 GCA_005889515.1 Chloroflexota bacterium | reverse complement strand
TGCGCCCGGTGATCGCCTCGACGCAGCTGATCACCAACGTCCACCACTACCAGGCGCAGCTGCTCAACAAGTTCCGCAAGGGAGCGCTGCTGCTTCCCGGGCAGAGCCTCTTCGTCCTCGAGTCCTCGCCGGCGGCGCACGTCAGCCTGGCGGCCAACGAGGCGGAGAAGGCGGCGACCATCAACGTCGTCGAGATCCGCGCCGTGGGCCGCTTCGGCCGCCTCTTCATCGCCGGCAGCGAGAGCGAGGTGCAGACGGCGCGGGACGCGGCGATCTCGACGCTCGAGTCGCTGGAGGGCCGCACATCATGAGGGTCATCGGTCTCGACGACGTCGACGCGGTCGCCGAGGGCGGCGTCCTCCACGTCGCCAGGGGTGACCTGGTCACACCGCTCGCCCGCGACCGCGCCAAGGAACGAAACGTCTCCATCTCCATCGCGGGGGGGGCCACGCCCCCGGAGCCTCGGCCGCAGAGCCGCCCGCCCCTGGCGGCGCACCGGACGGGCAATGGTGCGACGCGCTCCCCCACCCCTCCCCCGTCCGGCGGCATCCCGGTGTCCGGAGCGCTGTACCGGCGGGGCGCACCCGCCGCGGCGCTGGGCTGGCCGGTGCCCAGGCCGGCGGCCGGCGCCAACGGCAACGGCCGGCGCTCGCGGGTGACCGTCGTCGGCGCCGGCCACGTCGGCGCCCAGGTGGCGGCGCGGCTCGTCGACGCCGACCGCTTCTCCGAGGTGGTGATCGTCGACGTCGCCGACGGCCTCGCCGAGGGCATCGCCCTCGACCTGTGGCACAGCTCGGCGCTGCGCGGCTTCGACACCCGGGTGACCGGGTCGACCGACCTCGCCGCAGGAGCGGGCTCGGACTTCGTGGTGATCACCGCGGGTCGCGCGCGCCAGCCGGGGATGACCCGCACCGACCTGACCCAGATGAATGCGGCCATCGTCGGCGAGATCTCCCGCGGCGTGGCCCGGTATTCACCGAACGCGATCGTGGTCGTCGTCACCAACCCGCTCGACGAGATGACCGAGCTCGCCTGGCGCACCACCGGCTTCGCACCACAGCGGGTGATGGGAATGGCCGGAGTGCTCGACGCCGCCCGCTTCTGCGCGCTCACCGCGCTGGTCGGGGTGGCGCGGCCCGACCGGGTCGCGGCGATGGCGCTGGGCAGCCACGGCGAGGAGATGGTCATCCCGCTCAGCCAGGCGACCGTCGACGGGCGCCCGATCACCGGGGTCGTCGACGCCACGACGCTCGAGGCGCTGGTCGTCCGCGCCCGCGACTCCGGCGCCGAGGTCGTGCGCCACCTCAAGACCGGCAGCGCGTTCTTCGCCCCGGCGGCGTCGGTCGCGCGGATGGTGCTGGCGATGGCCGCGGACAGCCGCGAGGTGGTGCCCGTCTGCGTGCGCGCCGACGGCACCTACGGCATCCGCGACGTCTACCTCGGCCTCCCCGCCCGCATCGGGCGCGCCGGGGTGCTCGAGATCGTCGAGCTGACGCTGACCGCCGCCGAGCTGGAGATGCTGCGGGCGGCCGCGGCGCGGATCGACGAGCGCGCCCGACAGCTCGTCTAGGAGCCTGTGTCATGCGAGCCGTGGTGTACGCCGGCCCCGAGCAGGTCGAGGTCCGCAGCGTGCCCGACGCCCACATCGAGGCCCCCGAGGACGCCCTGGTCCGGGTCACCCTCAGCGCCATCTGCGGCACCGACCTCCACGCCTGGCACGGCCTCGACGGCATCCCCCCCGGCACCCCGCTCGGCCACGAGTTCGTCGGCGAGGTGGTCGCGGTCGGGTCGGCGGTGCAGCACATCGCCCCCGGCGACCGCGTCGTCGGGTCCGACTTCACCGCCTGCGGCCACTGCTGGTGGTGCCGCAAGGGCGACCACTGGGAGTGCCCCCACCGCGGCATGTTCGGCATGGGCTCGGTGTTCGGCCGGCCGCTGGGCGGCGCCCAGGCCGAGCTGGTGCGGGTGCCCTTCGCCCAGACCACGCTGATGCGCCTCCCCGCCGAGTGCCCGGCCGAGGCGGCGATCTTCGCCGGTGACACCCTCGCCAGCGGAGTGGCGGCGGCGGAGCGCGGCGGGGTCAAGCCCGGCGACGTGGTCGCGGTCATCGGCGGCGGCGCGGTCGGCCAGATGGTCAGCCTCGCCTGCCAGAACCACGGCGCCGCGGCGGTCGTGGTCACCGACCTCATCCCCGCGCGGCTCGAGCTCATCGCCGCACTCGGAGGAGTGCCGAGCTCGCCCGACAACGCGAGGGCGATCGTCGACGAGCTCACCGACGGCCGCGGCGCCGACGTGGTCGTCGAGGCGGTGGGCGGCAGCGGCCCGCTGGAGACCGCGTTCTCGCTGGTGCGCCGGCGCGGCTGCGTCGTCTCCGTCGGCGCCCACTTCGCCGCGCAGTGGCCGATGCCGGTGGCGCGCGCATTCGCCGACGAGCTGTGCGTCTGCTTCGCGATCGGCGACTCCATCCGGCTCGGCCCGCGCATCCTTCCGCTGCTCACCGTGGGCGCCATCGATCCCACCGGCGTGGTCTCCGAGCGAGTGCCCCTCGATGGTGTCCCCGACGCCTACCGGCGGCTCGCGGAGCACACCTCGGTGAAGATCCTCATCGACCCCTGAACGCACGACGTTGACCCCTCCAGACACCATCGTCGACCGGCTCCGCAGGGACGTGGAGGAGGAGGAGTCGCGGGCGCGCCGCGCGCGCGAGGAGGTGTCGGCCCTCCAGGAGGCGGCGACCGAGATCCTCTCGGTGCGCGACAGCACCGAGGTGCTCCTCACCATCACCCACACCGCGCTGCGACTGCTCGGCGCCGACATCGCGGGCGTCTTCCTGCGCGAGGGCGACGAGATGGTGATGCGCAGCTGCGTCGGCCACCGCGAGCCCGAGACCGCGAGGCTGCGCATGACCCGCGGGCAGGGGCTCGCCGGCCGGGTGCTGCAGACGACGCAGCCCGTGCAGGTCGACGACTATTCGCACACCCGGGTGATCAGCGACGACTTCATCCCGCTCGCGCAGATGGAGTCGGTGCGCTCCGCGCTCGGCGCTCCGCTCACCGTCCGCGGCGACATCATCGGCGTGCTCGAGGTGTGGCGGCGGCGCCGCTCGGTGTTCGCCGCCCACGAGGTGCGCCGGCTGGTCGCGATGGCCGACCTGGTCACCATCGCCATCGAGAACGCCCGGCTCAACGACGCCCAGGCGACGAGCATGCGCCGCCTGGAGACCGCCTACGACACCCTGGAGCGGAGGGTCGAGGCCACCCGCCAGTCGGCGGTGATGCAGCGCGCGCTCATCCAGCTCCTCCTCGAGGGCGCCGGCCTGGCCGCCATCGCCCGCAGCGTCGCCACCCTCACCGGCGCCCGGGTGGCGATCCTCTCCACCACCCTCGACCCGCTGGCGACGCACCCGCACAACCTCGACATCTCCGCGGTGCGCACCGAGCTGGCTCTCGGTCCACCCCATCCAGGCAGCCGGCGACAGCTTCGGCCACGTCTGCCTGCTCGGCGACGACACCCCCGGCGACGCCGAGGAGATCGTCATCGGCCAGGCGGCGCTCGTCGCCGCCCTCCACCACCTCGAGCAGCGCGCCGCCGACGAGGCGCGCGCGGACGCCCGCGACGAGATCATCTGGGACCTGCTCCACGGCTCCGACGAGTACCAGCGCGCCGCCGCGCGGCGTGCCGAGCGTCTCCATATCGACCTGCGCCGGCCCCACCGGGTGTTCTGCTGCCAGCTCCAGGACATCGACCTCATCGCCCGGCAGGAGGGTCTCGAGCCCGCCCGCACGGAGCGGGCCCGCCACCAGATGCGGCGCATCCTGCAGCGGGTGTCGGCGCAGCACGGCGGCCCCGACCTCGTGAGCCTGCGCGGCAACGCCATGGTCGCGGTCGCCCCCTGTACCGACCCGGTGAGCGCCCGCGCGCTCACCGCCGCGGCCACCGAGCAGATGACCGCGGTGCTCCCCGGCCTCACCACCACCTGGGGGGTGAGCCGCCCGCACAGCAACCCGCTCGACTACGGCGTCGCCTATCGCGAGGCGACGATCGCGATGCGCGTCGCCGCGCGCCCGGGTGGCGGCGACTCCGCGGTGTTCGACCTCGCGCCCGGCGACCAGCCCGACCTCGCCGAGTACGTCAAGGAGGTGCTCGGGCCGGTGCTCGACTACGACCGCGAGCGCAGCACCCCGTTGATCGCCACCCTGCGCGCCTACCTCGAGTCGGACTGCTCGCTCAACGCCGCCGCCCAGCGGCTGTCGGTGCACCACAAGACGCTGCGCTACCGGCTCAACCGCATCGGCGAGCTGACCCGACTCGACCTGCGCCGCCACGAGGACCGCTTCCGGGCCGACCTGGCGCTGCGCATCCTCCAGGTCTCGTTCCCGGTATGACCACCGACGTCCACTCCGGAAGGGCGGTGTTCGTCGGCAGGCGCGAGGAGCTGCGCCTGCTCCGCGCCCGGCTCGAGGAGGTGCGCGCCGGCGAGCCGCGAGTGGTGCTCGTCGAGGGCGCCGCCGGGATCGGCAAGACGGCGCTGCTGCAGCGATTCCTCGCCGAGGCGGGCGACATCCGCGTCGTCGGCGCGAGCGGCGAGGAGGAGGAGCACCAGCTTCCCTATGGGGTGGTGGAGCAGCTGGTCCGCTCCTCGCGGGTGCCGCGCACCGACCAGCGCGCCGCGCTGGGGGCGACCACCATCCCCAGCCGCCGCGCCGTCGCCATCGGCGCCGGGCTCATCGAGCTCCTCGACGCCCTCCAGGAACAGGGACCGGTGTGCGTCGTCGTCGACGATGCGCAGTGGGCCGACCGCCCCTCGCTGGTGGCGCTGCTCTTCGCGATGCGCCGGCTCCAGGCCGACCGCGTCCTCACCCTGATCGCGGTGCGCGAGGACCGGGCCTTCGACCTGCCCGCGGGCCTGCTCAAGCTCGCCGACGGCGAGCGCGGCTCGACGCTGCGGCTGCGCGGGCTGCCCCTGACCGAGCTGCGCGAGCTCGCCGCCGCGATCACCGAGAACGTCGTCCCGGTGTCGCTCGCCGAGCAGCTGCGCGAGCACACCGGCGCCAGCCCGCTGCACCTGCGCGCCCTGCTCGAGGAGTACCCGCTGGAGCGGCTGCGGCGCGCCAACGGGGACACCCCGCTCCCCGCGCCACGGTCGGTCGGCGCCCAGGTGCTCACCCGGGTGGCGGCGTGCCCGCCCCAGGCGCAGCGGCTGGTGGTCGCCGCCGCCATCCTCGGGCAGCAGTGCGCGCTCATCCTCGCCCAGCGCCTCGCCGGCATCGACGACCCCCTGGGCGCGCTCGAGGCAGCGATGTCGGCGGGGCTCCTCCGCACCCAGGACGCCGGGCGCGACCACGGGATCGCCTTCCCCGATCCGATGACCCGCTCGGCGGTCTACAACGACATCGGGCCGGCACGGCGCGCCGCCCTCCATCTCCGCGCCGCCGAGCTGGTGAACCGGCCCGACGTCGCCCTCCACCACCGCAGCGCCGCCGCGCTCGGCGAGGACGAGCCGCTCGCCTCCGACCTCGCCGCCCACGCGAGGCGCCAGGCGGCCCGCGGGGAGCTCGCCGGCGCCGCCTCGGCGATGCTGCGGGCGAGCGACCTCAGCCCCGCCCGCGCCCAGCGCGAGCGGCGCCTGCTCGAGGGCGTCGACCACCTCCTGGTCGGAGGGGACGTGAACCGGGCGGCGACGCTCACCGACGACGTGCGCCGCTGCGCCGACGGGCCCTACCGCCGCTACGTGCTCGGCCGGCTCGCCTTCCGCGGCGGGCGTCCGGCCGAGGCGCGCGAGCTGCTGCTCGGCGCCTGGGACGCCTGCGACCGCATCCGCGAGCGCGAGCTCGCGGGGCGGATCGCCGCCGAGCTCGCCCTCGGACTGATCCGCCAGGCGCGGGGCGACGAGGCGCTCCCCTGGGCGCGGCGCGCCGTCTCCGCCGCCGAGGGCACGGTGACGCCGGCGCCGTGGGCGCACCTCGCCTACGCCCTCGTCCATTCCGGGGAGGTGCCCCGCGGCCTCGCCGAGCTCGCCTTCCTGCCAGCGGAGGTGATCGAGCCCACCGCCGAGCAGGTCCAGGGGCTGTACGCCCGCGGCCTGCTCCGGCTCGCCGGCGACGACCTTCCCGGCGCGCGCGCCGACCTCGCCGTCGTCGAGCCGGCGGCACGGCGCTGGGGACCGTTCGCCTTCGTCTTCGCCGGGCTGTGCCTGCTCGCCGAGGTCGAGTACCGGCTCGGATGCTGGGACGACGCCGTCGCCCACGCCGAGACCGCCGCGACCATCGGCGAGGACGCGGGCCAGGTGTGGATGCTCAGCTGGCTCCACAGCGCCGCCGCCGCGCCGCTCGCCGGACGCGGCGAGTGGGAGCGCGCCCGCGAGCACGTCGAGGCGGCGGCGCGGCACGCACGCGCCGTGCAGGACGACGCGAGCGTCGCCGACGCGGCCCTCGCCGCCGCCCGGCTCGCCGCCGCCCGCGACGACCACGAGGCGGTGGTCGAGGCGCTGCAGCCGCTGGCGCGCAGGCCCCGCGGCGAGGCTCTCGACGAGCCCGGTGGGCTCTGGCCGTGGCGTGAGCTCCACGCCGACGCCCTCATCCGCCTCGACCGGCTCGAGGAGGCCGAGCTGGTCCTCGTCCCCCTCGAGGAGCTCGCCACCCTCCGCGGCCACGGCGGGACGCTGGTGAGCGCGGCGCGGGTGCGCGGCAACCTGGAGGCGGCGCGCAAGCGCGCCGACCTCGCCGACGCCGCCTTCCGGGCGGGGATGGAGCGCTCCGAGACGCGGTGCGCTCCCTTCGACCGGGCCCGGCTCGAGGCCGCATACGGCCGCTACCTGCGCCGTGCCGGCAAGCGCGGCACCGGGCTCGCGGTGCTCAAGTCGGCGCGCGACCGCTTCGAGCGGCTCGGCGCCCGCCCCTATGTCGAGTGCTGCGACCGCGAGCTGATCGGCGCCGGCAGCAGCAGCGGCCACGGCCAGCGCCCGGCGCTCACCCGGCACGAGGTGGCGGTCGTCCGGCTGGTGACCCAGGGGCTCACCAACCACGCCGTGGCCGAGCAGCTGGTCGTCAGCCTCAACACCGTCGAGTACCACCTGAAGAACATCTACCGGAAGCTCGGCGTCGCCTCGCGTACCCAGCTCGTGGCGCACCTCGCCAAGGAGGAGATCGACCTCGAGGGCGGCTGACACGAACACGGGCCCCCCGGCTGCCGGGAGGCCCGTGTGGCGGGTAGTCGCGAGATATTGTGGACCCTGGGGGCGTCAGGCGGAGGCGCGCAGCGTCCCTGCGAAGAAGGAGGCGAGCTCGGCGCTGGACGCGAGGACCCGCACCGGGTAACCCTGGACGCTGGTCTGCACCTCGACGTACCCCGGGTGGTAGAGGATCTGCCCGGCGAGGTTGCCGGTGAGGGTGACGGGCTGGCCGCCGGAGCCCTGCCACGGCTTGTCCGCGCCATTGGCGACCATGAGCTGCTGGGTGTCGGCGAACTCGCCGCCGCGCACGTAGCTCTCGATGTAGAAGGGCAGCAGCGGGGTGTCGATCTCCTGGTGGGAGTCGGTCAGCTGCCCGGCGAGGCGGAACCCCTGCGGCGCCTCGCCGCCGACCAGGGTGCCGGCGTTGGTGGGACGGCCCTCCACCACCTTCTCGGTCGCCTCCGCGCCCCGCGAGTTGGCGCCCGCGGCGGAGGTGAACTCGTCGACGGGGAAGACGGGGTTGCGGTCGACCTGCACCGCCTCGGCGAGCCGCACCTGCCTGCCGGAGAGGGTGACCACCTGGCGGAGCAGGATGCTGTCGCCGGTCACGCACGCCTCGACCTTCTCCTGGTCGTCGCCGCGGGAGAGCGCCTCGGTCCCGGTGGTGCGGTAGAGGTAGCGGGTGCACTGCTCGCCGAGCACCGAGGCCAGCCCGAGCCGGGCGACGGCCCCCGCCCCGGCGGCGGCGGAGAGCGCGGGATCGGAGAAGACGTCGGGGTCGAGCGCCGCGGTGAGCGGGGTGGCGAACCCCTTGCTGCGATCCGGGAGGAAGGTCTGCGCGGTGCTGTTGATGATGCTTCCCGAGAAGATCCTTCCTCCGGGCGGCGCGCCCTCGTGGTGCTCGACACGGACCTCGTCGGGGCGGCGCACGCTCACCACGTCGGTCTGCGCGATGGCCTGCGGCCCGGCGCTGTCGGTGACCCGGTAGACCGCGTGGTACGCGCCGGCGGCGTGCACCGCGGGGGGCGCCGGGGCGGCGCCGGCGTTGTCGCCCTGCCGGGAGATCCAGACGAGGAATCCGGCGGCGGCCGCGCCGATCACCACCACGGTGGCGAGCAGCATCGCCACCACCCGGTGGGAGTGGGCCGACCCCACCGCCGGCCGCTTCTGCACCGGCACGGCCGTGGCCTGTGCCGCCCGTCGCTCCCGCTTGCGCGCCGCCTGCTCTCCCATCAGCCCGCTCCTACTGGCACCCGGAGCCGAAGAGGGGCGGGGAGCACGCCCATCAGGCGAGCGTGCGCCTCCGCCCTCAGCGGTGCGGCGAGCAGCAGCACGACGGCCACTGCGGCGCCGGCTGCGAGGCGCCCGATCCGGACGCGCCGCCCCGCCGTTCCTCGTCCTGTCACCGTGAGCTCAACCTGCCGGCGTACCCGTGGCGGGCGCCGGGGCGGGAGGCGTCACGCCTCCCGCCGAGCCAAGGATGTCGATCGCGGCGCCGAGCACCGAGGGGAGGATCCCCGGGGAGCCGGACACCGGGACCGGCCGTGTCGTCACCGGAGCCGCCGGGACGGGGAGCGCGGGCAGCGCGGGGAGTGCGCTGTTGACGTTCGTCACCGGATGCTGCCCGGACGGGGGCGGCGGGTACGGGGGAAGGTTCGGCCCCGACGGGGGGGTCTTGTCGTTCCAGCTCGGCATCTGCTTCACCGCGTCGCAGGTGCCACGAGCCACGTTGGTGTGGTTGACCAGCCGCGCGAACTGGATGTTGGCGCCGCGGACGGAGCCGCCCTTGGTGAGCGGATCGGGGATGGACTCGATCTTGAGGCCGACCTCGTCGATGTCGATGGTGCCGTCGGCGGCGGAGAAGGTGCCGTCCTGGAGGACCACCTGGTAGTGACCGGCGCCGCCCTTCTGGAGGGCGTCGGAGAACTGCTTGAACTGGTCGTTCGACTGCTTGTGGGCCGCCGGCCCGGGCTGGGGGGTCTGGCCGTTGAAGGAGAAGCCGTCGCCGCTCGACGTGAAGACCGGCTTGCCGTCGACGTCGACGCCGTGGAGCTCGGTCTTCCAGGTGGCGACGGTGCCGCTCGAGGATCCGTCGTCCTTCCACACCAGGTCGGTGGTGGCGAGGGCGATGTGCAGCGAGCCGAGGCGGATGTCGTACGCCGCGGCGCGGTTGATCCCGGCGAGGCCATTCGCCTCCGCCGTCACCTCGGAGTGGGCGAACGACGGCCCGATGGAGGCCTGGTCACTGCCGGTGACGAACCCCGTCTTCGCGTCGGCGTAGGACTTGTCCGGCCGGTCGTAGGCCTCGGTGTGCCCGAGGGGACCGAAGTCGTGGGCGTCGTGGACGCCGCCGTAGCCGCCCTCGGCCGGCGGCGGGTAGTAGGCGTTGGCGCTGGTGGGGTTGTCGGGGCCGAGCTTGCGGTTCGAGGTGCCCAGGACCACCGCGCCGACGAAGCCCTCGTAGCCCATGCTCGCCTTGCTCTTCGAGTGCGGCGTGTCATCGATCAGGGCATCCGCATATGGCTCGCCGACCAGGTTCTCGTAGGGGAACAGGACACCCTCGCCGATGGCGGCGACGGTGCCGTTCGAGTTCCAGCCGGTGACGCAGTCCGCGCCGCCGGTGCTGCCGCTCACGTCGTCGGCGTGGGCGCGCCAGGCGGAGCTGCCTCCGAGGATGACGCCCGCGGCCGCGGTGAGGACGAGTGCGCAGCGGGCGGCGCGCACCGTCGATGTCCGCCTGGAGCCCATTCGCTCCCCTCCTTCTGTCGATCCGTCCATCGTGTTTGTCCTCATGTCCTCGCTTCTGCCGCCTCCTGAGCCGCCGCCGCCGTCCCGGCGTGCGCGAGATATCCGTGGTGCTCGAGCCATTGCGCCGACTCCTGCGCCGGCCCGGCGAAGCGGATCCGCCCCCGCTCCAGCACGTGCACGGAGTCGGCCAGTCGCAGCAGCACCCCGATGTACTGCTCGACGAGCACGATCATCCGGCCCTCGTCCGCGAGCGCCCGGAGCACCCCGGTGAGCTCGGCGACGATGCGCGGCGCCAGTCCCAGGGAGAGCTCGTCGAAGAGGATGCACTGCGCACCGGTGACGAGCGCACGCCCGATCGACACCATCCGCTGCTCGCCCCCGGAGAGCCGGAAGGAGGGGACGCGCTCGCGCTCCCTGAGCCGTGGGAAGAGCTCGAGCATGCTCTGCACGCGGCGATCGACCTCGCCGCGGTCCAGCCCGAACCCTCCCACGGCCAGGTTCTCGCGAACCGAGAGCGAGGGGAACACGCGGCGCCGCTCGGCGACCATCACCACCCCCGCCTGGCCGCGCCGGTGGGCGGGCCACCGGGTGATGTCGCGGCCGTCGAGGGAGATGCTGCCGCCGGTGGTCTTCACCAGCCCGGCGATGCCGGAGAGCAGGCTCGTCTTGCCCGCCCCGTTGGCGCCGATGACGCCGACGATCTCGCCCGGCCTGCAGTCCAGGCTGACCCCGCGCACCGCGGGGACCGGCCCGTAGAAGACCTTCAGATCGCGCACCGCGAGCCCGCTGCCCGCGGCCTCGACCGGCGCGACCGGCGACGTCCCTGCGTTCACGAGGGTGCCGGTCACTGCGCGGTCACCAGCTCACCGAGGTAGACGCGCCGGACCTGCTCCTGGCGCATCACGTCGTTGATCGGGCCCTCGACGAGCAGCCGACCGTCCTCCATCACCATCAGCCGCTCGGCGACCTGGGTGATGAAGCGGAGGTCGTGCTCGATCACGAGCAGCCCCCATCCCTCCTTCCCCTGGAGGTCGAGGAGCACCTCGAGGAGCTTCTCCGCCTCCTCGTCCTCGAGCCCGCTGACCGGCTCGTCGAGCATCAGCACCTTCGGAGTTCTGGTCAACGCCCGCACCAGCTCGACCTCGCGGCGCACACCGAAGGGGAGCGCCGCGACCGGCACGCCGCGCAGCGCCGACAGGCCGAAGCGGTCGAGGAGCGTGGACACGCGCTCGCGCCGCTCCACGGCGTCGCCGTGGCCGTGGCCATGGCCGACGAGGAGGTTCTGCTCGACGCTGAGCATGTCGGCGAGCCGGGGGATCTGGAAGGTGCGCCGGATGCCCGCACGCGCGCGCAGGAACGACGACCAGCCGCTGATGTCCCGGTCGCCGAGGTGCACGCGGCCGTGGTGGAGCGGCACGAAGCCGGTGAGCGCGTTGAAGAGGGTGGTCTTGCCCGCGCCGTTGGCGCCGACGATGCCGAGACGCTGCCCCGGGGCGACGCGCACGCTCACCGCGTCGACGGCGCGGACACCGCCGAAGTCGACGGTGATCTCCCGGCCCTCGAGAGCGCTGGTCCCGGCGATCGCGGGCGCCGACGCCGCCACGGCGACCGTGCCGGCGCTCGTGTCGCGCCGGCCCACGACCTCGATCGACGGCCCCGACGCCACCGTGGGGGTGGCGCCGCCGTTGACCGCGGCCGCGACCGGGACCGGCGCCGCGTGGAACTCGGCGATGACCTCGATGGGATCGTCCGACGCACCGCGGTTGCGCAGCCGGCGGACCTGCTCCACCACCCACTCCCTGCGGTCGCCCACGATCAGGGCGACGAGCAGGATCATCCCGGCGAGGAAGCTCGGCGACAGCCGCAGCGGCTCGAGCACGATCGGGATGGTGGTGAAGGCCGCCGCCACGATCCAGACCGAGGAGAGGTCGCGCAGCCCGCTCGCGATCGGGATGGCGACGTAGAGCACCGAGATGATGAGGATGAACGACTGCGTGCCCGGCGGGGTGCCGTTGATGAAGGAGAACAGGCAGCCGGCGACACCGATGAGCACGCCCGACAGGGCGAAGACCATCAGCTTCACCAGCCAGTTCCGCACCCCGACCGCGGAGGCGCCCTCGGGCACGTGGCCGACGAGCACGGAGTGGTAGCCGAAGCGCGAGCGGCGCGCCGCCCACACCACCACCGCCACCACCAGGGCGAAGCCGGCGACCACCAGGAAGATGGCGCGCTGGGTGTCGAACCAGCCTGAGAGCACCGGCTGGGGAACCGCCTCACCGGCGGCGCCACCGGTGACCCCGGGGATCGAGAAGATGACCTTCTCGATGCCGATCTGGAGCACCAGCGACGCGACCACGAAGTAGAGCCCGGTCACCACCAGGGAGGCGAGGCCGCCGACCACGGAGAGACCGGTCACCGCCGCCATCGCGACCAGGCCGCCGAGGAGCACGTTGCCGACGCCGCCCGACGAGGCGACGTTGGCGTACAGATAGGCGCCAAGCCCCGCCAGGCCGGCGGCGTTCAGCGGCATCTCGCGGAGCGCGGCGATGGGGAGGAAGAGGGCGAGGCCGATGATCCCCGCCACCAGCGCGGTCGAGCCCGCGTAGAGGAGGTGGCCGGGGAGCAGGAAGAAGCTCAGCGTGCCGCCGGCGATGACGAGCGCGGGGAGCACCAGCCGGGTCTGGACGCGCATGCGCCGCAGCACGGCACTCAGCGCGCCGGTCGGGGAGGCCAGCGCTGCCGCGGTGGCCGCGCCGTCGGTGACGGGGGGCGACGCGGCCACACCCTCGGTGCGACCGGTGGCTGCAGCGTCGTCGGTGCGGATCATCTGCGCCTCCTCAGGTCTGCAGGTGGGCGAGGTGGCGCCGCTTCGTGCCCGCGTAGAGCACGCCCACCGCCATGATGAGGATGGCGCTCAGGTTCTCCAGACCGGGCCCGAGGTCGCCGCCGAGCATCCCCCCGAGAATGCCCTCGGCGACGCCCAGGCTCACCCCGCCCACGAACGCGAGGGCGAAGGACTCGAGGCCGCCGAGAATCGCGCCCGCCAGGCCCCAGACCATGACGAAGAGCAGCAGGATGCTGTCGAGCTGGACGCGGCTGGTGGCGAGGATCCCGGCGAGACCCGCCATCCCCCCGGCGACCGCCCAGACCCCGACCACGTAGACGCCGAGCGGGATCCCCACCGTCGAGGCGCCGTCGGGGTCGTCGTAGATGGCGCGCACGAACATCCCGAAGCGGGTCATGCGCATCACCCAGGTGGTCACCAGCACCACCGCGATGCAGGTGGCGAAGGTGCCGATCTGCGCGTAGGTGATGAAGGTGAGCTGGAAGTTGAAGCCGCCCTGCCCGAAGGGCGACGGCGGGGTGATGTTGTAGGCGGGGATGATCAGGTCGACCCAGGCGAACAGCAGCAGGGTCACGGTGAGGGTGAAGATCATCACCAGCCCCTTGGCCCGGTTGGCGAGCTTCAGGTTGGCGTAGCCGAGGATGGCGCCCAGCACGCCGCCGACGAGGACCCCTCCGAACAGGGAGACCACCAGTGGCGCTCCCCACTGCGAGGACATCCACCAGTACACGGAGGCCCCGAAGGCGGCGATGCCCGCCTGGCCCAGGTTGACCACCTTGCTGATGCGGTACGAGGCCACCATTCCGAAGGCCATCAGCCCGTAGATGGTCCCCAGGGAGACTCCGATGATCAGGGCGGATACGAACAGTGCCACGAACGAAAGGTCCTCTCAGTGACCCCTGTCGTCTGCACCTCCCGAAGCCCGGGGGACTGGGCGCGGAAGCGAGATTGGTCCCCCGGGCTGTTTGGGAGATGCTGTTGACAGAGGCTGTTCTAGACTGTGATCAGCTGATGAGATCGCCGGCTACTGGTACAGCGGATCGGGATAGAGATGCTTCTCCTCCCAACCGCCGTCCGGCGAGGTGATCCACTGGTAGATGTACTCCTTGTTGAAGGAGTACGGATACTGACCGTGGTCGCCGTGCGGCCACTTGAGGACGACGCCCATCCCGGTGTCGTACTGATGGGCTTCCAGCTGCTGCATGAAGGCCGTCCGGGTCACGTTGGCCCCGAGCGGTCCGATCATCTGCGGCAGCGCGATGGCGCACACGAAGGCCGCCTGTGAGATGTGGTGGCCCATCGCGTACTTGAAGTGCAGGCCGGCGACGTCGTAGCCGCTGTACTGCTTGGTGACCTGCTCCCAGAGGAGGTTGCCGGGCGAGACCGGCTCCTGCCAGGGCTCGGGGATCAGGAACGAGGTGATGCCGGCGTCGTGGTCGCGGATGTAGTCACCCCACACCGGGCCGAAGCCGGGGTCGGTGGTGACGTGGTTCGACCAGTAGCCGAGCGGGGGCGACCAGTTCTGGCCACCCGCATCGCGGAAGAACTTGGCCAGCGGAGCCGCCCAGGTGAAGGTGAAGATCGCGTCGGGGTTGGCGACGCGCATCGACAGCACGTGCTGGGACTCATCGGGGGAGTCCCACTCCATGGAGATGTTCTGGACGACCTTGATCCCGTACTGCGACAGGGTCTTGGTCGCGGTGTCCTTGGCGGCGATGTCCTCGGACACGTTCAGATACATGATGCCGACGGTCTTCGGGTGCTTGTTCTCCGCCACCCACTTGGCCAGCGCGCTGGCCTCGCGGATCCCGTTGGCGTGGCAGGGGAACATGTATGGATCGGTGTATTCGCTCTGGAACCAGCCCCAGCTCATGAAGGGGACGTGGTCCTGGGCGAGCGCAGGATGGATGACGTCGGTCAGGAAGGTCTCGGCCGGCAGGAAGGCGAAGACCTGGGTCTTCAGCTTCTCGTAGCACGCGCGAGCGCGGGTCACGTCGCCGCCGTCATCGCAGGTCAGCAGCTGCAGCTTGCGGCCGTTGATCCCGCCACGGTTGTTGATGTAGGTCAGCGCCGCCTCGGTGATCTTCTGGGTGGGCTCCGAGACCACCGGACCGAGGCTGCGGGTCGCCGACGCCAGGTTGATGGCGCCGAAGGTGATGCTGTTCGCGGTCACGCCCACATCGGAGGCGAAGTTGGCGCCACTTGCGGGCGGGGCCGGATGGGGCTGGCCCGGGAGCGGCGGCGCGGGAACGGTGCCGGGAGGCGGAACCGGGAGGCCGGCGGCCGGCTTGGCTCCGTTCGGCGCGGCGTTGCCCGGGGCGGCCGGCGCGGGAGCGGCGTTGTTCGCCGCGGGCGCGGACTGGCTCTGCGACCCGCCGGAGACCGACGAGCCGGGGTTCTGCTGCGACGACGGGGCCTGCGGCGCGAGGGCGGAGCCGCCGCTCGAGCCGTATCCGCCGCCGCTGGTTCCGGTGCTCGAGAGTGAGGCGGAACCCCCGCCGCAGGCGGCGACCGCCAGCGCGAAGCCGGCGGTCAGCACCGAGAATCGTGCGTACCGCGACCACATACTGTTATCTACCCGCCTCATATCTCAGCTACCCCACATGTGTTTATCAATCCGCGTCATGACGTGATGCGACCTCCTGAGTGAGCTGACCTCCGCTTCTGCCCAATGAGCTCCGTTCACCCGCACGGGGACAGCCGCACGGCGTGATCCGCCATCAGGAGCAGGCCCCTGGCGAGGCGCTCGGGCAAATGCCGACGACAAGCGCCCCTTCCTCCTGCTCAATCCCTTTGTATGCTAGGCGGCAAAGCTCGCTGGTCGCGACACGGCAGTCCGTAGTCTTGTGCGGGTGTCTCGCGCACGAACCCTACGGAAACCCGCGATCGCGGTCGTCGGTGGCCGGCCGCGTTCTCCCTCCAGCAAGTCCTCCTCGATTGCGGGAACACCCTTCCCGCGCAGGTCCCGACCGCGGGCTCCACAGGTTGGCGCGGGCGTCACCGGGGGAAACGCGGGGTGGGGGACGCCCGCTCGACGTGGAGCATGTTCGCCAAGCGGGAGAACCCCGTCCATCTGCGCCCCGGATAGAGATGCCCGGTGCGCGCTATCCGACATGGATAACCGGTCAGCGCGGGTGCAGATGGGCCGCCGGGGGGCAATCTGGGCCCCCTGCGCCAGTCTCTGGGAGGTTTGGACGTTCTACCTGCATCAGGGTGGGGGGCGCCGCGGTCGCGCTCCCGCCAAGGGGTTGGAGGCCTAGGAGAACATGACACCGGACGAGGTCACCCACAAGGAGAAGCGGTCGGCTCCGGAGCCCATCGTGATCCCCCTGCCGCAGCCCGCGGAGCCCGTCCCGGCCAAGTAGATGGACGAGATCTCGACCCCCATCGTCGGGTTTCGCTGCTGGGTCCTCGAGCTCGGGCGGCCGGTGCTGAAGAGCGTCGCCATGCGCTACGAATGGCCTGCCGGCCAGGTCGCCGAGGCGCACTGCATGTGCTCGCCCCACGAGCCCGCCAAGCACCCGGCGCCGGACGAGCGCTGCCGCTGCGGCCTCCACGCCCGCACCACCCTCGACGGCTGCACCGAGGAGTACCCCTACTACCCCGTCCACGGCTACTGGGCCTACCGCAGCGCCCCCACGAGCGGGCTGATGGCGATGGGCGCGGTGCTGATGTGGGGCGGGACCCTGCGCGGCAAGCGGGTGATCCGTGCCCAGTACTCCCGGGTGCTCTGCCTCACCGAGAAGCCGGACCTCTGGGCGCCCCGAAGTGGCAGCAACGACCCCTCGGCGGTGAGCGCCGAGAACGTCGCCAGCCGCGACGAGACCCTGCAGGCCATCTGCGAGATCTACGGGGTGCCGATGGTCCCCTACGCCGTGGCCACCCGCTACGCGGCCGAGTTCGGCGACCTCACCGAGGGCAGCGACCTCGCCGCCTGAGATCGCCCCTTTCCCCGTCCGGCTCGACCGACTAGGATGAAGCGATCGGTGGGGGCCGGAGAGGGGACGAGGCGGAGACGTCAAAGGGTCAGGGCCGGCCCACCAGAGATGGTGGCTGCCGCTCCGCCTCAGGGATGACGCCGGGCCGCCACGCCGCGATGTCGGCGGGTGCGGCAGCGGTGACGTCCGCCCGCCGGCTCCCGCCGTGTGTCTCAGACCGCAGCTCGAGGTGGTAGCCGTCGGGCGCGAACCACTCCGGATGGCCCGCGCTCGCCGCGTACCAGTCGACGAGGACGGTGTCCCGGGAGCGGGAGACCCCGGCGCGGAGCACGCCGTTGACCTCCGCCTCCCACGGCCGGGGCACGCGCACGGTGACGACGGCGATCCGTCGCGTCCCCGCAGCGGCGCGCACCATGGCGTCGAACTGGGCGGCGGAGACGGTGCCGTTGGTCCCCAGGTCGACGACCAGGGTCGGCCGCAGCCGTCCGGAGTCGCGGTCGGCTCCGACGGTGGCGACCCCGGCGTCCCACTGGCGGCTGACGACCGCGTCGACCTCGATCGAGGGGATGGCGTGGCGAAGCGCCGAGGACGCGCCGAGCATCACCGAGTCGCCCACCGCGGTGACCCCGCCGGGCGGGTCGGCGGTCGCCGGGGGTGGGTCGGGCACGGGCGTGGCCGCGGTCCGGGGCGTGGGGGCCGGCGTCGGCGTGGGGGTCGGCGTCGGCGCCGGCGACGGCAGGGGCGTCGGGGTCCGCTGGGTGGCGGCCGCCGTCCAGGTGCGGATGGCCGGGGCGCAGCCGGTCAGCAGCAGCAGGGGC
>VBHE01000015.1:3788-4362 GCA_005889515.1 Chloroflexota bacterium | reverse complement strand
TCCGTTCGTTCGCGCCACTCTACCATGGTGGCAGCATGGGACCGGACGGCGACTCGGCTAGGCGAGGCCCATCTCGTGGAGCGCGGCGTGGTCGAGACCCAGGTTGTGGCCGATCTCGTGGCGCAGGGTGAGGCGGACCTGGCTGCGCAGCTCCGGGCCGGTGCGGCTGTAGGTCTCGATGATCCGCTGAAAGAGAATGATCTGCTCGAGCCATGCCGACTCGGTGTAGCCGCTCAGGCTGCGCGGCCGGCCGCTGCCGCTGTACACCCCGAGCGTGGTCGGGGTCACGAAGCCGTGCTCGATCATCTCCCGGGTGGGCAGCGCCTGGACCACGACGTCGGTGTTGGCGAGCGCCTCCTGGTACGCCGGCGGGATGTCCTCCCATTCCGCCACCGCCATCGCGTGGAACTCGTCCTCGCCGACCCGGAAGGGGGTCGCGAAGTGGTACGGGTCGAGCTGGGCCGCGGTCGCGGCGCAGGCGTCGCCCTCGGCGAGGCGGTCGAGGTAGGGCAGGGTGCGACCGAGCATCGCCCAGGCCCGGGCGCTGCGCGGCTGCATCGCGGTGCACACCCGG
>VBHE01000015.1:0-3737 GCA_005889515.1 Chloroflexota bacterium | reverse complement strand
GGGAAGGACCCCGGGTCGAGCCTGGTCGCCCGCTCCGCGCTGCGCAGGGCGCGCAGCCGCTGGGGCCGCGAGCGGTCGGCCGTGACCCGCAGCCCGCGGGACTCGATGAGCAGGGCGCGGACCTCGGCGGCGGGGTCGAGGCGTCCCGACCGGGCGGCGTCGTGGGCGAGCTGCACCGCGTGGACGACGTCTCCCTCCCGGAAGGCCGCCTCGGCCTCGGCGAGGAAGCGGGCCGCCGCCTCGGCGTCCACCGGCGGCTGCCGCTCCAGGAGGCGGTCGAGGATGCCCATGATGGGCAGGCTACCCGACCTCGCGATCGCCGATCGGGCGCCGCCGCGAGGAGGAGTACGCTTCGCTCGGGAGAGCCCACGGAGGAGAGCGGTGACCGGCAGGGCGCGGACGAGGCTGCTGCTTCGGTGCCTCGGCGTGCTCGCGCCGGTGGCGATGATGCCCGGCCAGGGGACCTTCGGTGCCCTGCCCACCTCGGGCGGGGCGCAGCACTTCCAGTTCCCGGTGACGTTCACCTTCGGGCCGGGCCTCGGGCAGACGTCGAGCGACGTCTTCCCCGGCGCCTTCGCGGTGCGCCCGGTCAAGGGCGACCGCGTCACCACCCCGGTCACCGAGATCGCGGTGTCGCGCCTCGGGGTGCTGCAGAGCTGACCCGGGTGGAGGGCATCATCGTCGAGATCCGCGAGCCCGGGCGCAAGCCCCGCAGGGTCCCGGTGACCTCCGCCGTCGAGGTCGGCCGTGGCTGCAAGGGAGTGCTCATCAACGACGATGCGGCGTCGCGGCGGCACATCGTCCTGACCCCGGGGCCGGACGGGCTCTACGTCACCGACCTGGGGAGCAGCAACGGCACCTATGTGAACGGCGCACCGCTGACCGGGCGCCCCCGGCTCATCGGCGCCGGCGACGTGGTCCGGGTGGGCGAGACCGACATCAGCCTGGCGACGCGGGGCAAGGCCCCGGCGCATGACCAGGACCCACCCACGGTCTCGGCGATGGTCGCCGAGCCGGCCGTCCCGCCGCCGCCGCCGCCGGCGCCGGCGCCGAGGCCGGCTCCCGCCGCGGAGGGGACGCAGACCCGGCGGCTCGAGGCGGCCTTCGGCTGGGTGGACGTCGAGGCGGGCGGGGTGGAGTGGCAGGAGTTCATGGACGCCGTGGTCGACACCGGCCTCGACCACCTCGCGGAGGTCATCGCCCGGCTGCGCGCCGCCCCTCCACCGGGATGATCAGCGGGCCGGCTGGCCCGCCGACCCGTTCGCCATCCTCGCGATGAGCTCGGCACGGCCGTGCACCGAGAGCTTGCCGTACACCCGCTGCAGGTGGTTCTCGACGGTGCGCTCGCTGATGCACAGCCGCAGCCCGATGGCGCGGCTGCTCAGGCCGGTGCCCGCCAGGACCGCGACCTCGTGCTCCCGGGCGCTCAGCGCGTTCTCCGAGCCGGCGGCGGGCTGGGCGCGGCGGGCCGCCGCCGGGGTGGCCCCGATCCGCTCGAGCAGCCGCGCCGCCCGGGCGCGGTGGCGCCGCATTCCCACCGACGCGAGCACCGCCTCGGCCTCACGGAGCAGCGGAGCCGCCCGGTCGCGCCGGCCGGCAGTGAGCATCGCCTCCCCCACCGTCAGCCGGACGAGGGCGGGGACGAGCTCGCCGGCCACGTCGCCGGTGCGCGCCAGGGTGCGCTCGGCCTCGTCGATGGCGGCGGGGTCGCCGTTCGCCGCCAGCGCCGCGGTGAGCGCCGCGCCGACGGTGAGCCGGAGGAGGGGCAGGTCGTGCGTCTCGGCGGCGGTGGCGAGCCGGCGCGCCTCGGCGAGCGCCTCGGCGGGACGCCCCGCGTCGAGCAGGGCGAGCACCAGCGGGGCGCGCAGCGAGGCCATCCAGAAGTCACCCCGGGACACGCTCCAGGCGCTCACCCGGCGGTGCCAGCTCACCGCCGCGGCGGTGTCGCCGCGCTCCTCGGCGAGCACCCCCTCGGCGTGCCAGTACCAGCCCTCGATGAAGCCGCCGGCGCGCTCCTCGAGGAGGCGCCGCGCCTCGGCGAGACGCTCGGTGGCGGCTCCGAGCTGCCCGCGGGCGGCGAGCACGAGGGCGCTGGTGACGATCGGCAGGGGGAGGACGTTGAGGGCACCGTAGCGCCGCGCCGTCTCCTCGCTGCGCAGGCTGGTGGCGAGCGCGGCGTCGAGGTCGCCGAGGTGGTAGCTGGCCTCGCCTCCGAGCGCCGACGCCCAGGCGGCCCCCCACATCACCCCGATGCTCTCGCTCATGCACTCGCTGAGCGCGGCCATCGAGGCCGCGGCGTCGTCGAAGCGGCCGAGGATGCAGTTGGCGCCGGCGCCCGCGAACACCGCGTAGCCGAAGGCGAGGACGTGGCCGGCCGCCATCGCCTCGCTCACCACCTCGCTCGCGAGCCCGAGCGCGCGGCGGGCCTCACCGCCGTGGGCGAGCGCGAGCGCCTCGAAGCCGCGCAGCACCAGATCGGCGCCCGCCGCCCCGGCAGCGGCGGCGATGGCGCGGCCGCGCCGGACGATCTCGACGACCTCGGGGACCGGCAGGGTGAGCTCGGCCACCATGGCGAGCTCGCTCAGCAGCAGCGCCGCCTCCGCCCCCCCGCCGGAGGCGAGCTCGAGCCCCTGCTCGACCGCGGCGCGGGCGCGGTCGCAGTCGCCGGAGACGACCCGAAGGGTGGCGAGCCGGCGCCAGTAGGTGGCGCGGCGGAGCCGGTCCTCCGCGGGGGTCCTCGCCATCAGCTCGTTGACCGCGGCGAGCCCGAGGTCCACCCGTCCGGCGTGCGCTGCGATCTCGCTGAGCCGGTCGAGAGCGTGCAGCCGCAGGGGATCGTCGCGGTCCTCGACGAGCTGCAGCGCCTCCGCGTACCAGCGCACCGCGCGCGGGTAGTGGATGCGCGCCTCGGCGTCCTCGCCCGCCGCCAGCGCCGCCGCCGCGGCTGCGACGTCACCGGGCTCGGCGCCCTCGACGAGGTGGGACGCCACGGTGCCCACCGCCGCTCCGGCGTCGCGCAGGACGGCGGCGAGCTGGCGGTGGGCGAGGCGCCGGCGCGCCGCGCCCATCTCCCTCTGGACGCACTCCCGGACCAGGGGGTGGTCGACGATGTACTCAGCCCGCCGTCCCCCCTGTTCTGCGACCAGCCCGGCGGCGCGAAGCGCGTCGAGGGCGTCGGCGAGGGCCGGAGCCGCGGCGCCGGTCACGGCGGCGAGCAGGGGGAACCCGACCCGCTCCTTCGCGACCACCAGCCACTCGAGCACCTGGCGGCTCAGCGTGTCGAGACCGCGGGTGCGCTCGCGCAGCGCCGCCTCGAGATTGGGGGGCAGCTCCTCGTCGCGACCGGGCACCGGGAGCCACTGCAGCCCGCTGCGGCGCACGGCGTCGTGGGCGAGCGCCCAGCGCACCATCTCCTCCAGGTAGTAGGGGTTCCCCGCCGCGCGCGTCTGGAGCATCTCCATCAGGCTGCGCGCCGGCAGGCCGTCGCCGAGGAGGGCGGCGACGAGCGCGGCGGCCGCGTCGCCGTCGAGAGGGGTGAGCTCGAGGTCGACGACCTCGCGGTCGCGGCGCAGGGTGTCGAGCAGCTCACGGGCGGCCGGATGCGCGTCCGCCGGATCGCGCCAGCCGAGCGTGAGCGTCCAGGGCAGATCGCCGGCGTGGCGCACGAGCATGTCGAGCACCTCGCAGCTGTCGGCGTCGGCGAGGTGGGCGTCGTCGACGATCACCAGCAGCGGCCG
>VBHE01000014.1:24628-25109 GCA_005889515.1 Chloroflexota bacterium | reverse complement strand
GCTGCCGATCGACGTGGGCCGGGCGAGGCGGACCGTGTCCACCCCGCTGCGGCGCGCGCTGCACGTGCGCGACGGCTTCTGCCGTTACCCCGGCTGCGCGGTGCCGGCCAGCTTCACCCACGCGCACCACATCGAGCACTGGATCGACGACGGTCCGACCGACCTCGACAACCTCGCCTGCCTCTGCGGCGGACACCACCGCCGCGTCCACCACGGACAGGTGCGGATCGTGCGCGCCGTGGACGGTGAGCTGTGCTTCGAGACCGCTGACGGTCAGCCGATCGTGGTGCGGGCCGAGGCGCTCGATGATGAGGAGACCAGCTGACGCTGCGTGGCCGGCTGGCCGGCGACGAGTGGGCGTCCCGCCTGACCGCGTCGACCCGTGCGCCGGCGACGCCGGCGGCTCGTACGACCTCGACCACGCCGTCGGGGTCATCGTCGACGCCTGCGACTCCCGCCGCGTGAGGGCCGGCCCCGACGG
>VBHE01000014.1:18611-24536 GCA_005889515.1 Chloroflexota bacterium | reverse complement strand
CGTGCGAGCCGGGCTCGGACGTCGTCTTCTTCCAGTCCGGCCAGATGGTGCTCGCCCTCTGGGGACGCGAGCAGCTCGCCGAGGACAGCGCCGTCGAGGACGGCGGCGGCTGGGGCGGCGTGACCCTCGCCCGCAACCTCCCCTCTGCCGCGGACGTCGACGCCGCGATGGCACAGGCGGCGGCCGCCGGTGCGCGGATCGGGCGCGCCGCCGGGCCGACGTTCTGGGGCGGCTACGCCGGGATCTTCATCGACCCCGACGGCCATCCCTGGGAGATCGCGCACAACCCGGGCTGGACGCTCGGGGAGGACGGGTCGATCAGGCTCTGAGCGACGGGGACCGGCATCGATGGCGGTCCGCACATCTCCGCCCTGCGTTCACATCCTCCTCACATCCCGGCGGGAGCATCGAGGTGCCGGAATCAGCCGGCACAAGGGAGACAATCCGATGCGGCGCAGGTCACCTCTTCACCTCACCTGGGCACTGGCGACGGTCGCGGGTGCGACCGCGGTGGGGATCACCACCCAGCGACCCGGGTTCGTGGTCATCACCTTCATCGGCGGCCTCTGGCTGCCCCACCTGCTCGGGTTCGGGCACCACCACCACCACGGCCACGGCGGACCCTGGCCCGGCTGCCACGGGCGCGCGGCGGCCTCCGACGCGCCTGCGGAGCCCGTCACCACGGCCTAGCCGTGGAGAGCCGCCGTGCTCCTCTCTACGATCTCGGCCGTGAAGACCATCCTCGTGGTCGACGACGAGCCCGAGATCGCCCGCCTGGTGCGGGACTACCTGGAGCACGGCGGCTTCGCCGTGATCACCGCCTCCGACGGGCGGGCCGCCCTGGAGGCGGCGCGGCACCGTCGCCCCGACCTCGTCATCCTCGACCTCGGCCTGCCCGGGCTCGACGGGCTCGACGTCACCCGTGCGCTCCGCCGCGACGGCGCCGTCCCCATCGTCATCCTCTCCGCGCGCGGCGACGAGTCCGACAAGCTGGTCGGGCTCGAGCTCGGCGCCGACGACTACATGACCAAGCCGTTCAGCCCCAAGGAGCTCGTCGCCCGGGTGCGCGCGGTGCTGCGGCGCACCGAGGCTGCCGCGGAGCGCGGCGCCGTGGTGCGCGTGGGGGACGACCTCCTCCTCGACGCCGCCCGGATGGAGACCACCGCGGCGGGCCGCCGGGTCGAGCTCACCCCGACCGAGTTCGAGCTCCTGCTCACCATGGCGCGGCAGCCCGGCCGGGTCTTCACCCGCGCCCAGCTGCTCGACGCCGTCCGCGGCGCTGCCGTCGAGTCCTACGAGCGCGCCATCGACGCCCACGTGAAGAACATCCGGCGCAAGATCGAGCCCGACCCGCGGGCGCCGCGCTTCGTCCAGACCGTCTTCGGCGTCGGCTACCGCGTCGCGGACCCGGGCTGATGCCGGGGCCTCGCCGGCCGCCCTGGTGGCCCGAGGGCGAGAGCTGGCCGCCGCGGCACGCTCCCTGGCGTCACCACCCCGGGGCGGGGCGGATGATGCGCCGCGCCGGCTGCGCCTTCGCCCTCCTCCTCGCCGTGCTCGGGATCGCCGGAACCGCCGCGGTCTGGCTGGTGGCGAGCGCGTTCGGGATCGTCGCCTCGGGGACCTTCGCGCGCCTGGTGTCGGTCGCGGCGCTCCTCCTCGGCCTGCTCGCGGTGCTCGCCGCGGTCGCCGCCGGGCGCCGGCTCGCCGCCCCCGCCGACCGGCTGGTGGAGGCCTCGGGACGGATCGAGGCGGGTGATCTCAGCGTGCGGGTCCCGGTGCGCGGACCCGCCGAGCTGCGCAGCCTCGCCCGCGCCTTCAACGCGATGACGAGCCGGCTCGAGGAGACCGAGGAGCGCCGGCGCTCGGTCGTCGCCGAGGTGGCCCACGAGCTGCGCACCCCGCTCTCGATCATCCGCGGCCAGGCGGAGGCGATCGCCGACGGCGTCTACCCCGCGGACCCGGAGCGGATGGCGCCGATCCTCGACGCGGTGCGCGGTCTCGAGGTCCTCGTCGACGACCTCACCACCCTGGGGCTCGCCGAGGCCGGCGCGCTGCGGCTTCGGCGCGAGCCCGTCGACCTCGCGGTGCTCGTCCACGACACCCTGGAGGCGCACCGCGCCGCCGCCGAGGCCACCGGGATCACCCTCGGAGCGGACGTCGACCCCGAGCTGGGACCGGTGGAGGTCGACCCCGCCCGCCTCCGCGGTGTTCTGTCCAACCTCGTCAGCAACGCACGGCGCCACAGCCCGCCGGGCGGCTCGGTGCGCATCCTCGCGCGGCGGCTCGCGAACCCGCCCACGGTCGAGCTGCGGGTCGTCGACGACGGCGAGGGCATCCCCGCCGAGCTCCTTCCCCGCGTCCTCGACCGCTTCGTCAAGGGCGCCGGATCGCCGGGCTCGGGCCTGGGGCTCGCCATCGTCCGCGACGTGGTCGAGGCGCACGGGGGCGGCGTCGAGGTGACGAGCGCGCCCGGCGAGGGGACGACCGTGACCCTGCGTCTCCCCGGCTGACCGCGGTCAGCCAGGGCGCACCTGCACCGTCCCGCGCCAGAGCTCGAGCACCGAGGCGTCGCCGTCGACGGTCAGGCCCTCGGGGGCCCGCCGGTCGGCCCTCGAACGATCGGGGCGCGTAGACTCCTCGGAACGCGGAAGGACCGGAGGCGATGGACGAGTTCCGCGAGCACGAACGGCCGATGCGCCGTCTTGGCCACGGGGGGTTCCTGGCTGTCCTGGCGGGCATCCCCGCCGCCGGGCTGACGCTGCTCGGGCTCGGGCACTCGCTCGATCCCCACTTCGCGCCGCACTTCGACGCGCCGCAGACCGTGGCTGCCGAGCTCACCTGCTTCGACGAGCCGCCCCCCGGCGCCCCGGAGTACCTCCCCAACGGGTATCGCTTCGTCTCCGAGCTGCGCGGCTCCTACGGCGGCCCCGTCGGCGCCGACACCGAGGTGACCTGGGTCTACAACCGCACCTGCGCCGACCCCGATGCCCTCTACCCGGTGCTCGTCATCCAGGTTCCGGTCCCCGGGGCCCAGCTCGCCTTCTCCGACTCGAGCCGGCAGCGCCCGGTGTCCGTCGCCCTGGGCACCACCGCCACGTACTACAACGGCTGGACCTGGGACGCGCGCATCGACAGCCCCCTGCAGGTCCCGGTGCCGCACTGGGAGACGCGCGATGCGAACGCGCTCGTCTTGAGCTGGCCGAAGGGGACCTTCGGGATCCTCGGCGCGCGGGCCAACGGCATCGGCCTCGGCGAGCTCCTCGCCATCGCCCGCGAGCTCCCCCTCGGCACCGCCGTCCCCTGCCGCTCCTGCGGCTGACCTCTACGCCGGCGCGGTGAGCCGCCGCCGCATCGCCTCGGCCATCGCCGCCACCCCGGACATCGGCCGGAGCATCACGGTGAGCTCGGCGACCAGCCCGCTCTCGTCGAGGCGGAGGATGTCGACGCCCTGCACGGTGCGGTCGCCGACGCGGGCCTCGAAGACGAGCACCTGGCGATCGCCCTCGGCGACCCCGCTGGTGTAGTGGAAGTCCTCGAAGACGCTGACCGCCGCGGCGAGCAGCGGCGCCACCGCGTCGATGCCGCGATACGCGGTGAAGACGACCGGGCTGTTGAAGACGACGTCCTCGGCGAGGGTGCTGCGCAACGCCTCCACGTCGCCGGACTCGACCGCGGTCTGAAAGCCGCTCGTCACCATCGGCCTCAGCCGTTGATCGGCGGTGGCTGGTCGCAGCGCACCGGCGAGGCGTGGGCGGGATCGAGGGCGTTGAGGACGTCCTGGGCGACGACCGGGTCGTAGGCCATCGCGCCGTGGTCGGAGATGTCGTTCGGGCACTGGTCCTGGACCACGATGTTCGTCACTCCCGGGGTGTCGAGCCGGCCACTGGTGTACGGGACGACCGCCTCGTCGTAGCGGGTCATGAGGTTGGTGTACGTGACCCCCGCGGCGATCGGGCCGCCCGCCGAGTTGAGCTTCTCGATGAAGGGCGACCCGGCGAGGAACTCGGGGCACGAGCCGCACACCTGGGCGACGCCCGCGACCACCGGTGGCGAGAGACCGGGCCCGCGCCCGTACTGCTCCATGGTGGCGAGCCCGAGGGTGTCGGTGCCCTGCCACAGAGGTGTGATCCCCACGTACCGGTCGATCCTCCCCGCGCCGTCCAGGAAGCGTGCGTACCAGTCGGGCATCAGGCTGCCCTCGGAGTGTCCGACGATGTCCACCCTCGGCGCGCCGGTGGTGGTGAGCACCTGGTTGACGAAGGTCGACAGCTGCACGGCGCTCTGCTCCATCGGCACCACGCCGCCCATCTGGTCGAAGGGCGGGATGGTGGCCCGCGGGTCGACGCCGTAGGTGAGGGCGAAGACGCAGTACCCCTGGGCCGCGAGCAACGGCGAGATGTACGACCAGTTCTCGCTCATGTCGGCGCCGAGCCCGTGGACGAGCACCACCGGCCGGGGGTGCGCGGCGCTGGGCCGGCAGGACCTGACGTTGGCCCCCGGCGGTGAGGACTGCGCCCCCGGCTGCGGGAACGGCGGCCCCCCCGCGGCGGCGGCGGGCATGGCGGCGGCGACGGCGCAGGCGGCCGCCGCGGTCATCCAGAGCAGCCGGCCTGGCATGCGCATCGGCGTCTCCTGAATCCGTGGCGGGAATGTTGAGCCTCCGCCACCTGTGCATCATCGCTTCGTGTCACGGTCCTTCGCATGGCCGATCTCTTCGACATCCTCGGCGGGGCCCTCGACATCGCCCTCGACACGCAGCGCGGCCGCCGCGGGCGCGACGCCTACGCGGACGAGCCGCCGCTCCCCCCGGGGATCCCTGCGCTGCCCCCGGACCCCCGGGCGATCGCCCGGGGTCTCGATGCGATCCGCGGTCACGACCCCGCCTTCGACGAGGCCGCCTTCCTCAACCACACCCGGGCCGTCTGGAACAAGGTGACGAGCACGGGTGTGGGCGCCGGTCTCCCGGTGCTGCGCGACGTCGCGATCTCCGCGGTGAGCATGGGCCCGGAGATCGAGACGATCACGGTCCGCTTCGGCACCGCCGCCGGGGAGCAGGACTGGGTCTTCCAGCGCTCGTCGACCGCGGTCACCGACCCCGACCCCGCGACGACCGCCAACCACTGCCCGAACTGCGGCGCGCCTCTCCAGCTCGATCCGACCGGGGCCTGCCCCTACTGCCACACCACCGTGATCGCCGCTCCGGGGTGGGCGCTCACCACCCAGAACCTGCTCCGGCCGATGACCGCGCGTGACGCCGCGGCGCTCGCGATGGTGGCCCAGGCGTCCACTCGCGACGCCTCCGCCACCCCATGCGCAGCGCCGCCCCCGCCGCCCGCGGCGAGCTCGGGCGTCGACCTCGGCGCTCTGAGCACCGACGCCTACAGCATCCTCGCCTGTGCCCGCGAGCTCGTGTACGCGGTCGCCCAGGCGCGCTCCCAGCGGCGTCCCGAGCTGGTCACGGGCAGGGTCGGTGACGACCTCGCCGCCGCGCTGGCCGCCGAGGCCGCCGATACGGCGGCGCGCCATCGCCACCACGTCCTCGCCTTCCTCGAGGTCACCGACGCGGTGATCACCGCCGTCGACGGCGACCGCGTCACCATGCGCATGCACCTGACCGGGCAGGAGTACGAGCTCGCCGACGGCAGCATGACGCTCGTCGAGGGCACCCAGACGATGCGCGTCTGGACCGAGGACTGGGTGCTCCGTCGCGCCGACGCGTCGGCGGCCTGGGTCGCGATCTCCAGCGCCCGGGTCGACGACGGAGCGGCGGCGGCCTCCTAGCCGGGACCTTGCAGGGTCCATAGAGGATCATCTAGACTGAACCATCGTCACCGAGGTGTTGGAGGCGAGGCGAATGGCGACGGATCTGCAGGTCGGTCGAGCGGGGACGAGTGCCCCCGTCATGCGTCAGCCCTACGTCCCGAC
>VBHE01000014.1:17860-18505 GCA_005889515.1 Chloroflexota bacterium | reverse complement strand
GCCCCGAGTTCGCCGGCAGGGTCGTCCTCGCCGGGCCGTCGCCGGTCGAGGACCGCCGCCTCAAGGCGGGCGTCTCGCTCCGCGGCTCCGCCTGCGACTTCCTCGCCTACGCCCTCGACCGCTCGACCGACGAGGTGGTGCGGCAGATCGCCGGTACCCACCAGCCAACTCCGCCGATCGCATACCGCCAGACCGCGTCGATGGCGTGGAAGGACAGGGCCACGGGCACGTACACCCACAGCAAGGTGGGGAACTGGCAGGGCGGGAAGAAGGGACTGAAGCGGCCGGGCATGTACGGCTTCCGCAACTCCCGCACCGCGATGGGGATCAAGGAGCTCAGCAACCTCGACGGGATCCTGGAGCGGCCCGAGCCGGTGACCTCGCTCGAGCACGCCCGCTCGCTCGCGACCGGCAGGCGGCCGCTGGTGGTCAACGTCACCACCAACGGCGGGCTGCTCGGCAACGCGACCAGCAAGCCGAAACAGGCCATCGTCGCCGTCCAGATGCCCTACAAGGAGCCCCCGGGCGGGCTCCGCGCCCCCTTCGCCACGGCGACCACGTACGCGCCGCTCGTGCTCCGCGAGCGCACCATCGACGTCGGCTACTTCACCCCGTTCTCCGACCCCCTCTCCCCGGAGGCGACGT
>VBHE01000014.1:10659-17716 GCA_005889515.1 Chloroflexota bacterium | reverse complement strand
GGTCTCAGCGCCGAAGTCGTCGCTCCCCGGCACCCTCGAGCTGCGCCGCGCCTGCACCCCGTGGATCGCCGCCTACTACGCCGACGGGATGACCGGCGGCACCGTCGGCTCCCTGATCGCCGCCGAGGCGGTGCTCCGCGGCGCCGACCCCTACCCCGCGGTCGCCAAGGCGCTGCGCAGGTACCGGGTCTGGAACTGGGCGTGGTACTTCGAGACGGTGAAGATCCCCGAGGTCGCCGACGTCCTGCTGAAGACGCTGGGTGCGGAGATCGCGATGGTCTGGCCGCACCCCCTGTCCCGCGACTACTGGTTCTCTCGCGCCTAGGCGCAGCGCGGAACGCGCCCCGTATCATCGGCTCTGGACCGTCGCGCCGCGACGGTCGGGGTCGGTGGCACGGGGTGGCGCTGCGTGTACAGGTCGACGAAGGTGACGGTGCAGGACGGCGACGGGACGACCCGGCGGCTGACCCTCGGGCCGAGCGCCTTCCTCGTGCTCGGCTACGCCGCGCGCCTCGGGCGGGTCACCCCCTATCAGCTCAAGCAGCTCGCCAAGCAGGGCGTGTCCTGGTTCTGGGACTTCCCCCACTCCCAGCTCTACGTCGAGCCCGCGCGGCTCGCCAAGCTCGGGCTGCTCGAGGAGATCCAGGAGGGGCACGGCCGCCGCCGCAAGCTCTACACGCTGACCGAGGCCGGCCGGCAGGTGCTCCGCCAGTGGTTCGACAGCCCGGTCACCGAGCAGACCGAGGTGCGCGACCTCGGCCTCCTCAAGCTCGTCTTCGCCGGGCTCACCGACCCGGACCGCATCCGCCGCCTCGCCGAGGAGCAGATCGCGCTCCACCGCCGGCGGCTCCACGAGTACGAGGTGATCATCGAGGACTTCCGGTCCTTCGAGCACCTGTACCCCAACCAGATTCCGATCCGGATGGGGTTCCTGCACGAGCAGGCGTACGTCAGCTTCTGGCAGACGATCCTCGACCAGCCGCCGGCGAGGGACCCCCGGCTGGCGTCGATCTACGACGAGCAGCCCGACGGTCGGGGGACGGGATTGACGAGCGTCGCGCCCGGCGGCGTCCCCAGGTAGGTCACCACCAGCGTCACCGCCACGGTGCCGTCGTTGCCGGCGGTGTGCGGGGTGTTCGCGGGGATGTCGAAGGCCTGCCCGGGACCGAGGTGGCGTGGCGCGCAGCCGGGGTCGCTCGAGATCGTCAGGGTGAGCTGCCCGCCGGTGACGACGGTGTTCTCGGCGCCCGGATGGGTGTGCCACGGGGCCACGCCGCCGGGCTCGATCGTCACCTCCTGCACGGTGAGCTGGCTCGGCGGGGCGACGTCGATCTTCAGCGGGTCGGTCATCGTCCCCTGGGCGAGCTGGGTGCGGATCACCTTGCTCGCGGGGGTGGCGCTCGCGGTCGCGCTCTGGCTCGTGGCCGCATTCACGGCGTCGGCGGCGCTCGGGCTCGAGCCGCAGCCGGCGGCGCCGAGAGAGAGCCCCGCGAGCAGGAGTCCGGTTGCGAACGCCTTCACGGCGCCGAAGTCTAGACCTCCGAGGAGCCCTGCTTCAGGGGGTCAGACCTTCCGTCCGAGGAAGGACATCAAGCGCTCCGTGGGACCGGCGCCCTCGGGGGCGGGGAGCCGGGGGGCGAACACGCCGGGCGAGCGCCTCCGGAGTGAGCGCCGCGGCGGTGGCGGCGCGCGCCGCCTCCCAGCCGGCGACGGGGTCGTCGCCGGCGTGGGCGCGGTCCGGCGGACGCTCGGGCTGCTACGCGACTGCCACCATGTCGCCGGGGTCGCGCTCGGTGCCATGGCGGCCGCCGCGCAGCGGCACGTCGCGCAGGACGACGATCGCGACCAGCGCGAGCGCGGATGCGGCCAGGGAGAGCCAGAACATCTGCGCCACCGACGCGGCGAAGGCGTCGTGGACGGCGGTGACGATGCGCCCGACCAGGTCGTGCTGCGCCGGCGGGAGCGCCGCCGAGATCTGCCCGCCGATGTCGCCCACCGCGGTGAGCGAGCCCTGGTTGCCGGTGAGGTGTGCGGTCGCCGACGCGGGGACGCCCTGCGCCGCGATCGCGGTGGGAAGGCGGTTCGCGAAGCTGCTGCTGAACAGGGTGCCCGCGGCGGCGAGGCCGACCGATCCGCCGACCTGGCGGAAGAAGGTCAGGGTGCTGGTGGCGACGCCGATCCGGTTCGCGGTCACGCAGTTCTGCACCACGACGGTGAAGCCGCTCAGCGACGGTCCCACGCCGAGCCCGAGGACGAGCATCCACGCCCAGAGCGCGGGGCTGCCGGTGGTCGCGTCGAGCCGCGTCATCAGCGCCGCCCCGGCGATGAGCAGCACCGCCGACCCGGTGAGCAGCCAGCGGTAGCGGCCGCGCTTGCTGATCAGGAGGCCACCCACCATGCTGCCGCCGATGAGGCCGAGGAGGAGCGGCCAGATCTCGTAGCCCGACGCGGTCGCGCTGACCCCGCGCACCGCCTGGTAGTAGCGGGGAAGGAAGATCACCGCGGTGAACATGGCGACGGCGATGAGGAAGACCGCCGCCTGCGACGCCGAGTAGGTGCGGTCGCGGAAGAGGTCGAGGGGCATGATCGGCTCCCGGGCGCGGGACTCGGCGAGGACGAAGCCGACGAGGACGAGGGCGCCGAGCAGGATGAGGCCTCCGACCTGGGGGCTGAGCCACGCCGGCAGGGCGCCGGTGGCGTCGGGCTGGCCCTTGTCGGAGAGGCCGATGAGCAGCGGCACCACCCCTGCGGTGAAGAGGCCGATGCCGAGGAAGTCGATGTCCCGCCAGCTGCCCGAGGCGCGGCGCACCGTGGGCAGCACCGCGGCGATGATCGCGAGCGCGGCGATGCCGATCGGCAGGTTGACGTAGAAGACCCAGTGCCAGCTCACGTGGTCGGTGAGGAAGCCGCCGAGGAACGGACCGGCGATGAAGCTGATCCCGAACACGGCGCCGAAGACACCCTGATATCGGCCGCGCTGCCGATCACCGCGAGCGAGATCGGGAAGAGCGCCCCGGCACCGAGGCCCTGGAGGGCTCGGAAGGAGATCAGCTCGGTCATGTTCTGGGAGAGGCCGGAGAGCGCCGAACCGACGAGGAAGAGGCTGATCCCGATCATCAGCAGCGGCTTGCGCCCGTACGCGTCGGAGAGCCGGCCGTAGATCGGCCCCGTGATCGTCGAGGTGAGAAGGTAGACGGTGACCACCCAGGTGTAGAGGCTGTCGCCGTGGAGGTCGGTGACGATGCGCGGCAGCGCTGTGCCCACGATGGTCTGGTCGAGCGAGGCGAGGAAGAGGCCGAGCAGCGTGGCGCCGAGCACCGCCATCCGCGCGCGGTGCGAGAGCACCACCGGCGGGGCGACGGACGGGGAGGCTGTCGTGGCCATCGAAGGATCTCCTTGGGCTGCGGGCACGATCAGGCGGCGGCGCTGCGGTCGCCGGAGGCGGCCGGGGTCTGCTCGGTGTCGACGCCGGTGCCGGCGCCGGCGGAGCGGCGGAAGAGCGGCGAGGGCCACCAGTTCCAGCGGCCGAGCGTCGCCACCACCGCGGGGACGAGCACGGTGCGGATGACGAAGGTGTCCATGAGCACGCCGGCGGCGATGCCGTAGCCGATCTGGCGCACCTGGTCGGAGCCGGCGGTGCTGCCCGCGGCGACGGCGAGCACCGCGAAGGTGCCGCCGAGGATCATCCCCGCCGTCGTCACGGTGGTCCCGGTGAAGCCGACGGCACGGCGTACCGCCTCGGCGAGCGTGTGACTCTGCGCCTCCTCACGGATGCGCGTCATCACCAGGATGTTGTAGTCGGACCCCAGCGCCATGAGGAAGACGAACATCAGGAAGGGGAGGACGAAGTTGACCCCCGCCGAGCCGCCGAGGTGGACGAAGACGATCGCCACGAGGCCGAGGGCGGCGAGGTAGGAGAGCAGCACGCTCGCCACCAGGTAGAGCGGCGCCACCAGGCTGCGCATCACCACCGCGAGGAGCAGGGCGATGAGGATGGCGACGATGGGGATGATCCTGGAGAGGTCGCTCTGGGAGATGTGGCTGACGTCGTAGGCGAAGGCGGTGAGGCTGAAGACGCCGCTGTCGGTGGCGCCGACCTGGTGGGCGACGGCGGTGACGGTGTCGCGCAGCTGCGGGATCATCGCCATCGCGGCGGGCGAGGAGGTGTCGGTGATCTTCGGCGCGGCGGCGAGCTGCACGGTCCGGCCGTCGGCGCTGATGAAGCGGCTCAGCGCGAGGTAGGTGTTGTAGTCGGCGGCGGAGACCGCGGAGCCGGCGGGCGGCGTGGGGGCCAGCGGGAGGGGCAGGTCGCGCAGTTGCGCGTGCAGCCCGGACACGTGGGCGGGGCTGAGCGCGAGACCGGCCGGGTCGAGCGGGCCGACGACGCGGCCGACCTGGCCACTGGCGCGCAGCGCCTGCTCGGCGGTGCTGATCGCGCCGAGGTTGTCCCACACCGGCTGGGCGAACTGCAGCAGGACGATCGAGGGATTGGTCGCCGCCGGATAGTGGGCGGCGAGGGCGGTGCTGCCGGCGGCGGAGTCGCTTCCGGCGGGGCCGCTCGACTGGTCGGCGAAGCCCGCGGTGCTGCTCGACAGCGAGCCGGCGGCGAGCGCCGCGAAGCCGAGGACGCCGAAGGCGGCGACGGCCAGCGGGCGACGCACCACGGCGCCGGCGATGCGTCCGTAGATCGTGGTCCGGGGCCGCTCCACCAGCCGGGTCCGGCTCGGCCAGAAGACGGCGCGGCGGAAGATGGCGAGCAGGGCGGGCAGCAGGGTGAGGCCGGCGAGCAGCATCAGGGCGATGCCGATGGCCAGCGCCGGGCCCATGCTCTGGTAGAAGCCGAACTTGGCCAGAACCAGGCTCATCAGGGCGGCGATGACGGTGAGCGCGCTGAAGGTGACGGACTCGCCGACCGTGGTCACCGCGCGGACCACCGCCTCCTTGGGATCGAGCCCGCGGCGGAGCTCCTCGCGGACCCGGAAGACCAGGAAGAGACCGTAGTCGGTTCCGGCGCCGAGGACGAGCACCACGAGCAGGAACTGGGTGATGCTCGACACCTGCACCCCGAGGTGGGTGGCCGCGGCGATGACCGGGCTGGCGAGGAAGAGCACCAGTGCGGCGGGGAGCAGGGTGACCAGCGGCGCGAGCAGGGCGCGGAAGGCGAAGAGCAGCAGGACGATGATGAAGAGGAACGAGAGGCCCTGGGTGCTGCTGCGCGAGGACGTCTGCTGCTGCTGGGTGTCGACGACGATGGGCAGCTCGCCGGTGAGGTTGAAGGTCAGCCCCCCGATGGAGTGGTCCGCGAGGATCTTGCGGATGCTCGACACCACCGCCTGTTGATCGCTGCCGTTGCCGTACGGGGCCACATCTGCCTGGACGAGCGCCTGCTCGGCGGCGCCGTCGCGGGAGACGCCCAGGTCGTGGACGGAGGTCACCTTGGCGACCCTGCCGACCGCGGCCTCGACCTGGGTGACGGTCTGCTGGTCGGCGGCCGAGAGGCTGCCGCCGGAGCGGCTCACCACCACCGTCAGCGACGCCTGGTCGCTGTTCTGGAAGGGCGTCGCCAGCTTCGATGCCTGCATGCTCGGCGTGTCGGCCGGGAGGAATCCGCTGTTGGTGTCCTTGGCGACGCTCGACAGCCCGGGGAAGAAGTGCACGCTGAGGACGGTGGCGGCGATCCACAGGGCCACCACCGGGTAGCGGAAGCGGACCGAGAAGCGTCCGAGGGTGGCGAAGATGCGGGTCACTGCAGTCCTTCCTTCGATGCGCTGGCGACGCGGATGTGGGGGCCGTCGGCGAGCTTCGCGAGCAGGGCGACGAAGGTCGCCAGCTCGGCGTCGGTGAGCCCGCCGGCGAGGGTGCGGACGATCTCGCGCTTGACCTCGCCGAAGCGGGAGGTGAGGAGCTCGGCCCGGGGCGTGGCGACGATCCAGACCAGGCGGCGGTCTGCGGGGTCGGTGTGGCGCTCGACCAGCTGTCGGTTGATGAGCCGGTCGACGAGCTGGGTGGCGCTGCTGGGGCCGACGCCGAGGAGCGCGGCGAGCTCGTGCATCGTCACCCGCCCACGCCGCGCGAGGGTCTGAAGCACCTCGATCTGGTGCTGGGTGACGCCGCCGAGGTCGGCGGACACGGTCGCGCAGAGCCCGCGTGGGAGCACCGCGTCGAAGCGCTGGCGCATCCTGGGTTGGAGGTCGACCAGCCGCTCGAGGAGGTCCTCGCGCGCCGCCGACACAGCCAGGGCGGAATCGTTCATGACCCGAACCGTAGATCCGCCCAACCGTCATGCCCGTGGAGTTCGGCGCCCTGTGGCCGACTCATCACGGTGCTGTCACACGACCCGCCGGCGGCGTATCCTCAGGTCAGGGTTCGGGAACGTCCGGGGAAAGGGTTTGAGCGTCATGGGCTCCCCGCGTCGGGAGGTGGAAGGCGTCCGCCGTCACCGTGCCCTGGCGCGCTGGGTGGGCGAGGGGCTGGTGGAGATCGACTTCCGCGCCCAGGCGCCCGAGTCCAGGGTCCGCCGCCTCCAGCGGCACGCCGGCACGGTGCTCTCCGGGCTGGCGCTGAGCGGCGGGCTCGGCCTCGCCGCCCTCGCGCTCCACCACATCCTCAGCGGCGGCTGACCTCGGTCTCAGCCACCGGGCGTCGCCTCCGGCCAGTCGCCGGGGTGGGGCTCGCGGCGGGGCATCGTCTCCCAGTCGGCCCGCGGCGGCGAGAAGGCCTCGACGACGGAGCACCCGTGCGGGCCCACCACCACCGAATGGGGGACGTCGCTCGGGATCACCCACATGTCGCCGGGACCGCGCAGCCGGCTCTCGTCGCCGATGGTGAGGGTGAGCTCACCGCGCACGACCATCCCGAGCTGCTCCTGGGGGTGACGGTGCTCGGGCATCCGCAGGTAGGGGGCGAGGTCGACGAGGGCGAGGCTGAGGTCGGCGCCGTGGACGGTGCGGGCGAGGATGCCCTCGAGGAGGTGGTAGGGAGCCAGCTCCGCCGCCGTCGCAAACTGGTGCCCGCTCGAGATCGCCATCGCCTGTCCTCCGTCGCCCGGGGTCGGTGC
>VBHE01000014.1:9113-10628 GCA_005889515.1 Chloroflexota bacterium | reverse complement strand
GCGCCGCCGCCTGGGGCTATGTCAGCGAGGGCGAGCCGCTGTGGCTCGCCCGGCTCGCGGTCGTGGCCGCTCTCGTCCTCTACATCACCCTCCCCGACAAGCTGATCCTGGGGCCGTTCTGGGTGATCCCCGGCGGCGAGGCGGTGCTGCTCGTCGTCCTCAGCGTGACCAGCCTCCGCCACCAGCTCGAGGAGCAGGTCACGCGGATGCTCGCGATCCTGATGCTCGGCGTCATCAATGCGGCGAACATCGCCTCGCTCGTCCTGCTGGTCCGCGCCCTCGTGGGCGGGGTGAAGGTCGACGGCCACGAGCTCATCGTGTCGTCGATCCAGATCTGGCTCACCAACGTCATCGTCTTCGGCCTCTGGTACTGGGAGGTCGACCGCGGCGGTCCGCGGGTGCGTTGCCGTCCCGACCACGAGGAACCCGATTTCCTGTTTCCGCAGATGGTGACCCCGGACGCGGCGCGGCCGCGCTGGACCCCGACCTTCCTCGACTACCTGTACGTCTCCTTCACCAACGCCACCGCCTTCAGCCCCACCGACACCATGCCGCTCACCGTCATCGCGAAGATGCTGATGGCGGTCGAGTCCGTGGTATCACTGGTGACCGTCGCAGTCGTCGCCGCGCGGGCGGTCAACATCCTCACCTGAAGGAAGGGTCTCCGAGATGCGCCTGGTCCTCGCCGTCGCAGCGCTCGTCGCCGTGGCGGGGTGCGGCAGCCCCACCCCGGCGTCGTCACCGTCGAGCGCGGAGCCGTCGATCGTGGTCCCGAGCCTGCTGCCGTCGAGCCCGACTCCCGCCGGCTCCACCACCTCCGCCGCATCCTCGGGCACCCAGGCCGCCACGGCCGCGCCCGCGGGGCCGCCGCACGTGATGGTCATCGTCATGGAGAACCGCGAGGAGAGCGACGTCGTGGGCAGGCCCGACGCGCCGTACACGACCTCCCTCGCGAACGGCCACGGCCTGGCGACCCACTGGTACGGGGTGAGCCATCCCAGTCTCCCCAACTACCTCGCGATGATCTCGGGGAGCGACCAGGGGGTGCACGACGACGGCACCTCGTACAGCTTCGCGGGGCCCACGCTCGTCGACCAGCTCGCCCAGCGCGGCATCGGCTGGAAGGCGTACATGGAGGACATGCCGGCGCCGTGCTTCGGCGGGTCCTCGAGCGGCCGCTATGCGAAGAAGCACGACCCCTTCATGTACTTCACCTCGATCACCGGGAACCCCGGGCAGTGCGCTCGGGTGGTGCCCCACGGGCAGCTCGCGAGCGACCTCGCCGCCGGCACCGCTCCGCCCTTCCTGTTCGTGACCCCGAACCTCTGCGACGACGGCCACGACTGCTCGACCAAGACCGCGGATGCATGGCTGAAGGGGGAGATGCAGCTCGTCATGGGCTCGAGCTGGTACCGGCAGAACGGCTCGGTGGTGATCACCTGGGACGAGGGCGGCAGCGACAACGGCTGCTGCGGCGGGGCTGCGGCGGGGGGGCAGATCGCCACCATCGTGGTG
>VBHE01000014.1:8163-9088 GCA_005889515.1 Chloroflexota bacterium | reverse complement strand
ACGGGATGCTTCGCGCCCTCGAGGAGGCCTACGGCGTCCGGCTGCTGGGGGCCGCGGGCAACGGCGCCAACGGCGACCTGCGTCCGCTGCTCGCGCCCTGATCCGTCAGTCACGCCTGCGCTCCCTTCCCGGCGGGCGGCGGGCGGCCCGGTTCAGCGGACGACGACGCGCACCTGCCAGGTCGTGGTCGAGGCGATCAGGCAGAGCGGGCCGTGGCAGCCGCCCTGGCTGGCGACCAGCCGGGTGTGCCCGGGCTTCGAGGCCACGAAGGTGCCGTGGGCGCCGCCGCCCGCGTCCCTCGCGGTGTCGCTCGCGGTCAGCACCGTCGAGTCGAGCGAGCGGGGGGCGCTCCACTGGCGGTGCGGCGCCGCCTGGAGGGTGACCACGATCCGGGTCCCGGGGGCGACGGTGATCGTCTTCCCGGAGTCGGCCTCGGTGAGGGTCACGGTGACCACGCCGCTCCCCGTCGACGACGGCCGCTGCGGGGAGGCGGGCGAGTCGCCGCCGGTCGTGGCCACGGCGCCGGTGCCCGGTGGGTTCGCGGCCGGCGGCGCCGGCGCCGCCGGGTGGCTCGACGGGGCCACCGCGATGCTCCGCCCCGGCGGGGGTGCGAGGTGGAGGCCCTCGGGCGCGCCCGGGGAGACCGGGGTGGGCGCGAGGGTGTGGGTGCCGGGGTGCTCGGTGCGCTCCACCGCCGGGTGGTTACCGGCGAGGGCCACGAAGATCGCCACCGTCGCGACCGCCGCGAGCACCGGGAGCCAGCGCATCGCGAGCTGCGGCCGGCGCGGCTGGAGGAGGGTGAGCCACCAGCGGCGGCGGCGTGCCTGCATCGCCCGGTAGGCGGCGGGGGAGTCCGGCCAGATCCGCCGCCCGATCTCGTCGACCTCGTGGCGCAGGTCGCTCATCGGGACTCGCCCAGGAGCGC
>VBHE01000014.1:0-8134 GCA_005889515.1 Chloroflexota bacterium | reverse complement strand
CGGCGGCCACCTCGCCGACCGGACGGCCCTCGACGTGGCGGAGGATCACGGTGACGCGCTGCATGGGGCTCAGGCCCTCGAGGCCCCAGCGCACCCAGAGGCGGTCGATGTCGTCGTGGACCGAGGCCCGCATCTCCGCCTCGAGCGGGGTCTCCCGCCGCCGGCGGCGCCAGGCGTCGATGGCGATCCGGGTCGCCACCCGGGCGACCCAGAGGTCGGGGCGGTCGAGCCGCGACACCCGTCCCCAACGGGTGAGCGCCCGGGCGTAGGCGTCCTGGACGGCGTCCTCGGCGGCGGCGACGTCGCCGGTCGCGACCGCCACGATGCCGACGATCCGCTGGCACGTGTCCTCGAAGAACGCCTCGAACGACGCATCGGTGCGCTCCGCCGGCAGCTCCATCGTCAGGGTCGCGGCTTCCACGTCATGCACACGTTTAACGGCCACCCCCCGGGGGACATGGCGCGGAGGTGGCTGCCTCCCTCGATATGCTTCCGGCATGGCGAAGCCGCTGACCCTCACTGACAGCACCTTCCGCGCACGCGTGATCGAGTCGCCGATTCCCGCCGTGGTCGACTTCTGGGCCTCCTGGAACTCGACCTGCAAAGCCCTGGCCCCGAGTCTCGACGTGCTTTCCGAGGAGTATGACGGGCGGGCGGTCATCGCGAAGCTCGACATCGACGCCAATCCCCAGACCGCCGCTCTCTTCGCGGTGCTCGCGGTGCCCACCCTCATCCTCTTCCGCGGCGCCGAGGCGGTGCGCCGGATCGACGGCTACCGCCCCATCGAGGTGCTCCGCGACGAGCTCGACCAGCTCCTCGCCGCGGTCTGAACGCGGTGGGCCACCGGTGACCGGGCCCGCCGCCGCGCCGCCGCCGCCGGGGACGCTGCTGCTCCTCATCCGCCACGCCGAGCAGGCGACGATGCAGCGCCGCGACGCCCCGCTCAGCGAGCGCGGTGAGCGCCAGGCGCTGCGACTCGCCGAGCGGCTCGCCGCGCTGCCGCTCACCGCGGTGGTCTCGAGCCACCTCAAGCGCGCCCGCCGCACCGCGGAGGTGGTCGCCGACCGCGCCGCGCTCGAGGCCGAGGTGGAGGAGGGGCTCGAGGAGATCCACCTCGGCGAGGAGGCGCGCTGGCGGCGCTATCGGGGGATGCTCGAGCCCGACCCCGACGACTACGTGAGCGCCGCGCTCAACGCCGTGCGGGTGCTCTCCCGGGCGCGCTGGACGGGCGAGAACGGCGAGGAGCCGATCGACTCGCTGCTGGCACGGGGGACGGCCGCAATCGCCCGGGTGGTCGAGCGCCACCACGGCGGGGTCATCGCCTGCGTCACCCACGGGGGCTTCATCAACGCCATCCTCGGCTCCTGGACGGGGGCGGAGCGCCACATGTGGTTCGTCCCCTGGCACACCGGCATCTCCTCGGTGCTGCTCAAGGGCGACGAGCACGTGCTTCTCGGGCTCAACGACGCCACCCACCTGAGCCGCGACCAGGACATGCTCCACATCGTCGCCGCCGACGTGGTCAGCCGGCGCAGCGAGGATCCAGGCCGATGACCACGACCCCGTCGGTGGTTCCCAGGTAGATCCCGCCGGCGTCGCCGGCGAGCTCCTGGGCGCGGGCGATCCCCGCGCTGGCGCGGATCGCGCCGCTGCGCGGGTCGGCGCAGCTCAGGGTCGAGCGCTGCGAATCGGCGAGCCAGAGCACGCCGTCGGCGACGAACGCGCGCAGGGTGTTGCCCGACGGGTGCCCGTCGCCGCCGAGGGCCGGGGCGGGGCCGAGCGGGCCGAGGTCGGTGGCGCGGCGGTGGCTCAGCGCCGACGAGAGCCCGGTCGGAACCGCGATCCACACCCCGTCACCGACGGCGGCCAGCCGTGCTCCCGCGGTGCTGTGCTCGGTCGCGGTGGCGTGCATCGCCCCCGTCCGCGGCTCGCGCACGCTGATCAGCGCGTCCTCGGAGGGCAGGCGGGTGGTCACGTAGAGGCGGTCGCCGCCGGGCGAGAGGGCGACGTCGTCGACCCCGCCGCCACCCGGGTCGAGGCGGTTCAGCACCGCGCCGCTGTGCGGATCGATGCGGATCAGGTCGTTGCCCCAGCCCAGCCACAGCAGATTCCCGGTTCCTGCCAGACGTGCCGAGAACTGGGAGGCGTCGGGCGCGGGCAGGAGGCTCAGCTCCTGCTCCACCTGCAGGGTCGCGGGGTCGACCCCGTAGAGGGCCTGGTGGCCGGGGTTGACGATCCCGGGATGCACCCCCGCCCCGACCCAGAGACGCCCCCCGGCGAGGGCGAGGCTGTCGGCGGCGGGGAAGGGACCCGCCATCGTCACCTGTCCGGTGGCGCGGTCGAGCCGCGCCACCATCGCGCGGTCGAGGTCCCACATACCGAGCTGGAGGCGCTCGACGACGGCGTAGACGGCGTCGCGGTCGGCGGTGATGGCGTCCACGCTGCCGAGTGGGAGGGCGCTCTCGATCCATGGCGAGGAGGGGCTCACCGCGGTGCCGCTCTCCGCGGGCGGCCGGGAGCCGCCGCGCCGCAGCCAGCTGTCGCCGTCCCACGTCCAGGTGTCGTCGTAGACGCTCTCCGGGCCGCCGCCGACGATGCAGCAGCCGCCGAAGAGGACGCTCTGGCGGTGACGGGGGTCGTAGGCGACCGCCGCCCCGAAGCGCGCCCCCGGGCCGTCGGGGCCGGAGTCGTGCCAGTCGGATCCGTCCCACGAGAAGGTGTGGTAGCCGGGGACCAGGACCCCCGCCGGTGAGCTGCTCAGCGGGCCGTCGACGATGTGCTTGGCCGCGAGCGGGGTGACCTGGTGCTGCTCGGTCCAGGTCACCCCGTCCCAGGTCCAGACCGCGGCGGAGGCGGCGTCACCCCCGCACGCGGAGGCGGTGGGCAGGGCGGTGACCAGGACCAGACCGCCGGTCCCGGGGGCGTAGGCGAGCCGTCCGGTGAGCGCCGCCCGCGGCGAGACCGGCGGCCGCAACTGCACCCAGCTCCCCGCGCTCCAGTGCCAGACCGCGAGCGAGCACGTCGACCCCTGGGAGGCCCCGTCGGTCACGAGCAGCACCTCGCCGGTGGTGGCGTCGGTGGCGAGCGCGGCGGTGCCGGCGCCGAGGCGGCCCGGAGGCGAGAGGGAGGAATGGAGCGGGACCCAGCCGCTGTCGTCCCACGCCCAGGTGTCGCGGAGCTCGGTCTCCCCCTGGCCGCCGGGCGCCGACCCCTGGCCGCCGAAGAGGAGGAGCCGCCGGCTCGACGGGTCCCAGGCCATCGCCGCCGCCTTGCGCGGGGAGGGCCCGACCGTGTTGTAGCGGAGCCGCCAGGCGTTCCCGTCCCACGTCCAGGTGTCGCCGAGCAGCCGGTTCTCTGCGCCGCGCCCGCCGAAGAGCACGACCTCGCCCCGCACCGGGTCGTAGCCGGCGGCGGCGAAGGCTCGCGCCGGGGGTCCCGGGGTCGCCGCCGCGGCGTCGGCCGCGAGCCGGGCGACGGCTCGGTCGGTGGAGTGGCGGCCGAGCACGCCGGCGCCGGCCCCGATCGCGCCCGCCAGGACCGCGATCACCGCGGCGGTCGCCAGCGGCGGGAGCGCTCCCCCGGCGAGGAGCCGGCGGGGGTCGAGCCGCTCGCGCCGGCGGCGCGCGGCGGACGCCTGGCGGAGCCGCTCCTCGAGCCCGACGGGCGGCGCGATCGCCGCGGCCCGGTGGTGGAGGGTGGCCGGGTCGGCGCGGAGCCGATCGAGGGCGCGGCGGCGCGCGGCGATCACCGCCACCTCGCCGACGTCGAGGACCTCGGCGATCTCGGTGGCACCGGCCCCGGCGGCGAGCTCGAGAGCGAGGACGGAGCGCTCGCGCCCATGGAGCCCCTCGAGCAGGTCCTCGCCCGGGATCGCGCGCCAGGAGGTGTCGGGATGGAGCAGTCGGCGGCACAGCTGCCGGCGCCGCCGCGAGGCGATGGCGGCCCGGGTGAGGCGGAGCGCGCGCATCCGCGCATCCTCGGCGTCCTCCGCGGACGCCTCGGAAGCGGCGGGGGGCGCCGTGAGGGCGGCGGCGGCGGCATCGAGCGCCGCATCCGGCTCGACGAGCTCGAGCACGCAGAGCCGGTGGATCGCCGCCCCGTCCATGGGAGAACGATAGCGGGGCCGCGATCACCCGGCCACGGGAAAGGCTACGGAACGCCGGCGCCGTCGCCTCCGGGGCTCACCACCGCGCCCGCGCCACGGGTGCCGCGGATGATCTCGTCGATGAGGCCGTATCCCCTGGCCTCCTCGGGGTCCATGAAGTAGTCGCGCTCGGTGTCACGGTGGATGACCTCGAGCTCCTTGCCGGTGTGTTTGGCGAGGATCTCGTCCAGCCGGTTGCGCAGGAAGAGCGCCTCGCGGGCGTGGATCTCGATGTCGGTGGCCTGGCCGCGGAAGCCGCCCGACACCTGGTGGATGAGCATCCGCGAGTTCGGCAGGCTGTAGCGCATCCCCGCGGCGCCGCCGGCGAGGATGAGCGCTCCCATCGACGCCGCCAGGCCGATGCAGATCGTGCTCACCCGTGGACGCACGTACTGCATGGTGTCGTAGATCGCCAGGCCCGCGGTCACCGACCCGCCCGGCGAGTTGATGTAGATCGAGATGTCCTTCTCCGCATCCTCGGCCTCGAGGAAGAGGAGCTGGGCCATGATCACATTGGCGACGTTGTCGTCGACGGGCGTCCCCAGGAAGATGACGCGGTCACGCAGCAGGCGCGAATAGATGTCGAACGCGCGCTCGCCACGGTTGGTGGTCTCCACCACCATGGGGATGACTGCGGTCGGGTTCACCACGGGGACCTCCGTGTGCCTGCGGGCGCGGGCGCGCCGTGAACGCGGTGGGTACCCGCGCCGCCCGCATCCTACACGTGGTCCGGCGACCGGGGAGCTTTCCGATGGAGGCGTGTAACCAGCCTCCGTACCTGCTCACAGGTGGCGGGAAGGAGGAGCCCCCATGACCCGAGCCCTGACGCTCGCCGCCCTGCTCGCCGCCGCCGCCCTCGCGAGCGCCGGAAGCCGGCCGGTGAGCGCCGCCCCGACCGCCGCCGCGACCGTCGTCGACACCGGGTGCGGCGGCAACGCGCACTGCTTCACCCCGAGGACCCTGACGGTGACCGCCGGCACCACCGTGGTGTGGACGAGCGACAGCAGCGCGCCCCACACCGTCACCTGCGACTCCTGCGCCACGGGGGGCGGCCCGAACGGCGACCTCGGCGGCAGCGGCAGCACCTACAGCTTCACCTTCGCCGGCGCGGGGACCTACACGTACCACTGCGCCATCCACCCGTACATGACCGGCAGCGTGGTGGTGACGGCGAGCGCGACCGCGGCTCCCACCCCCGCTCCGACCCGTCCTCCGGCGCCACCGACGGCGCGCCCGACCGCCGTCCCCACGGCGGCGCCCCGGCCGCCCGCGCACGTATCCACCGCCGCTCCGGCGCCTCCGACGGCCGCGCCGGCGACGGCGCCGCCCGCCGCCTCGCCGGTCGCGGAGCCGACCCCGCCGGCGCCCGCTCCCACCGCCGCCCCGGCGGTGACCCCGGTCACCCCCGCGGCGGCGCCGGCGGGCCCACCGCTGCCGGTCGTGGTCCTGAGCGTGGGCATCGTCGGCGTCCTCGCCGCCGGCGTGAGCCTGCTGCGGAGGTCGCGCCGGTGAGAGGCCACCCGCCCGCCGTACGCTTGCGCCCATGCACGTCCGGGCGGTTCGCAGCGTGTCGCGCCTGCTCGCAGCGGCGGCGGTGCTCGCCGCCCTAATCCTGCAGCCGGGGTCGGGCCGGGCCGACACCACCCACGCGGTGACGATCGCGGGCTCGGGCACCCAGCAGTCGCCCTACGTCTTCCAGGGCGTGCCCGCGGGCATCACCGCCGGCGACACCATGACCTGGCTCAATCCGACGACGGTCAACCACACGATGACGCCGACGCTGAGCCCCGACCCGGGCTTCAGGAGCCAGGACCTGAAGGGGCAGGGTTCCTACTACCAGTACCGCTTCACCGTCGCCGGGAGCTACGCCTTCCACTGCGAGATCCACCCCACGACGATGCACGCGACCTTCAGCGTCAACCCCGCGCCACCGCCGACCGCGACACCGCGACCGGCGCCACGGGCGACCCAGGCGCCGACGACGGCGCCCACCGCGGTCCCCGCGCCGCGGCCGGCGCCGACCCCGACCCCGAACCAGCGCCCGACCACGCCCGCACCCAGGCCGACCGCCTCGCCGTCGCCCTCGCCCTCTGCGGCGCCGTCACCCTCGGCGTCGGCGTCGGCGTCGGCGTCGGCGACCGCGACCGCCTCCGCCGTGGCCGGGGTGGAGACCGACGCGGCGACCACCTCCGGCGGCACCCTGCCCACCGCCCCGACGCCGCCGCTCACCGCCACGCCCGTCGACACCGGCGGACCCGGGCTGCCGGTCGTGCTCGGGCTGCTCGCCGTCGTGGTCGCCCTCGCCGGCGGCGCCCTCTGGCTGCGTCACCGCGCGTAGCATCGTCACCATCGGCCAGGGGGGACGAGGCGGAACCATGACCACGCGGCTCCTGAACCTCCTCCCGGTTCGGGTGATCCGGCGCTTCCTCGATCACCAGGGCCCGAACTGGGGAACGCTGATCGCCTGGAACGCGCTCTTCGCCTTCTTCCCCATCGTGCTCGTGACCATCACCGTGCTCGGGCTGGTGCTCCAGGACTCCGGGGTGAAGGACGAGATCGAGCGCCAGATCGCGGCCGGCTTCCCCAACTGCCGCCACGACCCGCACTGCGAGATCATCGATGCCCTCAACTCCTTCCGGGAGCGCACCGGCGTCTTCGCGATCGTCGGCTTCGCCGGCCTCCTCTGGAGCGGCTCCGCCCTCTTCGGCGCGATGGACCAGGGGCTCTCGACGCTCTACGGCTGCAAGTCGCGGGACTTCCTGCAACAGAAGCTGATGTCCGTCGGCATGATCCTGCTCTTCACCCTGCTCACCATGCCGCTGATGCTGAGCGGCAGCCTGCTCGGCGTCCTCGAGCACCTTCCCCTCGTGCCCAAGGTGTTCCGCACCGGCCCGGCGTCGCTGCTCCTCCAGATCGGCCTCGGCGTCCTCGACGCCGGCCTGCTCTTCGCGGCGATCTACTACGTCGTCCCCAACCGCAGGCAGCGGCTGCGGCGGGTCCTCCCCGGGGCGCTCGGCGCCGCCGCGCTCTTCGAGGGCTTCACCCTGCTCTTCCCGCTGTACTTCAAGGTCACCGGCGGCTTCGCCGCCTACGACCAGACCTTCGCCCTCTTCTTCCTGCTGCTCTTCTACTTCTTCGTGCTCGGCCAGATCGTGATGATCGGCGGCTCGGTCTGTGCCGAGATCGACCCCGGCGCGCGCACCCGGGTCACCTCCGGAGTGGCGGCCGAGCCCGCCGAGCCTCAGCCCGAGGGCGCGAGCACCGGCGACTCGACGGCGGCGGCGAGCGCGAGCAGGGCGAGCACCGCGTCGCGGGGACGCCCCGAGGGCACCGCGTAGCGGACGTCGCCGCGCCCGGACTCGATCGGGACGACGAGCTGGGCGCGCCACAGCTGGCCGAGGTGGTAGACGACGTCGGCGACCGTCAGCCCGGTCTCCCGCGCCAGCTCGGCACTGGCGCGCTCCGCGCCGAGCAGGAGGCGGAGCAGCCGCAGCCGGTCGGCGTCGGCGACGAGCCGGAGAAGGGTGGCGGCGTGGAGCAGGTCGGGCTCCGCGTCGGCCGGGTGCGCCGGGTCGGACCGGGCGAGCGCCGCCGCGCGGTGGTGGCGGGCGATGTAGGTGGTGCGGAGCAGCGCCTCCCCGGCGGTGGACCCCGTCGAGCGGCGGGTGATGATCAGGTAGAAGATCCCGATCCCCGACGCCACCACCAGCGCGTCGGCCCAGCCGGCGATCACCCCCGCCCCGACCAGGCGGCGGACGACGGCGACGACGCCCGAGAGCATGCTCGCCACCAGGCCGAGGTCGACGCCGAGGGCGAGGAGGACCCGCACCTGGTCGGGCACCCGCACCAGGGTGCCGCGGTCGCCGGGCGGCACCCGGCGGATGGCGACGAAGGCGCCGGCACCCATGGCGATGAGGATCCCGCCCTGGACGGCGAGCTTCTGCACCTCGCCGAGGAAGTGCTCGACGGGGAGGCCGACCGCGGCGCCGA
>VBHE01000013.1:593-10614 GCA_005889515.1 Chloroflexota bacterium | reverse complement strand
TATGCGAATGAGTGTACGCATAACGAACATGCAGCGCAAGCCCCAGTGGGGGAACGCCGGCGACGGCAGGAGGAGGCGATGCCGACATACACCACGCGCTTCGGGTCCCTGGAGGGCTACGAGAAGGGATCCATCGAGCTCATCGACGACGACCCCAAGCGCTACGCCTTCTCCAACGTCTTCGACGTGGCGGGGCACAGCCGTCCGTACGAGAAGGTCTGCGTCGCCAAGAACCGGCAGTACGTCCTCGAGGCGATCCGCGCCGAGGGCGATTCCGAGTGGCGCATCGCGGGGCACGACGAGTTCGCCCTCGTCATGGACGGCGAGGTGGACGTGCGGCTCCGCAGGCCGGTCCCCGACCAGGTCCCCGCCGAGGGGACGCAGGGCTCCGTCCGGCTCGACGGTGAGCCCGGCGGGCCGCCCGTGGGCCACATCGTCGCCCGCCGCGGACACATGGCGCTGCTGCCCGCGGGCGCCGCCTATCAGTTCCATGCCGACCATCCCGGCGTCCTCCTCCTCCAGACCCAGGCGGGGGAGGGGACCGTGTACCGCTGGGCCGAGATCTGCCGCACCCACTGACCCACCGAGGAGCACCGAAGCGATGGCGATCGCGACCCATCCCGAGGTTCAGGCCTCGGAGCCCAATGCCCACGGCTACCGCGCCTTCCACCTCGGCGAGTACGAGTTCAGCCGCGACGAGTACTTCGTCTACGTCAACTGGCCCACCGGCAGTCACGTGATGTCCGCCGACGCCTTCCTCCGCGCCCTGCAGCGGGACGTGGCCTGGAACTTCTTCTACGGCATCGTCAACTTCGACGGCGTCGTCGGCACCGTGAACCACTACGGCACCGTCGACCTCTTCGCCGGCCGGTACAACGACGCCTACCGCAAGGCGGAGCTCGACCACGTCGAGAACTTCGAGACCCCGCGCATCCGGTCGACCTTCGAGGCGATGCTCGCCGACTGGACGAACGCGGGCTTCGACCCCTTCGCCGCCCCGGAGGAGACGGGCACGGCGTTCGGCGTCAAGAGCGGCGACAACGTCGGTGCGGTCACGCGTCACCGCGTCACCGCCCAGCGCATGGTCGGCTGTGAGGGCGACGAGCCGGTGCGGACCGACGAGAGCGGCTTCCGTGTCAACCGCATGTTCGCCGACGTGCCCCAGGACCAGCCGGAGCGCCTATCTCTCCCGCTCGCCGGTGACCTGGAACCCGTCCATCGTCTCCGTCTGCAAGGACAGCCTCTACTGCCCGACGACCGAGGAGTACATCCTCCCCATCATCCACGGCAACGACCGCGTCGAGTGGTTCGTGCAGCTGAGCGACGAGATCCAGTGGTCGGTCGAGGACCGCGACAGCGGTGCGGCACGGTCGCGGGTGATCATGCGGCCCGGTGACGTCGCCGCCATGCCGGCGAACATCCGCCACCAGGGATACGCGCCGAAGCGCTCCATGCTCCTGGTCTGGGAGAACGCCGACCCCGAGCTGCCGGCGCTCCTCGCGGCGGGCAGGCTGCCCAGCCATCCCGTGGACTTCTGAGCCCCGGCATGGCAGTGGAACTGGGACGGCGGGCGGGGATCGACCTCGCCCGCCTTCGGACACAGCTCTTCATCGGCGGGGAGTGGGTCGACGCGGTGGACGCCGCCACCATCGACGTCGTCGACCCCCACGACGGAAGCCTGCTGGCGCGGGTCGCCGAGGCGCGGGAGGCGGACGTCGACCGCGCCGTCGACGCCGCTGGGCGCGCCTTTCCGGCGTGGGCGGCGACGTCGGCGGCGGAGCGTGGCCGCGTGCTGCTCCGCCTCGCCGACGCCATCGAGGCGAACGCCGGCGAGCTGGCCCGGCTGGAGTCGCTCGACACCGGGCATCCGCTGCGGGACTCGACACGCCTCGACGTGCCCCGCACCGCGGCGACCTTCCGCTACTTCGGCGGCATCGCCGACAAGCACGAGGGCTCCGTCATCCCCGTGGAGCGCGGGTTTCTCAACTACGTGGACCGCGAGCCCATCGGCGTCGTGGGCCAGATCGTGCCCTGGAACTTCCCGCTGATGTTCACCAGCTGGAAGCTGGGCCCCGCGCTCGCCGCCGGCAACACCGTGGTCATGAAGCCCTCGGAGCTGACGCCGCTGTCGACGCTGCGCATCGCCGAGCTGCTCACCGAGGTGGGCCTCCCCGCCGGGGTCGTCAACATCGTCCCCGGCTACGGAGCGACCGCGGGCTGGCGCCTGGCGACCCATCCACGGGTGCAGAAGCTCAGCTTCACCGGCTCCACCGCGGTGGGCCGCAGGCTCGTGGAGGCGAGCGCGGGCAACCTCAAGCGACTGCAGATGGAGCTCGGCGGCAAGGGCGCGAACATCGTCTTCGACGATGCCGACCTCGAGCTCGCCGTCAACGGCTCCGCGTTCGCGATCTTCCACAACCAGGGCCAGGCGTGCATCGCCGGGTCCCGGCTGCTCCTCCACGAGCGCATCGCCGGCGCCTTCCTCGACGACTTCCTCGCCCTCGCCGGCGGCATCCGCCTCGGTGACCCCCTCGACACGGCGTCGGAGATGGGCCCGCTCACCTCCGCGACCCACCGCGACCGGGTGCTCGAGTACGTCGCCGTCGCCCGCGACCAGGGCGGGGAGATCCTCTGCGGCGGCGCGCCACCGGACGACCCGTCGCTGAGCGGCGGCTACTACGTCCGGCCCACGGTGGTGCGCGCCGGTCCCGAGGATCGGGTCAGCCGTGAGGAGGTCTTCGGCCCCTTCGTCGCCGTCACCACCTTCCGCGACGAGGACGAGGCGCTGCGCATCGCCAACGGCACCGACTACGGGCTGGGCAGCGGGCTGTGGACCCGCGACCTCTCCCGGGCGCACCGGGTCGCGCGCGGGCTCGGGGCCGGCATGGTGTGGGTGAACTCCTACAAGCGCGTCTCCCCCGGCTCGCCCTTCGGCGGCGTCGCCGGCTCCGGGTACGGGCGCGAGATGGGCTTCGAGGCGATGCACGAGTACACCAGCGCCAAGTCCGTGTGGATCAACGTCGACGCCGACCTTCCGGCCTGGTACCCGCGGCACGGTCAGGGGTGATGGCGGAGATCACCTCGCTGCGCGAGGCGGTGGAGGAACTCGTCCACGACGGCGACAGCGTCGCGCTGGAGGGCTTCACCCATCTCATCCCCTTCGCGGCCGGGCACGAGATCGCACGCCAGGGGCGCCGCCATCTCACCCTGGTCCGTCTCACCCCCGACGTGATCCTCGACCAGCTCATCGGCGTCGGATGCGCGGATGCGCTCGTCTTCTCCTGGGGCGGCAACCCGGGCGTCGGCTCCCTGCACCGCTTCCGCGACGCCGTCGAGAACGCCTGGCCGCTGGCGCTGCGGATCGAGGAGTTCAGCCACGGCGTCATGGCCAACCGGTTCGTCGCCGGCGCCAGCGGCCTCCCCTTCACGGTGATGCGCGGTGATGCCGGGAACGACCTGGTGAGGCGCACCTCCAGCCTCGCACCGGTGATCTGTCCCTTCACCGGCGAGCGGCTCACCGCCGTCGCCGCGCTGCGTCCGGATGTCGCCGTCGTCCACGCCCAGCAGGCGGACCGCCGTGGCAACGTCATGCTCTGGGGGATCACCGGTGTGCAGAAGGAGGCGGTTCTCGCCGCACGCCGCAGCATCGTCACCGTCGAGGAGATCGTCGACACCCTGGCGCCGCGTCCCAACGCCGTCGTCCTCCCCACCTGGGCGGTGAGCGCGGTCGCGGTCGTGCCCGGCGGCACCCATCCCTCGTACGCTCTCGGCTACTCGGTGCGTGACAACCACTTCTATCGATCCTGGGACGCCGTCAGCCGCGACCGCGTGCGCTTCCGCGCATGGATGGAGCGGCATGTCCTCGGCGTCGCCGGCTGGGATGAGTACCGGCGCAGCCTCGAGCTCGGAGTGGTGGCCTAGGCCGCCGGCAGGAGGAACGACCATGGCGGTGGCGACTCAGACGATGACCGACGAGCAGCGCAAGTCAGTCGCGCTGGAATACCTGAAGGCGTTCGACAACGGCGGCGTCACCTCCACGGGTGGCAGCATCCTCGATCTCTTCGCCGGCGACGCCCAGGTGTACTTCCCGAAATGGGGACTGGCCAACGGGAAGGAGGAGGTCGGCAGGATGTTCTCCGACGTCGGCTCGACGGTCAGGTCGATCACCCACGACTACTCCACCTTCAACTGGATCTTCTCGGGCGGCGATGTCGTCGTCTGCGAGGGGACGAGTCACGGCGAGCACCAGGACGGCGCGTGGCGGGCCGGGGTGCCCGAGTGGGGTGCGGGCCGGTGGTGCGACGTGTTCGAGATCCGCGACTTCCTCATCCAGCGCTGCTTCATCTACCTCGACCCCGACTACGCCGGAAAGGACGTCGACCGCTATCCCTGGCTGAGGGAACGGTAGATGGAACGCCTCTGGACGCCCGAGGAGATGATGACCGTCGCCGCGGCGCGGCACCTCCCGGACCGCTGCATCTGCTTCGTCGGAATCGGCAGGCCGGGGGTGGCGGCGAACCTCGCGCGAGCGACCCATGCCCCGGGGATCGTGCTCGTCTACGAGTCGGGCGCCATTGGCGCGAAGCCGTGGCGACTGCCCCTCTCCATCGGTGACGGAGAGCTCGCCGAGACCGCCGACCTCGTCGTCTCCGTCCCGGAGATGTTCAACTACTGGCTCCAGGGCGGCTGGATCGACATCGGCTTCCTCGGGGCCGCCCAGATCGACCGCCGCGGCAGGATCAACACCACCGTGATCGGTGACTACACCCGGCCGAGCGTGCGTCTCCCCGGCTCCGGCGGGGCGCCGGAGATCGCCCGCTCGTCGAGGCGGGTGCTCGTCGTCGCCTCCCACTCGCCCCGGGTCTTCGTCGACCGGCTCGACTTCATCACCTCGGGTGCGGAGGGGGTGAGCGCCGTGATCACCGATCTCGGCGTCCTCGACCGCGACCGCGCCTCGGGCGAGCTGGTCCTCACCGCACTGCATCCCGGGGTGAGCGTCGACGAGGTGCGGGCGGCGACGGGCTGGCCGCTGCGCGTCGCGGACGAGGTGCGCGTCTCGGCTCCACCCGCACCGGGCGAGCTCGAGGCGCTACGCACGCTCGTCGCCCGGCGGGAGGTAGCTGCATGACCGCCTCCTTCACCTGGGAGGCGCTGCCCGCGCGCGTGCTGTGCGGCCGCGGCTACCTCGACCGCGTCGGCGACGAGGTCGAGCGGCTCGGCGCACGACGCGTTCTCCTGGTCGGTGGCGGTGCGGCCACCGGCGCCCCGCTGCAGCGCGTCCGCTCGCAGCTCGGCGACCGGGTCGCCGAGGTCATCCCGGATTCGGCGCAGCATGTGCCCGAGGTCATCGCCGGCCAGGCGGTGGAGCGCGGCCGCGGCGCCGCCATCGACGCCGTCGTCAGCGTCGGCGGCGGCTCCGCCACCGGCCTCGGCAAGGCCGTCGTCCTCGAGCTCGGCGTCCCCCTGATCGCGGTCCCGACGACCTACGCGGGGTCGGAGATGACGCCGATCCACGGACGCACCCGCGACGGCCGCAAGGAGACGGGGCGCGACCCCCGGGTGCTCCCCCGCGCGGTCGTCTACGATCCCGAGCTCTGCCTCGGCATGCCCGCGCGGCTGGCGGGCGCATCGGGGATGAACGCCCTCGCCCACTGCGCCGAGGCGCTCTGGGTGACCACCGCCAACCCGGTCACGTCGGCCCTCGCCTCGGAGGGAATCCGGTGCCTGGTCGCCGGGCTGCCGCGTGTGGTCTCCGACCCCCAGGACGTCGACGGCCATGCCGAGTGCCTGGCCGGTGCATGCATGGCGGGGACCGCGCTCGCCCAGGTCGGAACCGGGGTCCATCACCGCACCTGCCACGTCCTCGGCGGGGGCTGGAATCTGCCGCACGCCGAGACCCACGGCATCGTGCTCCCCCATGCGGTCGCGCTGGTGTCGCCGCGCGCTCCCCAGGCGATGGAGCGGCTCGCGGAGGTGCTGGGCGGCGAGCCGGCGACCGCCCTCTTCGAGCTGGCATCGTCGATGGCCCTGCCCACCGCCCTCGTCGACGTCGGAATGCCCGGGGACGCTCTCGACGAGGCCGCCGACCGAGTCGCCGTGGCGAGCGAGCACGATCGCATCGTCGATGGCCCTGCCCACCGCCCTCGTCGACGTCGGAATGCCCGGGGACGCTCTCGACGAGGCCGCCGACCGAGTCGCCGTGGCGAGCGAGCACGATCCCCTCGTCGACGGCCGGAACCAGCTGCGCGCGATGCTCGAGGACGCGTTCCGAGGCAGCCGGCCGGCCCCACGCCACGCCGCCACACAGCGCTGACCCGGTCCAGGAGACGACGACGATGACCGCCGCGACCAGTCCTCCCCACCTCACCACCGATCCCGAGACGACCGAGCGACTGCGCCGCTGCGTCCTCCGCGCCGTCGCCGCCGCCCACGAGCTCGTCCGCGAGCTGCGACTCACCGAGCCCGAGCTTCACGCGCTCGTCCGCTTCCTCACCGAGGTGGGCACGGCGGACGAGTTCATGCTGCTGAGCGATGTCACCCACACCTCGATCCTGGTGGACACGCTCGGCCAGGCGGCCGACGCCGGTGGGGCGACGTCGAGCAACGTCGAGGGTCCCCTCTACCGGCCCGGCTCCCCCGTCCTCGACACCCCCGCGGTGCTCGACCACGCCGAGCAGGGGGACGACGCGCTCCTGCTGAGCGGACGCGTCGTCGAGGCGGGGACGGGCACGCCCGTCGCCGGCGCGATCCTCGACATCTGGCAGACCAACCAGCGCGGTCTCTACGAGAACCAGGACGCCGCGCAACCCGAGCACAACCTGCGCGGACGCGTGCGGTGCGACGCAGAGGGGCGGTACGAGGTGCGCACCGTGGTCCCCGGCCCGTACCGGATCGCGACCAGCGGTGGGCCGGTCTTCGCTCTCCTCACCTCGCTGGGCCGGCACGACACCCGCCCCGCGCACATCCACGTCAAGGCGAGCGCGCAGGACCATGAGGCGCTGACCACCCAGCTCTTCATCGCGGGCGATCCCTGGCTCGAGGACGACGTCATCGGCGCCGTGAAGCCCGAGCTCGTCATCACTCCCCGGCCCACCGAGCTCCCCGGCGTCGTCGCCCCACGGCGGGCGTTCGCCGCCGGGTTCAACATCGCCCTGCGGCCGGTCGCCGGCGGCTGACGGCGCGGACGGACCCACGATGGGGGAGCGCTTCGCCAACCCGCAACAGGTCCTCGACCGCCTGCGCGCGGCGGACTACCTGGCCGACGACGCCATCGGCTCGACACTCTACCTCGCCGACCGGCTGGACAAGCCGCTGCTCGTCGAGGGGCCCGCCGGAGTGGGGAAGACCGAGCTGGCCAAGGCCGCGGCCGCCGTCACCGGCGCACGGCTCATCCGTCTGCAGTGCTACGAGGGCCTCGACGAGAGCCGCGCGCTCTACGAGTGGAACTACCGCAAGCAGCTGTTGCGCATCCAGGCGGGAGGAGGTCTCGACGCCGGCGGCGACTGGCGCGCGCTCGAGGAGGACATCTTCAGCGAGCCCTTCCTCCTCGAGCGTCCACTGCTCGCAGCCGTCCGGGCCGGCGACGACGTGGTCCTGCTCATCGACGAGATCGACCGCATCGAGATCGAGACCGAGGCGCTGCTGCTCGAGGTGCTCGCGGAGCTCCAGGTCACCATCCCCGAGCTCGGCACCATTCGCGGGACGCGGCGGCCGTTCGTGCTGCTGACCAGCAACAACTCCCGGGAGCTCAGCGAGGCGCTCCGGCGACGCTGCCTGTACCTTCCTCTCGACTATCCGTCCCTCGAGCGCGAGCGGCAGATCCTGCTCGCACGTGTCCCCGGCATCGAGGAGCGGCTGGCCGCGCAGGTCGCCCGCGTCGTCCGGTCGGCGCGCCACCTCGACCTACGCAAGCCACCCTCCATCAGCGAGACGATCGACTGGGCACGCGCGCTGATCGCCCTCGGGCACGTGGAGGTGACCGCGGACTCGCTGGCGGCGACGCTCCCGGTGCTCCTCAAGTCCCGCGCCGACCTGGCCACGGCGAGCCGTCAGCTGGGGGTCGAACCCCCGGGGTGAGCGGTTCAGGCCTTCTTTGACTGTCTAGTGCTCGAGGGCCTGCCCGCTCCGGTGGCTGCCTGCGAGGTGGCGAAGGAGCCGCTTGACGCTCACAGGTGTGCCGCAACTCTCGACAATGGACGGCCCGCCAAGGTACGCCAACCCTGGGACATGCCAAGGTGCGCTGATGTAGCTCGGTCGGAGACATGACCGTCAGGCTGAGGCGACGCCTCCCAGCGCCAGGGTGTCCACGGAATCTTGGATGGCGCGGTGTTGGCTACCCATCGCTACCCGAGCGATCCAGGGAAGATGAACACCGTAATCAGACTACCTGTCTAGTGTGGACGGTCGGGAGCTCGCCCTGAATGGCTCGACCAACACTCCAATCATCGATGTGCTCACCGGGGTTCCTGTGGGGGCCGCCTCTGCCGGGCCACGTCCGACTCTTCTCTACGGACGGTACGCGCCATAATGACACGCGGTGGCGTCGGCGACGCCTGCGGGTGCAACGGTCATCGACGTGCATAGCGGCAAGGTCCTATGGAGTACAGATGTCATCGTGGACGGAGCCAAGAGAAGGCCAGACGCAGCGGCCATCGATCGTCGCGACCACAACATCTGGGTCGTCGCCTCGGACGGCTCGTCGCGCATCCCGGCGAGCAACACCGGGCTCGTACCAGATTCCCGGACTTGCTGAAGGTGCGACGCCCCTAGTTGAGAGGACGCACGCCCTCTACGACCCCGCCGGCGCAACGGTGATCGTCCCGACCATGCCCGGATGAATGGTGCACGTGTAGGCATAGGTCCCCGCGCTGGTGAACTTCATCTGCCACTTCTCGCCGGCATTGAAGGTGGTCTTCGTCAACGAGCTGTTGGGCGGATCGAAGGTAATGTTGTGGGGGGCGATCCCGGCGTTGTCCCACTCGACGATGGCGCCGACGTTCACCGAGAGGGTCTGGGGCACGAACTTGAGCTTGTCGGTCGCCTGGACCTTGATGGTCGCGGTTCCGATGCTGGCGACGGCCACATCCCCTGCGCCCGCGGACGTGCCCGACGACGCGAACGGCGGGGCCGCGCGACCACAGCCGGCGGTGGAGGTGACGAGTGCGACTGCGCCGAGGAGCATGAGAGTTCGGACGCGCAAGGTGGTCGGCCTCCTGAGGGGATGGACTCGGTCACGGTGATCGCGGCGGGGTGCGCAGCGGTGGGGCGGCGCACCCTCTGCCCACAGGCGGGACGGATGGGCGCAAAGTATACCAAGCGTAGGCTTGGTCGGCAACTCGCGTCGCAGAGTGCTGCCCATCCGGCGATGGCGACGGCAGCGAGGGCCAGCGGCGGCGCGCCCGCCATCCGCTGCACCAGCACCACGAGGCCGGCGACCGTCAGACAGGGCGCCGGTAGCGATCTGGCCGACCCGCTCGGGCCGGCCGAGACACAGCACGCGTCTGCTCGTCAGCTCCTCAGGAGCTCGACGGTCGTGGCAGAGGGGGGCGGCGCCGGCTGGCGACAGCCTGTATCCCACCCGCTCGCTTAATCCCGGCGGCCAGCGTGCGCCGGACGCTCACGATGGCCACCCGACTCTCGGATCAGGCAGGCAAACCGCTCCCGCCCGGCAGGGAGATGGCTCCCGCGGGACCGCGCGCCCGCGGTGCCGAGCCGGTGCTCCTGGTCACCTGGGCCCACCGCGGCGGTTGGCCACAGGCGGGGTATGCGGCACCGACGTCACGCAGCGCCCGATCAGCGGGAGGGAGAGCGCCGCCGTGAGGCCCCACAACGCCGGCTGCGAGACCGATCCCGTCTGATTATCGACGGGTGAAGGTGAGATGGGTGACGCCGCTGGGCGAGCTGACCGCCTCGACGTTGAAGCGCTCCTCCAGTTCCTGGAGCCCGCCCCACAGGCGTTCCCCGCGTGCGAGAACGATGGGCACGATCGCGATGTGCATGTGGTCGATCAGATCGGCCGCGA
>VBHE01000013.1:0-482 GCA_005889515.1 Chloroflexota bacterium | reverse complement strand
AGGATGAACACGGGGGTATGGAAGGGCGGGTCGTCGCCCCACCAGCCCTTCCACTCCTCGTCGGTCCACGGGCCGCGCTGGGGCCCGAACTTGTTGCGTCCCATGATCTCGGCCCCGATGCCCGGACCCCAGTTGCTGGCGAAGGCGTCGTCCACGCCGGTGCTCCCTCCCGGCTCGCCCTGCATCTCGTGGAAGCTGCGCGTGGGGAAGAACCATTCATGGAGCCTGGTACCGGCGTGTCCGAAGGGTGCTTCGAGACCTTGACCCTCGCCCGTGCCGAAACCGTCGAGCGAAACCGAGAAGTTGTGGACCCGAACCTTTGACATGTGGTCTTCTCTGACGTGGGTGCCGGCGATAGGTTGGTGCGGCCGGGTTCGTGCAAACAAGGCCATTATGCAGGTAGGACGACCTGGCCGCCCTCAACTCATCGCTCTCCGGGCCCCACACGCACGCCAAATAGCCCGTCGGGGCGGACCGCTCGA
>VBHE01000324.1 GCA_005889515.1 Chloroflexota bacterium | reverse complement strand
GGGGATGTGGAACAGCTCCTTCGTCAAGGAGCACGCCGAGGAGCGGCTCGCGGAGGTCAGGGTCCGCGAGGCGGTCGCCACCGGCGCGGAGGTGCTCGCGGTGTGCTGTCCCTTCGAGGTCTCCCTCTTCGAGGACGCGGTGAAGAGCACCGGCAACGAGGGGGCGCTGCTCGTCCGGGACATCGCCGAGCTGCTCGACGAGTCGCTGCGCGTTCAGGCCTGACGCGCGGGGAGGTTCCCTCTCACTGCAGTCCGATTGACACGGAAACCACAATCACCACGCAGTCGGCTCGGCAATCTCGCGACTTGCGCTGGTACCTCGCCATCCTCGTGGTGCTCAGCCCGCCGATCGCCGCGCTCGTGGTCGTGCTCGCCGCGCTCGAGGCGTCGGTCGTCGTCGCCTCCTGGCGGCGGAGCCGCCGCCTCATGTCGGAGAGCCTCGAGGCCACCGCGCGGATGCGCGGCTACCAGTACGAGCTGCTCGCGGGGATGGAGAGCCTCAAGGCGGCGGGGGCGGAGCACCGCGCCGTCGAGCACTGGGCCGACCTCTTCGTCCACCAGGTCAACGTGTCCCTGCAGCGTGGCCGGCTCAGCGCCGTTGTCGGTGCGGTCATGGGCGCGCTCGACGCGGGCTCGCCACTGCTGGTGCTTGTGGTCGGGGCGGTCAGCGTGGAGAACGGTCACTTCTCCCTGGGCACGATGCTCGGGGTGGTGGCCCTCGCCAACGGCTTCCTGCGACCGATCAGCTCGCTCGCGGGCACCGGTCTGCGGCTGCAGGCGGTGGGCTCGTACATGGAGCGGATCAGCGACGTCCTCGACACCCCGCAGGAGCAGGAGGGACGCACGCTGAAGCCCGCCGGCGCGCTGCGGGGACGCATCGAGGCCTCGCACGTCAGCTTCCGGTACACCCCGCTGGCCGCCCCCGCGGTCGACGACGTCAGCGTCGCCGCCGAGCCGGGCCGGTACGTCGCCGTCGTCGGGCGGTCGGGATCGGGGAAGTCGACGCTCGCCAAACTGCTGCTCGGCCTGGCGACGCCGACCGGCGGCCGGGTCACGCTCGACGGCGACGACCTGGCGCTGCTCGATCCGCGCTCGGTGCGCGGGCAGGTCGGGATCGTGACCCAGCACGCGTACCTCTTCGGCACCACCATCCGCGAGAACATCACCCTCGCCAAGCCGAGCGCGACCCTCGACGAGGTGATCGCCGCCGCCCGGCTCGCCTGCATCCACGACGACATCGACGCCATGCCGATGGGCTACGACACCCCGCTCGCCGACCGGGGCGCCTCGCTCAGCGGCGGTCAGCGGCAGCGCATCGCCCTGGCGCGGGCGCTGGTGCGGCGGCCCTCGGTGCTGCTCCTCGACGAGGCCACCAGCGCGCTCGACACCGCGACCGAGCGCGAGATCCACGCCAACCTGGCGGGTCTGCGCTGCACCACCGTCGCGGTCGCGCACCGGCTCAGCACCGTCGCCCACGCCGACCTGATCCTGGTGATGGAGGAGGGTCGCGTCGTCGAGCGCGGCACCCACGAGGAGCTGATGGCGCTGGGCGGCCGCTATCGCCGGCAGGTGGAGCTGCAGACCGAGGCGCTGAGCCGCCCGACGGTGGCGAGCGTGGCCGGGACGCCCGCGAGGGTCAGCCGTCGCCGTCCTGGACGAGGCGGAGCAGGTGGTACAGGAGCACGAGCTGGGTGAGCGCCAGCGGCTCGCTGCGGCCGTTGTCGAGCACGCCGAGGGTGGTCGGCAGGGGCTCGTCCTCGCCGAGCAGGCCCCAGATGTGGTGCTCGATCTCGGTGCTGTGCTCCTTGGGGGCGTGGCCGTGGACGTGGAGGGCGTCGACCGGCTTGCCGTCCTCGTCGCGCACCAGCTTGAGGTGGATGGCGCGGCGGTTGTCGTCGGTGAGCACGGTGCTGAGGTCGGGGTGGCGGATCGTCGGCCGGAGCAGCAGGGTGGCGCTCAGCGGGTGGTCGTTGCCGCCGGTCGCGGGCCTGCCCGGATGGGTGTGGCCGTTGGCGCCGTTGGCGTTGTGGAAGAGGGGCGCGAACTGCACCACGACGTCGGCGTGACCGCGCTGGGGGCGGATGTACTGCGCCGACTCCGGCTCGCGGCGGGTGAGCTCGGCGAGCACCTGTCCGACGCTGTAGCCGCGCTTGCGGCAGTCGCGGTCGATCTTCCAGCCCTGGCGGATGTCCTCGGGCGGGTCCATGTACACGGTGACGTCGAAGCACGCCCGCGCCAGCCCGGTGTACAGGGGCAGCAGACCCTCGACGATGACGATGTCGCTGGGCTCGATGAGCTCGGGCCTGCCAAAGGTGCCGGTGCGGTGGTTGTACACCGGCTTGAGGATCGGCTGGCCGGTGGCGAGCAGCTGCAGATGCTGCTCCATGATGTCGATGTGGTTGCACTCGGGGTGCAGCGGGGTGAAGGGAAGGTGGCGCCGCTCCTCGCGGAGCGCCTCGACCAGGCCGGCGGTGAGCGTGGTCTTCCCCGAGGCGCTGTCCCCGGCGATCGCCAGCATCACCGGCCGCCGGGCGCGCGCCGGCGTCACCCCATGGGCGCGTCGCATGGCCATCAGCTTCTCGGGCATGCGACGACGTTACCGGAGCCCGCCCTTCGGGGCCTCCCCCCCGAGGGGGAATCGCGCGGGGATGGGGTGCCGCCCCGAGTTCGGGCGGCGTAGAGTGCAGAAGCGCCGCCACCCTGGCGGCGCGTCAGGGGAGTGCTGATGTCGGGTGCGGCGGAGCAGCCGGCGCCGCTGGAGGCGGTGGTCGAGGCCCAGGCACAGGGACCGCGGCCGATGCTGAGGGTGCTGCTCGTCGACGACCACCAGATGGTCATCGACGGGCTTCGGGCGATGCTCGCCAACTACCCGACCCGGGTCGAGGTCGTCGGCGACTGCAGCACCCTGGAGGCGGTGCTGGCCCGGCTGCGCAGCGATCCCCCCGACGTCGTCCTCCTCGACGTCCGGCTCCGCGGCCAGAGCGGCCTCGACATCTGCTCCGAGGTGGTGCGGGTCCGCCCCCAGACGCGGGTGGTCTTCCTCACCGTCTACGACGACGAGCAGTACCTCTTCCAGGCGCTGCGGCTCGGCGCGGCAGGGTTCCTGCTCAAGCGGGTCACCGGCGGGGAGCTGGTCGACCACCTCGAGCGTGCCCGCGACGGCGAGATCGTGATCGACCCGTCGATGGCGGGGCGCGTCGCGCTGGCCGCCGCCCGGCTGCAGAGCGGCGAGTTCTGGCCAGGCGCGCACCTCGGCCTCAGCCAGCGCGAGAGCGAGGTCCTCCAGCTCATGGTCGGCGGCCTGAGCAATCGCGCCATCGCCCAGCGGCTCTTCGTCGGCGAGGAGACGGTGAAGAGCCACACCCGCTCCATCTACCGCAAGCTCGAGGTCGGCGAGCGCGCCCAGGCGGTCGCCGTCGCGCTGCGTGAGGGCCTCTTCCACTGAGCACCGAGGTGGCGCGCGAGCTCCCCTCCCCGGAGCCCAGGGAGGAGAACGAGCTCCTCCGCCGGATCATCGCCACCTTCTCCGCAGGGCTCGACCTCGACGGCACCGTGCGCCGCCTGGCGCAGCTCATGATCGAGGTGACCGCCGCCGACGTCTGCTTCGTCCACGTGCTCGACGAGACCGGCCGCCGGCTGGTGCTCGCCGGAGGGACGCCGCCCTTCGACGAGCTCGCCGGCACCATCGAGCTCGCCGTCGGCGAGGGGGTGGCGGGATGGGTCGCGCTCCACGGCGAGGCCGCGGTGGTCGAGGACAAGTGGAGCGATCCCCGCTACCGCTACTTCCCCGAGCTGCGCGGCGAGAACTACGCCTCGCTGCTCTCGGTGCCGATGGTCAGCCGGCCCGGCCACCTCGTCGGGGTCCTCAACGTCCACTCCGAGAGCCGCCGTCACTTCTCGCCGGACAAGGTGAGCCTGGTCGGCCACGTCGCCAACCTGATGGCCGGCGCCGTCGAGAACGCCCGGCTCTACACCCGGCTCGCCGAGCGCGAGGAGGCGGTCGAGCGCTTCGCCCAGCACACCCTGCAGCTCCAGGAGGCCGAGCGGCAGCGGCTCGCTGCCGAGATCCACGACGGCATCAGCCAGCGCATCGTCAGCCTCCACTACCACCTCTGCGCCGCCGCCGACGCGCTCCAGCCGGGGAGCACCCAGGTCGCCGGCCAGCTGCTGGCGGCGCGCGACCTCGCCGCCGCCGCCCTCGACGAGGCGCGCTCCGCGATCGGCGGGCTGCGCCCCCCGCTGCTCGACGACCTCGGCCTCGGCGCCTGCCTGCGCGGGCTCGCGCGCGACCTCCCGCCCCAGATCAGCGCCGAGGTCGAGATCGACGACTGCGACCTCGACGCCCACGTCGAGACCGCCATCTACCGCATGGCCCAGGAGGCGCTCCAGAACGTCGTCAAGCACGCCGGCGCCTCCCACGTGCGCATCGAGCTGCGCTCGCTCCGCAACGCCGTCCAGGTGCTCGTCGTCGACGACGGCGTCGGCTTCGGCCCCGAGGCGCTCGCCGGCACGACCGGGGGGACCCGCTACGGGGTCACCGGGATGCGGGCCCGCGCCGACCTGGTCGGTGCGGAGCTGCGCATCGACTCCAAGCCGCGCAATGGCACGCGGGTGAGCATCACCGTGCCGCTCGCCGACCCGTCGCGTCCGTAGCCCCCGTCGCCGCGGCCAGCACCGCCTGGCCGCCGGCCGCGGGCCCGTCCGCGTGCCCGAACACCGCGGTCCCGGCGACGAGCA
>VBHE01000012.1 GCA_005889515.1 Chloroflexota bacterium | reverse complement strand
CGCCCCCGGCCCGCCGCGGGGATGACGCCTTAACCAGATCTTCACGTTCCCGACATGGACACGGCGATGGATGCGCGTCACACTCCGCTCCCCATGCCCTGCGTCACGGCGGTTGGCCAGTCGCGACGTCCAGCGCTGACCCCCGAGACGCTGGAGTTCGTCCTGGTCTCCTTCGAGGGGCCGGACCCCTACAGCCTCGCCGGAGGCCTGGGCGTGCGGGTGCGCGAGTTCTCCCGCGCCGCCGCCTCGCTCGGCTTCACCACCACGCTCGCCTTCGTCGGCGATCCCGACCTGCCCGCCTCCGAGGAGCGCGACGGGGTGCGGCTGCTGCGCTGGTGCCAGCCCGTCAGCCGCCACCATCCGGTCGGCGTCTACCAGGGCGAGGAGGCGAAGGTCGCCGACCTCGAGGGCTCCCTCCCCGCCCACCTCGTCGAGGCGGTGATCGGCCCGGCGGTCGACCGCGGACGCCTGGTGGCGGTGATGACCGAGGAGTGGCAGACCGCCGGCTTCACACAGGTGCTCAGCGACGAGCTGTATCGCCGCGGGCTGCGCGACCGCTGCGTGATGCTCTGGAACGCCAACAACTCCTACGGCTTCGAGCGCATCGACTGGGGAGTGCTCGGCTACGTCGCCGAGATCACCACCGTCAGCCGCTACATGCGCCACCTCATGTGGCGCTGGGGCGTCAACCCGCTGGTGGTTCCCAACGGGATCCCCGAGGCGGCACTCGCCGACGTCGACGCCGCCGGGGTCGAGGACGTCCGGGACGCCGCATCGACCCCGTGCCTTGCGGTCAAGGTTGGCCGGTTCTGCCCGGAGAAGCGGTGGCACCAGGCGATCGACGCGGTGGCCGCGGTGCGCCAGCGCGGGCTCGAGGCGCGACTTGTGATGCGCGGCGGGGTCGAGGCCTACGGCGGCGAGGTGTTCGCCCACTGCCACCGCCGCGAGCTCGCCGTCCACCACCACACCGGGACGGTCCGCGGTCCGGCGGACGTCGCCACCGCGCTCGCCGCCGGCGAGGCCCCGGTGGTCAACCTGGTCAGCTACCTCGAGCAGGGGGTCGCCTTCGCCCTCTACCACGCCGCCGACGCGGTGCTCGCCAACAGCGCCCACGAGCCCTTCGGGCTGGTCGGGCTCGAGGCGATGGCGGCGGGCGGGGTGGCGGTGGTGGGGAGCACCGGCGAGGAGTACGCGCGTCCCTACGTGAACTCGCTCGCGGTCACCAGCGACCGCGGCGACGAGGTCGCCGACGCCCTGCTCGGCCTCCACGAGCGGCCCGAGCTGGGCGCGCGGGTGCGCCGCAACGCCCGCCGCGACGCGGCGGAGATGACCTGGCCGCGGGTGATCGAGACCCTCGCCGCCCGGCTCGGCTACATCTCCGAGCACCAGGGGGTCTCGATCCCCCGCGGCTGACGCCGTCAGACGGTCGCGGCGGGCTTCCTCAGCTGGGCGTAGAGCGCCTGCTCGATCGCCATCGCCAGCCCGACGACCTGGGCGTCGAAGAAGGGCAGCACCTGGGTGAGCAGCCCGGCGGCGACGCCGCTCTCGCGGTCGACCCAGAAGTAGCTGTTGAAGATCCCCGCCCAGTCGCCCGAGCCGGCGCGACGCATCCCCTCGAGGTCCTCGAGGAAGAGGTGGAGGCCCAGCCCCCAGCCCTGCTTCACCGGCAGCGAGGGGACGTCGTTGGAGAGCGTCGGGTCGGCGGACTTGATGACCTCGGGCAGCGGGACCCCGCCGAGCGAGTCGGTGAACATGAGGTCGACGGACTCGCGGCGGAGGATGGGGCCGCCGTCGTCGAGCAGCGCCTGGAGGAAGCGTGCGTAGTCACCGGCGGTGCAGGCGACGCCGTGGCCACCGGCCCACCACTCCGGCGACGGAGGGAGGTCGACGGGGATCGCCGCCAGCCCGCCGTCGGGGGTGCGGGCGTGGACGGCCATCATCCGCGCGGCCTGCTCGGCGCTCGGGGCGAAGGTGGCGTCGGTCATCCCCAGCGGAGCGAAGATGTGCTCGTCGCAGTACCGATCGAGGGTCTGGCCGCTGATCTTCTCGATCACGAAGCCGAGCCAGTCGATGTTGACGCCGTACTGCCAGATGGTCCCAGGGTCCTCGGTGAGCGGCAGCTCGACCGACGCCCGGAGGCCGCTGAAGACGTTGGGGGTCCCGGTGATCTCGTGGTACCGGGTCAACCGCTCGTTGATGAACCAGTACCCGAGCCCGCTGGTGTGGTTCATCAGCTGGCGGACGGTCGGCTGGGCGGCGGGCGCGCGGAGCACGGGCGTGTCGCCCTCGAAGCCGGTGAGGACCTTCACGTTGCCGAAGGCGGGGAGCACCGAGGCCACCGTCTGGTCGAGGTCGAGGCGGCCCTGCTCCACGAGCTGGAGCGCGGCCGCGCTGGCGATCGCCTTGGTCATCGAGGCGATGCGGATCATGGTGTCGAGCCGGGCCGGGGCGTCGCCGTCGACGCTCAGCCGCCCCGCGGCGCCCTCGTAGATGATCCCGTCCCGCCCCACCGCGAAGGCGATCACGCCGGGAACCGTGCCGTTCGAGGACGCCTGCTCCAGCAGGCCGTCGATCTGGCCCCTCTCGATCATCCCGTCATCCTCCTTCGCCCGATGCGGCCCCCGACGGTAGCAGGCCACCGGGCGGTGCCGGGTCCCGGAGATCGACGACCACGGGGGCGTGGTCGGAGGGGCCCTTCCCCTTGCGGGCGTCGCGGTCGACGTAGGCGTCGGTGACCGCGGCGGCGACCTCCGCGGTGGCGTAGACGAGGTCGATGCGCATCCCCAGGTTCTTGTGGAAGTTCCCGGCCCGGTAGTCCCAGTAGGTGAAGGGCCGGTCGTACTTCAGCGGCCGCGGGACGACGTCCTCGAGCCCGAGCGCGCGCAGCTCGGCGAGCGCCTGGCGCTCGGGGACGGTGATGTGGGTGGAGGTGGCGAACGCCTCCGGATCCCAGACGTCGGCGTCCGTCGGCGCGACGTTGAAGTCCCCGCACACCACCAGCTCGCGCTCGGACTCGAGCTCGGCGGCGAGGACGGCGTGGAGCGCGCGCAGCCAGTCGAGCTTGTAGACGTACTGTGGATGGCCGACCTCGCGCCCGTTGGGGACGTAGACGGACCAGACCCGCACCCCGGCGCAGCGGGCGCCGAGGGCGCGGGCCTCCGGCGGTGTCGTCGGCGGCGCGCCGGGGAGCCCCGCGGTGACCCCCTCCAGGCCCACCCGGGAGAGGACCGCCACCCCGTTCCACTGTCCGAGGCCGTGCGGCGCCACCTCGTAGCCGAGCGCCTCGATCTCCGCACGCGGGAAGAGGGCGTCGGCGATCTTGGTCTCCTGGAGGCAGACGACGTGCGGCGCGGTCTGCTCCAGCCACTCGAGAAGCCGGGGCAGCCGCGCCGCGATCGAGTTCACATTCCAGGTGGCGAGCCGCACCGCGCCATCTTGGCAAGGAGACACGGGTGACGTCCGCGGCGGGATAGGCTCGGGGGATGCCCGGGCACCCCCCGAACCTCGCGGTCGGCATCGGCGACGTCCGCGCCGCCGCCGGCCGGCTCGGCCACCGCGTCCACCGAACCCCGGTGCTCAGCCTCGACCGGCTCGGGCTCCTGGTGAAGTGCGAGAGCCTCCAGGGCATCGGAGCCTTCAAGATCCGCGGCGCCACCAACGCGATCCTCGTCCTGCGCCCCGCGGGGGTGGTCACCAGCAGCAGCGGCAACCACGGCATGGCGGTGGCGGCGGCGGCCGCGGCGGCGCGGATCGGAGCGGTGGTGGTGATGCCCGACAACGCGACCCGGTACAAGCGCGAGGCGGTCGCCCGGCTCGGGGCCGAGGTGCTCACCAGCCCGCCGGAGACCGAGGCGCGCAACGCCGCCTGCGCCGCGCTCGCCGCCGAGCGCGGGCTCACCCCGATCCCCGCCTACGACCACCCGCTGGTGATCGCCGGCCAGGGCACCTGCGGCCTGGAGATCGCCGAGCAGGTCCCGGAGGCGGCGACCGTGGTCGTCCCCCTCGGTGGCGGGGGCCTGCTCTCCGGCATCGCCGTCGCCCTGCGCGACGCCATGGGCGCGCGGGTGCGGATCGTCGGGGTCGAGCCCGCCGACGGCGACGACACCGTGCGCTCGCTGCGCGCCGGGCGGCGGGTGGCGATCCCGGCGCCGCGCACCATCTGCGACGGCGCCCGCAACACCATCCCCGGGGAGCTCACCTTCCCGATCGTCGACGCGCTCGTCGACGACCTGCTCGCCGTCACCGACGACGAGGTCGTCGAGGCGATGCGCGTCCTCGCCGCCGCCGGGCTCGTGGTCGAGCCCACCGGCGCCCTCGCCGTCGCCGGCGCCCTGCGCATGCCCGCCGCGGCCAGGCGCGGCCCCATCGTATGTGTCGTCAGTGGCCGGAACATCGCCCCTGAGGAGTACGCCCGGCTGCTGCTGGGGACCGGAGGACCCGCGTGACCCTCGACGAGCACCGCGCCGCGCTGCATCGGGAGCCGCTCGACGGCTTCGTGCGGGCCCGGGCCGAGCTCACCCGCTCCCTGCACGCCGCCGGCGACCGCGACGCCGCCGCGGCGGTCGCGAAGCTGCCCAAGCCGTCGCTCGGCGCCTGGGTCGTCGACCGGCTCGCCGGCCTCGCGCCGGACCTGGTCCGCGACCTGCTCGCCGCGGCCGCCGACGCCCGCGACGCCCAGCGGCCCGGCGCCGCCGAGGCGCTGCGCGAGGCGAGCGCGCGGGTTCGCGGCCTGCTCGACGACGCCGGCCGCGAGGCCCGGGCGATCCTCGAGGAGGCGGGCCATCCCACGAGCGACGCCACCGTCCGCCGGGTCCAGACCACCGCCCAGGCCGCGGCCGCCGGGACTGCCGCCGAGCGCGAGGCGCTGCTGCGCGGCACCCTCGACCGCGACCTCGACCCGCCCGGCTTCGGGCCCGCCGGCGAGCCCGAGCCCGACACCGACGCGGTCGTCGCGGCGATCCGCGACCGGCGCCGTCCTGCGCACGCGGCGGTGCTCGAGCTGCGACCCGGGCAGGCGCCCGCCGCGGACGAGGTCCGCGTGGACGAGCTCACGGCGGCGGTCCGCCGTGCCGAGCGCGAGGCCGAGGCGCGACATCGCGACGTGGGGCGCAGCGCCGCCGAGGCGGAGCGCCGGCGCGCCCGCGCCGACCGGCTCGCCGCCGAGGCCCGGGCTGCGGAGCAGGAGGCGGACGCCGCCGAGCGCGCCGCGGCCGCCGACGCGGTGGCGGCGCAGGCGGCCGAGGAGGCGCTCCGCCAGGCCCGCGCGGCGCTCGACGGCGCCCGCGGCGGCTGAGGGCTCAGGCAGCGACCGGGCGGCGACGGAAGAGGCGAAGGCGCAGACCGCGCGGGGCGGGGGGCCGGGCGTCGGTCTCGCGCACCGACTCCAGGAGGAGGCGCCAGTCGACGTCGGAGTCCATGTCCTCCTCGGCCTCCTCCCCGGCGAGCTCGAGGTCGAACGGCGCGGCCGCCGCGACCGCCGCAGGCGCCTGCTCGCGCTCGAGCACCGCGACCCCGGCCGGCGCCGCCGTCGCCTCGCGTGCGGCGGTGGCGCGCGGGTGCCACACCCCCTGCTCCTCCACCGCGGGAGCGTCCGCCGGGTCGCCGTCCTGCAGCGCCACGACGATCTCCGCGGTCAGCGCGCCGTAGTCCCGAGCGGCGCCGGACGACGGCGCGGACGCGAGCACCGGAACCCCCTCGAGCGCGCTCTCCTGGAGCCGGACCGTCATCGCGATCCCGGACTCGAAGACCCGGATCGTGGGGCACTCGGCGAGGGCGCCGAGCAGGTCACGGCTGAAGCGGGTATGGCTGATGAAGGTCGGGGCCACCCCGAGCAGCGCGAGGTCGGCGTTCAGACCCCGGCGCGCCGCGGCGATCACCCGGATCACCTCCTTCAGCCCGCGCAGCGCGAAGGCCGACATCTGCAGCGGCACGAGCACGTACCGCGCCGCCGCCAGGGCGGAGATGGTGTGGAACTGGAAGTTCGGCGGGGTGTCGAAGAGGATGGCGTCGTAGGAGCCCTCGGGCATCGCCTCCAGCGCGTCCCGCAGCCGCAGCACACCGCCGATCTGGTTCGGCAGCTGGGATTCCACGGCGGTGAGATCGGGATGCGCGGGAAGCAGGTCGAGGCCCGGCGTCGACGTGGTCACGATCGCCTTCGCCGCACTGCAGCGGCCGGCGATGACGTCGATGACGGTGGGCCGCTTCACGTAGGGGTCGTACCCCAGGCCCGAGGTGAGGTTCGACTGCGGGTCGCAGTCGACCACCAGGCACCGCCTGCCGATGGCGGCCAGCCCGGCGCCGAGGTTGATCACCGAGGTGGTCTTGCCCACCCCGCCCTTGCCGGCGACGACGGCGATCCGCCATGGCTGTCCAGACACCGATCGACCTCCGGGGCGGGTGGGAGAGGGAGTGCCCGGACGCCCAATTCCGGGACCGCGTGAGGAACGAGCCCGGCGGCTGCGATCTTGCGGTCGACGCGCGAGAGGCGGCCCCGAAGGGCCGCCTCTCACAAGGTCGCGGACGTCCTGCCGCCGGCTACGGAGCCGGCGACGGCGACCGGTAGGAGATGACCGCCTGCTCCGCCGTGCAGGGGGTGGTGAGTCCGTTGTAGTTGGCGTTCGTGGAGGTGAAGACCACCTCCCACGCGTAGGTCCCGGCGGGCGTCGCCGCGACCGGCGATGTGGTGGAGGCGGTTCCGCCGGCGTCGAGCGTCGTCGACGTGGACGTGAAGATGGGAGTGCTCGAGCAGTCCGCGGTGTTGAAGAGCTCGAAGACGACGCTCCCGGTCGGCGTGCCCGCGCCCGACGCGCCGCTGACCTTCGCGCTGTCGCTCAGCAGGATCTTGGAGGCCAGGGTCGGGTTGATGGTCGAGACCACCACGCTCTCGTTGGGGTCGCCGCAGCCGCTGGGACCCGCGCCCTGGTTGTTGTTGTCGCCGCTGTAGCCGGCGACCCAGTAGTACATGCCCGCCTGGGTCGGGGTGAAGCTCTGCGACCCGGTGGTCGCGGTGCCGCCTGCGGTGACGCTCCCGGCGATCGGGTTGCCGGGGAGGGCGACCAGGTTCGCGGCGGTGCAGGACGAGGCCGTGGCCGTACCGCTGATCGGACCGTGGAGCCCGAAGCTCACGCTGCCGGTCGGCTGGAAGGCCGAGCTCAGGGTCGCCGTGTCACTGATGCCGACCGTGCTTCCCACGCTGATCCCACCCTGGGGGTTGGTGGCGACGGTGCTGACCGACGCGGGCGCCTTGCCGACGGTGATCGGCTCATCGGTGCAGCCGCTCTGCGCCGGCAGGTTCTGTCCGCCGGGGCGGTCACCCGGGTAGTAGGCGACCCAGTAATAGCTGCCGACGGCGCTCAGGACCTTGCTCCCCGCGGTCTGCATGGTCGAGGCCGTGCTCCCCGCCTGGGTCAGCGTGCCCGTGGTGGTGAAGAGCGCGCCGGCGGTCGGGCTGCAGTCGAAGCCGCTCGCGGGACTGGGTCCGAAGAGCTTGAAGGTCACCGACTCGTTGGCGACGCTTCCCGTGACGCCGGTGACCGTTGCCGAGTCGGTGAAACTGGTCGACCCGACCGTTCCTGTCGTCGGCGTCTGGCTGGTGGTGACCGTCGGGGTCACACAGCTGTGGAGGTTGACGGGGATCGGGGAGATGAGGTCCTTCAGCTCGGCGTTGAAGGAGGACCCCGAGGAGCGCGCCTTGACGTAGGCGCTGCTGAAGTTCTCGCACAGGTTGGAGTTGAAGATCCCCGCCGCCTGCAGGTTGATGGCGGCATCGCCGAACAGCCCGGTGGTCAGCGATGCGTTGCCGTTGAGTGGATCGGTGACCGTACCGGTGTTGACCGAGGCGAGCGCGCTGGTGCCGTTGAGGGTCACCGGCGTGCTCCACGCCGTCCCCTGCCACGTGGCGATCTGGATCATCGGGGTGCCGCTGCCACCGAACTCGAAGAGGACGAGGAGGTCACCCACGGTGCGGTTGAGGGTGTACATGCCCGCTGTGCGGAGCGCGGGCTGCGCCGCCTGGTTGATCTCGAAATCCATGTCGGCGCTGCCGATGTTCACCGCCCGCTCCCAGGCGAGGTAGAGGAAGGGCATGTTGTTGACGAACTCATCGGCCAGGTAGAACCGCGTGAGATCGTTCTTGTTCGGAGGGATCGAGCCCAGGACGACGCTGGCCGAGGTGTCGTTCTCGTGGGTGCCCTGGCCGAAGGCGTTGTCCGTGGAGCCGCTGGGAAGGTCCACCCCGGTGCTCAGATTCGGCGCGGGGGTTCCCCAGTTGATGCACCCGCTC
>VBHE01000356.1:481-2997 GCA_005889515.1 Chloroflexota bacterium | reverse complement strand
GCGGACCCGCGCCCGCCCTCCCGGCGCGCCGTCGGGGGAGACCCGGTCGTCCCAGTGGACCAGGTCGACCGTCGGGTCGCGCAGCGCCGCGACCGCGACCTCGAAGAGGCAGTCGGGCTCGAGGGTGTCGCCGCCGCGGAGCAGGACCACGAGGTCGCGCGAGCGGCAGCTCTGCAGCCGCTCGTTGGCCATGGCCAGCGGCGAGGGGGAGTGGAACCGCCGGATCCGCGGATCCTCCGGGGCGTTGTCGATCACCTCGGGCTCGAGGATGACCGCGTCCCAATACGGCCACGACTGCGCCTGGAGGCTGCCCAGGGTGGTCTGCAGCGGCCAGTACCCGGAGCCGGAGAGGACCACCACGGTGACCCGGACGGGATCGTCGACCGTGGTCGAGAGGTGGCGCTGCCAGTCCAGGTCACCCTGGGAGGCGGGCCTCGACCAGGGCAGGTCGCGCCCGGTCCACTCGGTCCGGGGGTCGGCGGAAGGGCCGCCGTTGACGGGGGTGGGGAGGGTGGGGAGAGGGCTCGGGAGCACCCCGAGTCGGCGCGCCATCGTCCCCACCGCACGGCGCTGGGGCGACCCGGGGGGGAGCACCCGGCGCGCGGTGCGGCTGGCCCGGTGGGCGGCGCGGAAGGAGTACGAGCGCTCGATCCGGTCGAGCTGCTCGCGGAGCGCTCCGGCGTCCTCGCCGGGCTGGTCGCCCACCGGCCGGGCGGGCGCCGGCCGGGCGCCGTCGGGGGGCTGCGCAGCGCCGTCGGGCACGCGGCTCGAGGGCAGCGGGACCCGCCGCAGCGGCGCCACCGCGACCCGGTCGGGAGCCGGCCGGGGGTCGGCGCAGTAGCGCGCGAGCGGTGCGATCGCCGCCGGCCAGGTGAGCGAGGAGGCGTACTCCCGCGCCGCGGTGCCGCGGGTCGCGCGCATCGCCGGATCCGCCGCGAGCGCGAGCAGGGCCCGGGCCACGGCGGCCGGGTCCTCGGCGGGAACGGTGATCCCCAGCTCCCGGCGCTCGACCGCGTCGGCGAGGGTGTCGCCCGCGGTGCAGATCACCGGCAGCCCCGCCCACAGGTAGTCGAGGACGCGAGTGCGGAAGGAGAACCTGGTCTCGATGTGATCGAAGTGGGCGGTGACGCCGACGTCGGCGTCGAGCAGCCAGTCGGCGCGCTCGTGGTACGGAACCCAGTCCGGGTTGAAGAAGACGTGGCGGCCGGTGAGCCCCAGCTCCGCGGCGAGCCGCTGGGCCTCGGCGTTGGTCCACATCTCCTGGATCTCCGGGTTGGGATGCCCGGTCGACATGAACACCAGGCGCAGCGCCGGACACTCCGGCGCGGCGAGCGCGACCGCCCGGATCACGGTGAGCGGGTCGAACCAGGCGTAGATGCCGCCGCCCCAGAGCACCACGACGTCGTCGCCGTCGATTCCCGGGATGCCGTCGCGAATCGCGTGCCGGCGCCGCTGCGGCGGCTCGGAGGGAACCCCGAAGGGCACCACGTCGATGAGCGCGCGCAGCGTCGCGTCGTCGGTGTAGGTGTGCGGATTCACGCGGTTGAGCGCGCTCAGCGCACCCAGCCAGTAGTCGCGCTGCTTCTCGCTCGCACAGAGCACGAAGTCGGCGTCCCGGATGGCGTCGTTGACGGCCCGCAGCGCCTTGTCCTGCACCTCCAGCCGCGCCTGCATCGGCGCGCGCGCGGAGATGAGCAGCTCCTCGAGCGGGAAGGGGTCGTACAGGTCGACGACGAGGCGCTGCGCCGCGTCGCGCAGCCCGGGACACTGGTCGAGCACGAATCCCTGCATCACCACCACGTCGAACCGCGCCGCCAGGCGCTCGAGCCCGGAGGCGTCGTAGGTCTCGACGGGGAACGCCTGTGGCGGGAGGTCGGAGGGGAACGGCGAGGCCAGCGTCACCGCGTGTCCGAGAGTGCTGAGCTCACGGGCGAACTCGAAGCAACGGATCGCCGGACCGGCCATCCTCTGGCGCACGTGCTCGTTGGCCAGGATCAGTACTCGGCTCATCCGGGCGCGAGTATAGCCGCTCGTCCGTGGCGCGCCCGGAGCGCCGGCGGCGGGTCCGGGGCCGGGGCCGCCGTCTACAATGCCGCGCGTGGTCCCGCCCGGCTCCCTGCGGCCGCGCGCCGCGGCGGCGCGTGCCCGCCACTCCGCGGACGTCGACTATGCGCGCCTGCATCGACACCTGATCGCCGCCGACCTCGCCTCCGGCAGCCGGGTGGTCGTGCTCGGCTGCGGCGACGGTGAGGGCGCGGCGATCATCGCGGAGACCGCCGCATCGGTGGTCGCCGTCGACCCCGACCCGGTCATCCTCGGCGGCGCGCGCAGCCGGCACCGCGCCCCCGGCCTGACCTTCCTCGAGCATCCGGAGGGCGCCGCCGGCCTGCCCGACGGCGGTTTCGACCTCGCCGTCTGCTTCGACGCCCCGGCCGGCCGCGCCGCCGAGGGCCTGGTCGCCGAGGCCGCGCGGCTGCTCGCCGACCGCGGCCTGCTGCTGCTCTCCGTCGACGCGG
>VBHE01000356.1:0-453 GCA_005889515.1 Chloroflexota bacterium | reverse complement strand
GCCGCCACCCGCCTGGAGCGGCTGCTGCGGGGCCGCTTCGAGCACCTGGCGATCTGGACCCAGCAGGTGTCCGCCGCGTCGCGCTGGGTCCCGCTGCGGCCGGCGAACGGCGCCGCCGCGCGCTCGGTCGCCGTCTCCCGGCGTGAGGGCCGGTGGCAGCGGCGGCACGCGCCCCGGACGACGGCCACGCTCGTCGCCGCCGCGTCCCGCGTTCCGCTGCCGCCGCTGCCCGGCGACGCCGAGCTCCACGACCACGGGATGGCGATCCTCGAGCGGCTCCGCGCGGAGCGTGACGACGCGCTCGCGCGCGCCGGCCGGGCGGCCGAGGCGCAGGAGCAGATTGTCGCGAAGCTGCGCGAGGAGGTCGTCGCCGCCCAGGCGCGGGGGCTGCGCATCGCCGACGGCCTGCGCCGGCAGATCGAGGGCCTGACCCGTCAGCTCCAGGGCGAGCGG
>VBHE01000355.1 GCA_005889515.1 Chloroflexota bacterium | reverse complement strand
GCCATCGGTGGACGGCACCGGGAGAGGGGACAGGCGGTGGTCGACGCGATCACCGCCGCCGGTGGCTCGGCGACCTTCCTCGCCGCCGACCTGCTCGACGCCGCATCCGCGACCGATCTCGCAGCGCGCGCCACCGAGGCGCTCGGTGGTCGCGTCGACATCCTCGTCAACAACGCCGGCGTCTACCCGTTCGGCCCCACCGAGTCGATGGACGAGCCCACCTTCGACGCGGTGTACGCGGTGAACGTGAAGGCTCCCTGGTTCCTGGTCGCCGCTCTCGCTCCGGGGATGGCCGAGCGCGGTAGCGGCGCCATCATCAACGTGACGACGATGGTCGCGGAGTTCGGCGCCGAGGGGATGGCGCTGTACGGCTCGAGCAAGGCCGCGCTCACGCTCCTCACCAAGTCGTGGGCGGCCGAGTATGGTCCGAGGGGGGTGCGGGTCAACGCGATCAGCCCCGGCCCCACCCGTACCGAGGGCACGGCGGGGATGGGCGAGGCCCTCGACCAGCTGGCCTCCCTGAGCCCCGCCGGACGCCCCGCATCGCCCGAGGAGATCGCCGCGGGGATCGTCTTCCTCGCCGGCGACGATGCGAGCTTCGTGCACGGCGCCGTCCTCGCCGCGGACGGCGGCAGGGCGGCGACCTGAGCCACTCGACCGCCGGTCTCGGGGCCGCCGCCCGGCGCGGCGGCCCCGCCGGGGGCCCGATTGGACACCGTGAGAACAAAGACCGACGATGGGCCGAGCAACATCGGCCGCCCGGGAGGAGCCGAACAGATGTCTTCCACCGATGAGTACGACATCCTCGTCATCGGCAGCGGTGAGCCGGGCAAATACCTCGCCTGGACGATGGCGGCCGCGGGCCACCGCACCGCCGTCGTCGAGCGCAGGCTGATCGGCGGGTCGTGCCCGAACATCGCCTGCCTGCCGAGCAAGAACATCATCCACTCGGCGAAGGTCCGCTCCTTCACCGCGCGTGCGGCCGAGTTCGGGGTCGACATCGAGTCTGCGGCGACGAACATGGCGGGCGTCCAGGCGAGGAAGCGGGCGATGGTCGACGGGCTGCGCCGAATTCATCTCGACCGGTATCAGGCCAGCGGCGCCGAGCTGATCATGGGCGAGGCGCGTTTCGGCGGCGATCGGACCGTCGACGTCGAGCTGGCCGGCGGGGGCCGGCGCCGGCTCCGAGGAACGCGGATGTTCCTCGACCTGGGCACCCACGCGACGGTTCCCGGCGTTCCCGGTCTGGCCGCGGCCCGGCCGATGACCCACGTGGAGCTGCTCGACCTCGACCGACTGCCGGAGCACCTCGTCGTGCTCGGCGGTGGCTACGTCGGGCTGGAGCTGGGACAGGCGATGCGCCGCTTCGGCGCGCGGGTGACCGTCGTCGAGCAGGGGCCGCAGCTGGCGGGCCACGAGGACCCCGACGTCGGCGAGGCGATCGGCGACCTGTTCCGCGACGAGAGGATCTCCGTTCATCTTCGGACACGGGTGCGCAGCGTCGAGGGGGAGTCCGGCCGCGGAGTGCGCGTCCTCGTCGACGGTCCGGACGGTGACGGGGTGGTCGAGGGGACCGATCTGCTCGTCGGCGCCGGCCGCACTCCGAACACCCGCGGCATCGGGCTCGAGCGTGCCGGCGTGGAGCTCACCGAGACGGGCTACATCAAGGTCGACGAGCGGCTCGCCACCACGGCCGCGAACGTGTGGGCGATGGGGGAGTGTGCCGGCAGCCCGCACTTCACGCATGTCGCCTTCGACGATTTCCGGGTGGTCCACGCGAATCTGACCGGTGGCGACAGCACGACCACGGATCGCCTGGTGGCGTACTGCATGTACACCGATCCCGAGCTCGCGCGCGTCGGCATGAACGAGTCGGAGGCGAGGAGCCGGGGCATCGCCTATCGGCTGCTCACCCTGCCGATGGCGGCGGTCCTGAGGACTAGGACGTTGTCGGAGCCGCGCGGGTTCATGAAGATGCTGGTCGCCGCCGAGAGCGACGAGATCCTCGGGTTCACCGTGTTCGGGACGGAGGCCACTGAGCTGATGGCCGCGGTGCAGACGGCGATGGTCGGTCGCATCCCGTACACCGCGCTGCGCAGGGCCATCTACGTCCATCCCTCGGTGGCCGAGGGGATCACCTTCCTGCTGCGGAACACCCCCACGGCCCCGGTCGAGGCGGTCGCCGGAGCGTCCGCGGCCGGGACGCGGTGATGCCATCGAGCGGAGCGATCAGTCGAAGAACTCCACCGCCTGCCCG
>VBHE01000349.1 GCA_005889515.1 Chloroflexota bacterium | reverse complement strand
GGCGCACGAGGACGGCCGGGTAGCCGTCGAAGTGCGGGGTCGTGAAGTAGACCTCCGGCGCCTCGGCGATGAGCGCGTGCTTCACCGCCTCGTGCGGCACCCGCGCCCCGAGGATCGGCCCGTCCGGCGCCGCCCCGCCGAGCGCCTCGATGTCGGAGCGCCGCAGCGGCCGTTCCCAGACGAAGAGCCGGTCCCCGACCCGCCACTGCGCCATGCCCCGGGACGTCCGCTCCTCGGTCCCCGGCATGCCCATCGCGATCCGCCGCACGTCGTCCCAGCCGGCCACGCGCCGACGATACGGGATGTCCTCCTAACCGCAGCTGGTCAACGTCAGGGTGTCGGCGGCCTCGGCGAGGGTCACCCCGGATGCGCGGGCGGTGTAGGCGGCGAGGACGCGCTGGAGGAGGGCGTGGTCGGGGCCGGGGGCGGCCGCGAGGGCGTCGCGCAGGCAGGCGAGGCCCGGGCGTGTCCAGGCGACGTAGGCGTCGCCGTGCCAGGCGGCGGCCGCGGCGTCGGCGTCGGCGTCGGTGACCGCGCCGGTGGCGGCGGCGTGGGTGAGGAGAAGCCGCAGGCCGAACTCGCCGATGGCGCCGTGGTCGAGGACCGGCCCGCCCGCCGCGGGGACGGCGACACGCGCGTCGGGCACGGTGGCGCCGAGGAAGCGCTGTGGCTCGAGGATGTCGGCGCTCGTCGCCGGCGGGGTGCGGAACGCGGCGTCGACCCCGGCCTGGCCGCGGACGGTGGCGAGGGCGCGGACGAAGGTCGGACCGGCGGTGTAGGAGAAGTGGAGGATGGCGCCGAGCGCGGCGGGGACGTCACCGCGCACCCCGGTCGCGGCGTCCTCCTCGAGCCGGGCGCGCATCCGCTCCCTCGCGGGCAGGGACGCCAGGTACTCGTCCTCGATCCGGATGGCGTCGCCCTCGACGAGCGACGAGAAGGCGAGAGCGCGCTCGTAGCTCCCGGGGCCGTCGAGGTCGGGGCGGTCGATGCGGAACCACTGGTCCTGGAGCGCGTGGGTGAGCTCGTGGACGAGCACCTCGCGGACGAAGGGCGTGGGAGCGGCGCCGCGCACCAGGATGGTCTTCGAGGGTGGCTCGTAGAGGCCGACCACGGACTCGGACTGGGCCTGCCGCCCCGCCGCGGCGAGGTCGACGCTGCGAGGGACGAGCTGGAGCGCGTCGATCTCGGCGATCAGGGTGGGGTCGAGGCCACCGCCGCCGCCGGTGCGGGCGCGGAAGGCGGCGTCGTCGAGGAGGAGCACCCTCGGCTGGGTCCGGAACTGCAGCCCGCGGTGGGCCTCGACGAAGCCCTCGGCCTCGGGGACGAAGGCGGCGAGGCTCGGCGGGTCGGCCGGGGTCGCGACCGCGGTCGGCGACGGGGTCGACGCCGCGGTGGCCTGTCCGGCGGCGGTGGGGGCCGGCGACCCGCTGCAGGCCGCGCAGGCCGCGGTCAGGGCGAGCGCGGCGAGGGTTGTTCCGCTACGCGGCAAGATCTCGCAGGATGGCGGCGAGGGAGGGGCGGCGCAGACGGCGCAGCGCGGTGGTCTCGATCTGCCGGGCGCGTTCACGGGTCACGCCCAGGCGCCGCCCGACCTCCTCGAGGGTGCGCTGGTGGTCGTCGACGAGCCCGAAGCGGAGCTGGATGACGCGCCGCTCCCGCGGGCTCAGCGCGGTGAGGATGGACTCGATCTCGGTGCGCACCACCGTGGCGGAGACGGTCTGCTCGGGGCCGGGAGCGGCGTCCTCGATGAGGTCGCCGAGGCGTCCGCCGTCGTCGTCGCCGATGGGCAGGTCGAGGGAGACGGGCTCGCGGGCCGCGGTCCGCAGGGTGCGGACCTGCTCGACCTTCAGGCCGGCCGCGGTCGCGACCTCCTCCTCGGAGGGCTCGCGACCGAGCTCCTGGGACAGGGTGCGGGTGATCCGAAGGAGCTGGCCGTGGCGCTCGCCGACGTGCACCGGGAGGCGGATGGTGCGGGCCTTGTCGGCCACCGCCCGGCTGATCGCCTGGCGGATCCACCAGGTGGCGTAGGTCGAGAACTTGAAGCCGCGCCGGTAGTCGAACTTCTCGACCGCGCGCATCAGCCCGATGTTGCCCTCCTGGACGAGGTCGAGCAGGGGCAGGCCGGAGCTCGTGTACCGGCGCGCCACCGAGACGACCAGGCGCAGGTTGGCCTCGATGAGGTGGCGCCGCGCCTGCTGCGAGCCGGCCTCGATCTGCATCGCGAGCTCGACCTCCTCGGCGGCGGTGAGCAGGCGGACCTTGCCGATCTCGTTCAGGTAGGCACGGACCGGGTCGTCGAGGCCGGCGCTCGTGCGCGCCTCGGCGAGGTCGAGGGCGTCGGCGTCGACCGCCTCGGGGTCGGCGTCGGCGGGCCCGGCGTCGTCGACCGCCCAGGGGTCGGCGGGCACGCCGGAGAGGCTCAGCAGCTCGTCCGTGCTGGCGCCGCCGGCGCCCGGGTCGTCATCG
>VBHE01000348.1:5138-6786 GCA_005889515.1 Chloroflexota bacterium | reverse complement strand
TTCTTCCGGCCGCACGTGCGCGCCACCCACCGCGTCGCCTGGGACCGGCACCTCGCCGCCGGCGGCGCGCTGCAATGGGACCTGCTCGAGCACAGGACACGCGACTGCTACCTGGAGTTGGCGGCCCTCATCGCGGACGGCTTCACCGAGCGCCGTCCAGTTCAAGGAGCAGAGCGATGATCCTCCTCGGCGACGTCACCAAGGTCGACGTCAACCCCACCTGGGACGGCTTCCCCGAGCCGGTGCGCAACGCCATCAACCACGTCGGGGGCAACCTCGCCGCCCTCGTCATCCTCGCGGCAGGGGTGGCGCTCGCCGCCGGGGTGCTGATGACCCTGGTGGGCAGCGCGAGCCACAACGTGATGGTCGCCCAGCGGGGCAAGGCGACCACCTTCATGGCGGTGGTGTCGGGCGCCCTGCTCTACGCCGCCGCCGCGATCGCCAACTCGCTGACCGGGTTGTTCGGGCACTGATGCGCGCCGCCCGGACCACGCGCCGCCGCCTTTCGGCCGTGGTCCTCGTCGCCATGCTCGCCGCCGTGGCGGCGGTCCTTGCGACCCCTGCGCGCCCGGCGCACGCCGACAACATCTCCTGCACCTGGGGCTGGCCGACGATGCACTGCACCGTCACCCGGGGAGACCCCGACCCCTCGGCGCAGGCCGCCCCGGGGACCGCGCCGAAACGTCCCGGGCTGCTCCACCGCCTCCTCCACCCCGCCGCGGCCGCACCGCTCGCCCCGGGGGCGGTCCCGCCACGACCGATGGTGGCGCCGGCGCCCGGCATGGCGCCCGCCGCCGCGCCCCAGGCCGCGCCGCCGGCCACGGGCTCGTCGCCGACCATGACCCACCGCGCCGTCGCCTACGTCGCCCACGGCGCCCTCGACCACGTGCAGAGCTTCCTCGTCGACGGGGTGGTGACCGCGCTCGGCTGGCTGCGGCAGTCGCTGCTCTCACCGAGCCTCGAGCCGAACTGGCACGTCGTCAACCCCGCGTACAGCGAGATGACCGCGCTCGCGCTGGGGCTGGTGATCGCCTTCGTGGCGCTCGCACTCCTCGAGCACATGGCGGGCGGCATCCGGGGCGCGGGCCCGGCGGTGCTGAGCCGGCTGATCGCCGCGGTGATGGTGTCGCTCGCCGGCCTGCCGCTGGTGGCCTGGTTCGTCCAGGGCATCGACGCCATCGCCTCGATGTGGACCTCGAGCATGGGGAATGCGACCACCCAGGTGCTCGACCGCCTCACCGGGATGCTCCAGGCCCACTCCGGCAGCGGCGTTCCCGAGGCCGCGGCCATCGCCGTGCTCGCCCTCTTCGCGCTCATCACCACCCTGCTCGTGGTCGCGTGGCTGGTGCTGCGGCTGGTGCTCGTCCAGGCGCTCGTCGTGTTCCTGCCATTGGTGGCGGTGATGGCGATCTACCCGCGCACCAGCGGCGCGGCGCGGCGGATGGGCGAGTACCTCGCCTCGCTGATCCTCACCAAGCTCGCGATGGTGATCTTCCTCTCGGTCGGGTTCCAGATCCTCGCCTTCGGGCTGGAGGGCGTGCCCGACTGGCTGGCGATCACCTCGGCGACGGTGCTGCTCGGGATGGTGGCGTTCACCCCATGGGCGCTGCTCCGCGGGATCCACCTCGCCGAGATGGAGACCCTCGGC
>VBHE01000348.1:3178-4892 GCA_005889515.1 Chloroflexota bacterium | reverse complement strand
TCGCGAGCCCGGCGCCGGCGCCCGCGATGTCCCCGGTCGAGGCGCCCCCGCCGCTGCTCGAGGGCCCGCGCAACCCCGCGCCACCGCCGCTGCGCCCGCGTGTCCAGCCGGGCTCCTAGGCCGGCGATATCGAGGTTGATGGGATGAGCGTCGAGACCGCCGACGGGACCGGCACCGAGACCGCGGCTCCGCGCTTCGTCTTCCCCGCGCACCACTCCCCGGGGATCTTCCTCGGCATCCGCTTCCCGCAGCTCGCGGTGATGCTCACCGGCCTGGTGCTCGGGCTGATCAGCCTCCACTTCGTCCCGCGCGCGCTCGGCGCCCTGGTGGTCTCCGCCTGGTGCGTCGCCGCGGCGATGCTCGCCCTGCTGCCGATCCGCGGCAACCACGTCGACGACTGGGCGCTCATCCTCGCGGGCTACGCGACCCGCTCGCGGCTGACCCGGCGGCGCGGCGACCTGCGGACCATCACCCACGTGCTCCCCGAGGTGGACCTGCTGACCCTGGAGCGAGGGGGCCGCCGCTACGGGATCCTCCGCGAGCGCCAGGTGGCCGGCGAGGTGACGTACTGCGCGCTCATGCAGCTCGGCGCCATGCCCTTCGTGCTCCGCTCCGTCGAGGAGCGGGTGAACCAGCTGAACCGCTGGGGCCTCGTCCTCGGCAGCCTTGTCCGCGAGCACTCGTCGCTCGCGCGCATCCAGCTGCTCCATCGCACCGCGCCGGGGGCGGCGCGCGACAACCGGAGCTGGTTCGCCCACCACGCCGACCCAGGATCGGCATTCTTCGACGAGGCGCTCGCCGAGCAGATCGACCGCCGCCCGCCCACCGAGCACGAGAACTTCGTCGTCGTCCAGGTGTCGCTCACCCGCATCGGCCGGCGGCAGGCGGCGCGCCGCGGCGGCGGCGACGTCGACCTCGGCGCGATGAACATCCTCGCCGCCGAGGTCGAGCGGCTGCGCGCCGAGCTCCACGAGATCCTCCCCGGCGCGGCGGTGCTCAGCCCCGGCGGCGTCGCCGCGGTGATGCGCGCCGCGTACGACCCCGAGGCGCGCCGTTCCCACGACGGCCACGAGGTGAGCTGGGACTCGGTGAGCCCGTCGTACGAGCGCGAGACCCCCACCCACTACGAGGCGCAGCAGTACTGCCACGTCACCTTCGCGGTGCGCCACTTCCCCCGGCTGCCCGTCGACTGCGGCTTCCAGATCCCGCTGATCCTCGAGGCGCGGGCCGCCCACTGCTACAGCATCGTGCTCCAGCCGGTGCCGCCCAGCCAGGCGCTGCGCGCGGCGGAGTCGGCGCGCACCGCCGACCTCGGCGACGCCCAGATGCGCGCGTCCCGCGGCTTCATCGAGACCGCCAGCCGGCGCAACCAGCGGATGGGCATCGAGCGCCGCGAGCAGGAGCTCGCCGAGGGCCACCGCGAGTTCCTCTATGCCGGCTACATCACCGTCTCCGCGGAGGGCGCCGAGGCGCTCGAGGCCGCGATCGCCGACGTCGAGGACTGCGCGCTGCGCTCCCACCTCGACCTCCAGCGGCTGGTCGGCGAGCAGGGCCCCGCCTTCACCTTCACCCTGCCCCTCTGCCGGGGCCTCTGATGCCGAGCCTCGCGACCAGGGTCCCGCCGCCCCGCCGGGTGGTGCACCGCGCCACCACCGCCAGCCTCCAGGCGCTGCTGCCCTTCATCGCCGAGTCGAGCCTCGGCGCGGCCGGGGTG
>VBHE01000348.1:0-3113 GCA_005889515.1 Chloroflexota bacterium | reverse complement strand
TCGGTGACCCGAACATCCTGGTCATCGGCCGGCTGGGATACGGCAAGTCGGCGCTGATGAAGGCGCTCTCGCGACGCCTCAACGTGGTCGGCTACTCGACGATCTACCTCGACCCCAAGGGCGAGACCACGCCGCTGGCGCGCGCCTTCGGGGTGGAGCCGCTGCGGCTCACCACCGGCGGCGACCTCCGTCTCAACCCCCTCGACGAGAAGCTCGCCTCCGCCACCGGCCTCGACCCCACCCGCGAGCGCGAGCTGCTGATGCGCGCGGTCCTGCCGGTGATGCTCGAGCGCCCGCTCCGCCCCGCCGAGCTGCGCATCGTCAGCGAGGTGGTGCGCGCGGTGGTGGAGAGCTGCACGCAGCCGACACTCCGCGACGTCCACGCCGGGCTCGCGGCCCACGGCGAGGTCACCGCCGACCCCGCCGACGCACTCTGGGACTACATCCACGGCCCCGCGGGCGCGCTCTTCGACGCCCCCACCTCGGCGGGCGTCGACCTCGACGCCCCGCTGCTCGCCCTCAACCTCCGCCGGCTTACCCAGACGCTCACCGCCGAGAAGCAGCGGCTGGTGACCCTGGCGCTCGCCGCGGCGTGGCTCTTCGCGATCGTCTCCCGGCGCCGCTCATGCTCCGCCACCGCGCCGCCGCGGAGTGGTTCCAGGCGCAGTGGAAGCTCTGCCGCGCCACCTCGACCGCGAACGTCGCCGTCCTCCACCGGCTCAGCGACCTCGAGGCCGCCGACGGCACCATGGCGAGCGTCCGCGGGCTGCTCGCCGACTGTGCCACCAAGGTGATCTTCAACCAGGAGCCGGGGGAGATCCCCCTGCTCCAGAAGCACCTGGGCCTGAGCTCGACGGAGATCGAGTACGTGCGCAGCCTCGGGCGGGCCTGGGCGCTGTGGCGGGTGGGCGAGCGCTCCTTCGTGGTCAAGCTCGACGTACAGCCCGCGGAGTGGTCGATCGTCGACACCGACGGCGCCATGCGCGGCGAGGTCCTCGACGGGCCGGAGGACTGATGCGGCGGCGGAAGAGCGGCATGCGCAAGGCGGTGCTCCTGCTCTTCCTCGTCTCGGGGCTGGGCGTCGCCGGCATCGCGCTCATGGCCGCGTACGACGACGCCCACACCGCTGCGGGGGCGAGCGTCGCCGGCGGACCGGCGCACAACCCGATGCCGCCGCAGGACATGCTCGTGCACTTCCAGCAGGCCGCCACCGCCCACAACGTCCCCCTCAGCCTGCTCCTCGCCGTCGGCGCCGAGGAGAGCGGCTACACCGCGAGCGCGCAGAGCTCGGCCGGGGCGCTCGGGATGATGCAGATGCTCCCCGCGACCTTCGCCGCCTACGCCCCCGCGGGGAGCGGGCCGCAGGACATCTGGAACCCCGCGGTGGAGATCGACGCGGCCGCGGCGATGCTCGCCGCCAACGGCGCGAGCACCGGCGACACCGCCCGGGCGCTGCTCGCCTACAACCACGACCAGGCCTACGTCGCCGAGGTGCAGGCGCGGCAGGCCGCCTACCAGGACTGGCTCGACTCCGGCCGCCCTGCTGCCGACGTCGCCCTCCCCTGGCCGGCGACCGGCCCGATCACCCAGCCCTTCGGCTGCACCGGCGTCGGGCTCGAGCCCTCGCGCGGCGGCTGCCCCCACTTCCACACCGGGATCGACCTCGCCGTCCCCACCGGCACCGCGGTCGCCTCCGCCTGCCCCGGCACCGTCACCGACGCGGTCGACTCCGGCGCCGGCTTCGGCATCCACGTCGTCGTCTCCTGCGACGCTCCCGGGGTTGACTACAGCACGCTGTACGGCCACCTCTCCAGCCGCGTCGTCGAGGCGGGTGACCGCGTCGAGGCGGGCCAGGTGCTCGGCTATTCGGGCTCGACCGGCAACTCCTCCGGACCCCATCTGCACTTCGAGGTGGACACCCCCGGAGGGCCTGCGGATCCCTTCGACTACCTCGCTCAGTGAGTCGACTGCAACATGGACGCGGCCGGATGCGGGACGCCACGCCGGGTGCTTCAGACAGTCCTCGGCGTCCTCCGGGGCTTCGCCCCTGCGGTCGCCTGCGGAACTCGCCCCGGCATGGCGTCCCGCATCCGTCCGCTGCTCCGAGCAACTCAGGGCGGGGTCCGCGGGGACCGTGTGCTGCCGTGCTGTCGGTGGCGGTGCAGGGGGACCGGAGGTCGCCGGTGACCCGGAACCTCGCTGCCGAGAGCGTTCAAGGGCGCCTGGCGGGTGCCAAAAGAATCTCAGCACCCTGAAGGTCCGTGATGCTCTGGCGTGTCGCACGGCGCAGCGGCCGGCCGCGTCCCGACAGCGACTCGGGTCAGAGGATCTCGACTTTGCTTGCCAACCAGCCGTTTCCGCTGTGGACGAGGGTGACGCGGATCCGGTTGCGGTCGACCCGGGGTGTGGACTGGTTGCTGTTCTTCACCGTCTGATCGACGAAGAGGACCACGGTGGCGGAGTCGGTGGTGGCGTCCTGGACGCCGGCGGCGGCGACCCGGCCGGCGGAGGTGGCCTGGTACTTGGTGATCAGCGGCTCGAGGTCCTTGCTCGCCTTGGTGAAGTCGGTCTTGAAGGTGCCGGTGGAGTGGTCGATGACCGCGCCGAAGTCCCGGTCGAGGTGCTGGTAGTCGTAGGTCGAGAGCTCGAGCGAGAAGGTCCTGGCGGCGGCCAGGGCGGTGGCGCGGGCGTCGGTGACGCCGTCGGCGTTGTGGAGCTTGACCGTGGTCCAGAGCAGGCCCGCGATGAGCATCGCGATCCCCAGGCCGGTGACCGCGAGGGCGGCGACCAGCCCGCCGCCGAGGCCCGCTCTGGGGGCGGGGGCCGGCTCGGCGACCACGGCCGCCGCCTCCGGGGGCGCAGCCTCGGGCGCCGGGGTCGGGCTCGGGGGCACCGCCGGCGTCCAGCCGGGTGGAGTGGCCGGCGCGTCCGCCCCGGCGTCGACGTCCTGGCTCATGGTGGGGCCTCCTCGGGTCGGGGATGGGGATCGGCGGGGGGCGCCAGCCTAGCTCAGCAGCGCCAGCAGCAGCCCCATCCAGGATCCGTGGATCCCGGTGCCGATCCGCATCGTGCCGCCGCCCGGGATGCCGACCACGCCCGTCTGCGGATCGTAG
>VBHE01000347.1:6418-8979 GCA_005889515.1 Chloroflexota bacterium | reverse complement strand
GTCGCCGGCGCCGCGCTGGCGACCATGGCGCCCACTCTCGACCGCGGCTGGTGATCAGCACCGGCTACGCATCGACTGCAGCATGGGGAACGGGCTCACGGATCACGCCGATCTCTTCGATACCGCCGATCTCCTCGCCCAGTCGAGGCAGGCTGTCGACGCTGACGTCGCCGCCGTGCTGCGTGCTCAGCGCGTCGTCGCCACGCCGGGAGCGGTAGAGGGCACCGAGGAAGATGTTCGCCATCGCCGCGACCGGGACCGAGAAGAGGGCTCCGAGGATCCCGCCGAGCTCCGCGCCCACGAGCAGCGCCGCCAGGGCCACCAACGGATGCAGCTGGGTGACCCGCCCGTTCACCCGCGGACCGACGACGTAGGCGTCGAGGGCGTGCCCGAGCAGTCCTGCGATTGCTGCGAGCAGCGCGAGGAGGGGGCTCTGGAGCAGGGCGATGACCACAGCCAGAACCATCGCGATCACGGCGCCGATGATCGGGATGAACTCGAGAAAGCCGGCGGCGATGCCGATGAGGACTCCGTAGTGGACCCCGAGGGCTGTCATTGCCACGGCCATGTACGAGCCGATCAGGAGGGACATCAGCAGCTGGCCGCGGACGTAGGCGCCGATGGTCGCGCCGACCGCGACCATGGTGAAGTCGAAGGCGCGGGCGCGCTGCGGGAAGAGGCTGCGCAGCGTCGCCACCAGCACCCGTCCCTCGATCAGCAGGTAGATGGAGATGACGACGATGACCACGACGCCCACCACCGCCGAGATGACACCGCTGACCACGCCCACCGCCACGCCCACATCGAGAGCGCTCCCCTTGGGCCTGAGCGCGGCGAGGTCGAGGTGCAGCCCGCGACGATCGATCTCTGCCTGGAACTGGCTGGCGAGATCGGGAAGTCGGCGCGCCTGGTGGATGATCGACGGGGCCACCAGTGTGACCGCTCCCGCGATCACCCCAACGCCGACGAGATAGAGGGTGAGGACGGCCACTCCGCGGTGCGCCCGGAAGGGCGGCACCCGCTGGATGCGGTCCACGACGGGGGTGAGCACCAGCGCGAGGATGGCGGCGAAGACGAAGAGAACGGCCACACTGAAAACGTGGACGATGAGAAACTCGGCACCGTGATAGAGGCCCACCACGCTCAGAGCGATGAGCAGCCAGATCAGCGTCCTGCTCGGGCCGAAGAGCCGCTGCCACTGGGGCGATGCGACGCTCTGCGAAGGCTCCTGTGCAGTCAGGGTGTTCACGTCTGGCGCAGATGGCGGACGAGAGAGCGGCCTACGGTCAGCTTGCGACATTGAGGAGTCTCCAGTGGTTGACCCTCCCCTCGTGGCTCTCGGCGGCGGTGACCATAGGCCCTCGCCACTGTCGTCAACGGATGCGACCGGGGCACGCCCGGGAGGGGTCCCCGACGCCGACCAGTGCAACGGGCGGTGCCCAGCGGCCGCCGTGTGGGCGGGGCGACGAAGCCGACGAGCCCCGGCCGGCCTCGCCCGACGCTGACGCGGCGAGGCCCGCCGTCATCAGCCGTCTTCGGCGTGGCAACGGCACCGTGGGCGCTACTGGGAGGCGACCAGTGGAAGGCCGCCGAGGTGATGGCACCCCGGGTGGTAGTCGGCCCGTCGGCGCCCCCCGACGCCGACGTGTCGGCCTGCAGCGACTCGTTCGCCGGTCCCCAGTCCCGGTGTGGTCGCCGGCGCGACGGAATAGCCAAGCCAGAAGGCCACATCCAGTCCAGGTGCAACAAATGGGCGCCGAGACGCCTGTGTCTCAGCCACCAAGCGGCCCATCTCCGTGCGCGAAGCTCCTGGTGAACCCACGCGTCCGAGGATCGCGGAGCGCGGCCCCCGGCGACGAGGTGGCCCATAGTATGACATCATCGGTAGAATAACACCACCCATGAACACCATCAGAAATACCCGTTAGCAGACGGACGTGGGCCGCGCAGCCAGGCCGCAGGGTGGGCGATTGTGTCCCGTCGGTGGGAAGGGCCACCCGGGCTCGGCGGCGTGATCCTCCCTTCGCTAATCTGTCCTATCCCTGAGTAGCGGCGACACCTGGGGCCTGTTCTCGGGGATAGGAGAGCGTAGTCCCTGAGCTCCGCTGCCGGCGGGGTCACGCTCGTGCGCCCGGAGCGGCGCGTCCGCAGCCGCCACCTTCGCACGATGTCGTTATCCCGCTGAGGGCCACGGCACCTTGTCGACGCCGATGCGCGGCAGGCACCCGCCGGCAAGCACGGTGTCGAGGACCTTATGTCAGCGGAGCCGCATCTCGTGGGGGCGCGAACCTGCCCCGTACAGAGAACTGCCGGAAGCTGGGTGGGTTGATCTCCGGCGGCGAGCGCCGGCCTCGCGAAGCCCGGCGCGCCGACCGGAAGGCTGGCAGGGAACGAAGCTGAACATGCCCTCGACGGGGTCCAGTGGTGCCGGCCGGGAGAGGGGCAGCGCCGACCTCAGGACACGATGACCGGAGTGCCCACCATCGCCCATGCGTACAGCCGGTCCATCGCCGGACGCGGGACGTTGATGCATCCATGCGTCCCTTGGGACTCCGTCCCGG
>VBHE01000347.1:5762-6382 GCA_005889515.1 Chloroflexota bacterium | reverse complement strand
ATACCAGTACGGCGAGCTGCGCGGCCACGGCGAGCGCATCACCCACGGCGAGTTCTTCCGCATCACCGAGTACGAGCCGGGCGGTGTCGCCAGCTGCGGCCGACCGGTGGTTATCGGGGTGTCGACGACCGCCGTTCCGTCCTGGCAGGCGGTCAACTGCTGATCAGCCAGACCGACGACGATGACCTGCCCTGACGGTCGGCCGCTGCAGGCGTCCGCCGAGGCGGCGACGTGCGTAACGGGCGGTCGAAGGGCGCAGGCGGCGGTCACTAAGAGTGCCGCCATCAGTGCTGATACGGTGCGGGTCATGGCATGCGAGCCTCCGCCGAATCCCCCCTCTCCTCTCATACCACCTGATATGCTCAGTATAACTACATGCGTCGAACGCTGCATGCCGGTCATGGCCTGCCTACCGGGGTATGCGCGCATGCCGGTGCCTACGCCAAGGCACAGCGCACGACGAGGCCCAAGGCCTGCTCGGCGCGCTCCACGCTTGGGCGGGCACCTCGATACTCTTGATAACCGCAGGAGATCGGACTCAAGGCCACCTTCCTCAGCGGTGACGCCAGCGTCGACCCGTAGTACGTCATCGACGGCGGCGTGTCCGGGGACAACGGCAA
>VBHE01000347.1:5038-5693 GCA_005889515.1 Chloroflexota bacterium | reverse complement strand
CAGCCAGCAGCCGGTCTCGTACTCCGCGTACGGTTACGACTGCATGAACATCCTGCTCGACGCCATCCGGCAGGTGATCCTCCGCAACGGCGGGACGCACCCGTCCGATCCTGCCGCCTTCCGCACCGCGGTCGCCCAGCAGGTCGGAAGGAGGACTGGACGGGCACGATCGGCGAGACGCGGTTCAACGCCCAGGGCGACACCAGCAACCGGGCGTTCGCCATCTACCGCGCGACCGGCGGCAACTGGGTGGGGATCGAGACCGTCTCGCCGAAAACCGGCTCCGCCGCCGGTTGAAGCCGCGAGCACGATGCCGCGATGTTGACCGTGGGCCTCGACGTGGCCAGCCAGCCCGAGGGCACCGCCGCCTGCTGGGTTGAGTGGAAGCACGGCGAGGCGACCGTGCGCCGGATCGAGGAGGGGGTCACCGACGACACCATCCGCGAGATCATCGGAGAGCAGGCGGACAAGACCGGCATCGACGTGCCGTTGGGATGGCCGGACGCGTTTGTCGGCGCCGTCTCCCGGCACCACCGCGGTGAAGGCTGGGGCGACCACGCTCCCGACGTTCTCGTCCTGCGGGCGACCGACCTTGCCGTCCGGGAGCTGACGGGCCGGCGGCCGCTCAGCGTCTCGACCGACCGGATCGCGTATC
>VBHE01000347.1:2680-5016 GCA_005889515.1 Chloroflexota bacterium | reverse complement strand
CCTCGTCGTCGAGGTCTACCCGGCGGCCGCGCTGCGGGCCTGGGGACTGACGGCGACGGGATACAAGCGACGTACCGGGGCGGTCGCGCTCACTGCGCTCGTCGCCGCGCTCCGGAAGGCGGCGGCCCCGTGGCTGCGCGCCGACGAGGGGCAGTGGCGCCGCATCGAGGGCAACGACAATGCCTTCGACGCCCTCGTGGCGAGCCTTGTCGCCCGGGCCAGGGTCGCCGGCCTCTGCCATGAGATCCCGGCGGAGCACCGGGAGCTCGCGGCGGTCGAGGGCTGGATCGCCGTCCCGCGAGAGGGGACCCTTCCGCGGCTCGCCGAGCGGATCCGGCTCCACCACGACCCGCGCTGAGTCAGTGCAGACGCTCCGCAGGCCTCACAACCCGTAATTGGCCGCGAAGAATCGAGAGGTGCGGCACCGTCGACCACCCCGCGGCGTCGCCCACGACGCAGAGACGCTCCTGCGCCCGGCTGACCGCCACGATGAGGAGTCTGACGCCCGATACCTGTCTCTTATCGATAGCTGGGATCCTGGGGGCCGGAGCTTCGATGGAGCGTGGGTCGACCCCGAGGAGAGGGCGTGGCCGCGGATCGGCTACGACCACGACCCTTCACCTCCTCGTTTGGGCGCGTCCTCTTCCTCGTGATTTCAGAACGGCAGAGCGAACATCTCAATCGACTGGAGGTACCCGATGCCGGCGTATCCGTCATCGCTGACGCAGTTCATGGTGAAGTAGAGAGTCGTGCCGGCCGTCCCCGTCCACAGGGCAGTCACTGCCCCGGCGTCGGAGGTGCTGGCGGTGTGGCCAGTAGCCGTTCCCCAGGGTCCGTCGATCCTCATCGTCTGCTGGTAGCCGGTGAAGTGCACCACGATCAGATAGTCCCCATTNNNNATAGCCAGCTGTACCGTCCCACATACCCGGCTCTGGGCCTGTGACGATCGATGACATGAAGACGAGGTCGGAGGTGCTGTCCCAGCGGCCCGGCTGGTAGAAGTCCATCAGCCCGGCTGGGTCGTAGGGGTGCCGGGCTGTCAGCTTCAATACCTCGGCTTTCGGCAGGACGATCTTCCTCTTGAGATTGGCGGCGGCGATGGCGCTCAAACTCGCGCGCGGCATCGGTTCCATCCTGGGCGGCTCGACCGTACGCTCCTTGAGCTCGGCCAAATTCAGCGTATGGTCGATCGAAGTCTTCGATTTCGACGACGTGGCGGGCGTAGCGGTCGTCAGGTCGGTCATGGTGGAAACCTCTCCTCATAGAACACCAGGGTCGTGATCGTCTGCCCTCATGCCGAAACCGACCATGTCCTAGGACCGCTTCCGGTGTGCACTTCGACCACAGGATCGCGCGGCGGGCGACGCGGCGCTGCGGGGACGCCGTCCACATCCTGTCCGCTGGTCATCCACGTGGAGGCCCCGTGGTCGAGGGACGTGCTGCGGGGGTGAAGCGCAGCGCCCACACCGCCACCGCTCGTCGAGAGGATCGGTCTCGACCACGCCGCGCTGGGTCGGTCAGGGACGAGGCGCGTCGGGTCGCGCGGCACACTTTCGCCATCGAGCTCTGGTGGTGACAGGTCGACGGCGGCCGGGTTGCGACCGAGTCCCGAAGGCCGGCGCGACCGGCAGGTGTCGCGGCATTCCTGCATCATGACGATATCCACGATGATCGTGGCTATAGCAGTGGTTGGTCGGTGACAGGAGGCTCATGGTGACGAGGACTGGGGATGGAGAGGGGCGTTCGGCGGATCCCACAGCATTGCGGATCAGCCGGTTCCCCGAGCGGATGACAGGCACGACGGTGCACGGCGGAATGACCTTCGACATGCCGTGGCAGTCGGAGATCGTTCCGGGGTTATGGCAGGGCGGTGTCGCAGACGGGATGATCCTCCCTGCGCGGTTCGCCCACGTGGTGTCCCTCTACCGATGGGAGAGCTACCGCGAGCACGAGCGGCTGCGGTCCAGGCTGACCCTCACCATGCTCGACTCCAGCTCCCTGAGCGACTTCGACGGTCCGGCTGTCTACCGCGCCGCGGAGTGGGTGAACGAATGCCGGCGCGATCTAGGGGCGTCGGAGGCGGTGCTGGTGCACTGCCAGGCGGGGCTGAACCGCTCCGGTGTGGTGACCGCCCTGGCCCTCATGCTCAACGGCGACGTCGAGACCGCGGACGAGGCCATCGCGCTGGTCCGCGAGAGGAGGGGCGATGCGGTCCTCTGCAATCCCCTGTTCGCGGAATGGCTGTGCTCTCAGGAGAGCTCGGCGAGGCGGCGGCGGGTGGCGTGAGTCGCAAGCGGGCTGGGAAGCCGGCGGTGCCCACGTTCAGGACAACCCTG
>VBHE01000347.1:0-2364 GCA_005889515.1 Chloroflexota bacterium | reverse complement strand
CGGTGGCCGGGTGGCCGGCGACGCGGGGCAGGCCGTCGATGGAGGAGGGGGCGGCGAGGGCCACCGAGGGGGCGAGGAGCCCGGTGGCGACGCGGCCCAGCTCGAAGATTCCCACCGCCCCGATCCCGACCGCGAGAAGGGCGACGGCGAGAATCCGCCACGGCGAGCGGCGGGGCGGCGGCATGGCCGCCCACGGCGGCGTCACGGGGGCGGGCGGGGGCGCGGGGGCGCCGGCATAAGGGTCGGCGGTGGCGCGTGGGGCGCGGCAGCGCCAGCAGGCGTCGAGCTCGTTGGCCGAGCCGCAGCCCGGACAGATCCACACGTCCCCGAACCACCGTGACCAGGCTGGCGGCGACGCGGCGACCGGTGCGCACCGGCCTCCGCACGCCGACTGTACCGCCCCGCGGCTCCCGGCACCCGGGCGTCACCGATCCTTCATGCCGCCGTCAGGGGTCCGACAACGGGGAGGCGATGCCGGTGATGGTCCGAGGACAGCTGTCGTCGAGGCTGACGGAATCTGTCGCGTAGTGCCCATCTCTGACCGCAACCCAACCCTCGATCGAGTCTGCTAGGGTCCGGGCGACATGCGCGTCCACCGGCGCAGCCACCTCACCGTCGCTGCCATCTGTGTCGGTCTGATCTCCGCAGTGCTGCCGCAGGCACCCGCCGGTGCGCGGCCGGTGTCCTGGGGCACGGTTCTCGTGCGGGGCATCGAATGGGCCGGCCCTGCGGCGGCTCTCGGCGACCTCAATGTCTACAGCAACGGCACCGGCAGTCAGGACCGCAGTGCCCCCTACGGACTCGCCTACGAATGCGTCGAACTGGCGCAGCGCTGGGCGGCGGTGCGCTTCGGCGAACAGCCCATCTGGCCGGTCGCCTACGCCTACCAGATGTGGGACGTCGCCCCGCGTCTTCGGGTTCCCTTTCAGCAGTTGCCGAACGGCGGCGCGGTGGCGCCGCAGTTCGGTGACATCATCGTGTACTCGCGCACCGCGGCCAGCCCCGCCGGACACGTCGCCGTGGTCGCCGGCACCGGTCTCGGTCACGTCGACGTCGTCGAGCAGAACGTCGGCCTCTCCAATCCGACCGGTTGGGCGCGGTTGCCCCTCGAGGGCACGACGATTCCCGACCGCTGGGGCATGCGGGTCATCGGCTGGCTGCGGGCCTGGCCGGTCGGCGCGGGCGTGGGTGGACCCGGGCCCGGAGGCTTCACCCTCGACGGCTACGGCGGCCTCCATCCCTGGGGCACCGCGCCGGCTGTCGCGCAGGCGGTCTCCTGGCAGGGCTGGGATATCGCCCGCGGCCTCGTGGTGCAGAGAGGCCGAGCCGGCGGCTACGTGCTCGACGGTTTCGGCGGCATCCACGCCTTCGGCGGCGCACCTCCGGTCACGGCGACGGGCTACTGGCCGGGGCGTGACATCGCCCGAGGGATTGCGCTACGACCCGATGGAGTGAGCGGCTATGTCCTCGACGGCTGGGGCGGCATCCATCCCTTCGGCGGCGCACCTCCTGTCACGGCGACGGGCTCCTGGCCGGGGCAGGACATGGCTCGAGGGATTGCGCTACGACCCGATGGGGTGAGCGGCTATGTCCTCGACGGCTGGGGTGGCCTCCATCCCTTCGGCGGCGCGCCCCCTCTCCTCGGCGCGGCGATCTGGCCGGGCCTGGACGTCGCCCGAGGAATCGCCCTGCGCGCCAACGGCGCGAGTGGCTGGATCGTCGACGCCTGGGGTGGCGTCCACAGTATCGGCATCGCCGCGGCGCCCCCGTCGATCGGACTCCTCCCGGGCACCGAGAGCGCCCGCGGCATCATCGCCGCAGGCGACGAGGGTGGCTACACCATCACCGCCAGCGGCAGGCTGCGCCCCTTCGGGGACGCCCCGCCCGTCGACGTCTCCGCGGTCTTCGAGTACCCCGTCGCCCGCGGTATCGGGTAGCGAGGGGACGCGGGTACGGTGGGTGCGACATGATATGCTGACTATCATAAGATCAACGGTCGCTGCGACGATAGGAGACACGCGATGCGCGATGCCGTCCTCGATCCGCCCGTCGATCCCACTGTCGAGGTCGACAATGGATTCTCGCCTGTCGAGGTGCGGATCTGCCCCGGCTGTGGCAAGCCCGAGCCGCTGTGGAGAGAGAACCTCGGCAAGGGCTACCTGGCCGACGACGGTCACACCTACTGCTGCACCGGCTGCGCGCAGGAGACCGGCTGCACCTGCGTCTGAGACGAGGTGCACTCGGTTCCGGTGATGTACAGGCCCGCGCGGCGCGCTCCGCGGCGCCGCCGTCGCCCACGGGCACGAACGAGGCCCAGAACTCGAGGATGACGCAGGCAGCGCCGAGAGTCCCACTCGTTGCAGT
>VBHE01000346.1 GCA_005889515.1 Chloroflexota bacterium | reverse complement strand
TTGCTCACCGTGGCGCAGTCCTGCTTGGTGGTCGTCGAGGTGATGTGGATCGTCGGCTCGCTCGCCACCCCCAGGCTGGCGAAGGTGCAGCTCAGCACCTGGGTGCCCACCGGCCCGGTGATCGCGCAGCCGGTCACCGACGGGCTGATGCTCCAGCTCAGGTCGCCGCCCGCCGGCAGCGGGTCGTTCACGACCACGTTCACCGCCGTCCCCGGCCCGTTGTTGGTGACCACGATGTCGAAGCCGATGCTGTCGCCGGAGCTCACCGGGCCCGCCGGGTTGGCGGTCTTGGTGATCATGATGTGGGCGCACTGCACCGTCACGCTTGCCTGCGAGGACC
>VBHE01000345.1:5314-7223 GCA_005889515.1 Chloroflexota bacterium | reverse complement strand
CGGCCCGGTGATCGCGCAGCCGGTCACCGACGGGCTGATGCTCCAGCTCAGGTCGCCGCCCGCGGGCAGCGGGTCGCTGATGGTCACGCCCGTCGCCGTCCCCGGGCCACTGTTGCTCACCACGATGTCGAAGCCGATGCTCGTCCCCGCGCTCACCGGGCCCGCCGGGTTGGCGGTCTTGGTGATGGTGAGGTTCGGGCACTGGACGGCGACGGTCGCCGTCGAGCTGCCGCCTCCGTCGTTGCCCGAGGCGACGGTCGCGGTGTTGCTGACCGTCGCGCAGTCCGCCTTCGTGGTCGTCGACTGGATGTGAATCGGGCCCTGATGGCCTCCGCCGGCGATGCTGGCGAAGGTGCAGCCGAGGCTCTGCGAGCCGACCGAGCCGGTCACCGAGCAGCCGGTGAAGGCGGGGTTCAGCGACCAGCTCAGGTCGCCGCCCGCGGGCAGCGGATCGGTCACGGTGACGCTCGTCGCCGTCCCGGCCCCGGTGTTGCTGACGGTGATGTCGAAGCCGATGGTCGTCCCCGCGCTCACCGGGCCCGCCGGGTTCGCGGTCTTCGTGATGCTGACGGACGCGCAGTTCACCGTGGTGGTGACCAGCGCCGACTGGACGAGGCTGTTGTTGTCGGCAGTGACGGTGGCGCTGTTGCTCACCGCCCCGCAGGTGCTCCCCGTGGTCTGCGAGATCACGTGGATGGTGATCGTCTGCCCCGGCGCGATGGTGCTGAAGGTGCAGGTGAGCACCTGCGGGTTCGCGGCCGAGATCGAGCATCCCGAGGGCGTGTTCGCAGGTGTCAGCGACCAGCTCAGCCCGGTGTTGTTCGGCAGGGTGTCGGTGACCACCGCGTTGCGGGCGATGCCCGCGGTGCTCGGGTTGGCCACGGTGATCACGAAGCCCACCTGGCTCCCGGCGTTCACCGAGGGGGCGTCAGCGGTCTTGGTGATGGTGAGCGCGGGTGGGACGACCGCGCCGGACTGGATCTGGTTGTCGCGTCCGCCGATCGAGGAGCCGTCGGCGCCCGAGAGCATGATGTGGTACGGGCCGCCGCTGATGCTGCCGGCGCCGTTCCCAGGGCCCCACCCGCGGGGGCCGAAGCTGGCCGAGACATGGCCGCCGAAGAGCAGCTGCACCGCCGTGGACGCGGTGCTCGCAACCGTGTAGGTCACGGTCACGGTGGCGGTGTCGTTCGAGCCGGTGGCGGCGCTGTGGGTCGGCACCGAGACGGCGGTGATCGTCCCGCCATACATGGTCATGACCTGGCCGCTGAGCTGGTGGGCCGACGTCGCGCTGTTCGTGCACGGGGACGTGCAGGGCGGCTCGACCGTGGGATCGGCGGGGATGGCGAAGGTCGTCGCCGTGTCGCTGAGCGTCCCGTCACAGGTGGGGTCGAGCCCCTGACAGCGGTCGGCGGTGGTCTGGGTGAAGTTCCAGGTCGCCAGCGAGTCGTAGGCGTGGACGCCACCCTTCTTGGCGTCGTAGGAGAGGACGACCGTGTGCGTGGTCGACCCCGAGACGCTGAGGTCGAGCCGCTGCGGGACGACGTCGTCCTCGGTGTAGTGGGAGTTGGTGGCCTGGAGGATGCCGTTGATCCAGCTCCCGGGGCAGTTCGTCGCCGTGCTCGGGGGCGGGTCGTTGGCGCACTGGGCGAAGTCCTGGACCGAGGTGGAGCCGGCCGCGAGGGCGCCCTGGATGTAGGAGGCCGGCAGGAACACCGCCACGGCCACCGAGAAGAAGGTGGCGAGCATCCGCCGTCGCTGAGCCAGCACGTGCAACCCCCCAGGCAACCTGAGGGCGCGCGTGTCCCGAGGCCCGATTCGGGCCTCACTGTCACGTACCCCAGTTGCAGTAATCCGTCGCGGACCGTGGGCCATGGAGACCCCGGCACAGGAGCACGACGGGATTCGGGAG
>VBHE01000345.1:4622-5199 GCA_005889515.1 Chloroflexota bacterium | reverse complement strand
CCCTGGTGGACGAGCAGGTACCAGCTCACCCTGGGCGGCACCTCGTCGACGCCGGTCAGGGTTGTGGTGACGTCGATCCTCCCCTGGGAGCCGGCGACCACCTCCTTGAGGGCGTACCGCTGCTTCCCCTGCTTCGCGCAGGAGCCGAGGTCGATGTCCGCGGCGTGGGTGCTCTTCGGGGCGAGGCCGAAGCCGATGAGGCGGACGGTGAGCGTCTTCGACCCCGAGTCGTAGGCGAGGGTGGCCGACCCCGCCGGCTTCTCCCCGGGGAAGGGGTAGAGCCGCACCGCGATCCTGGTCGACGTGGTGGTGGGGATGTCGGTGCAGGCGATGGGGATGGATCCGGTGTCGGGCGCCTTCCCCAGGTCCGCCCTCGGGACGAGGTGAAGGTCGATCTCCATCCCCGACGGGATGCCCTTGGGGGCGGGCTGGTCGGCCGTCACCTCGGTGCTGAGCGCCCCGACACCGTCGGCGGTGACGTCCGGGAAGGTGAAGGAGGGGGGCCCCTGCCTGCCGACGCACCTGGAGTCGGTGATGCGGAGGGCGTGGCCGCTGTTCGGGGTCAGGCCGTAGGCGT
>VBHE01000345.1:2025-4598 GCA_005889515.1 Chloroflexota bacterium | reverse complement strand
CCGGCCACCGGCGTGGCCGTCGGCGACGACGAGCCGCTCCCGCACCCGGCGAGCGCGGCGGCGACCCCGACCCTGGCGAGAACCCGTCCCCCAAGCCTGCTCACGCGACGCCTCCCCGGTGCGGCCGACCGGCGAGGGAGGCTATCACCCCGCCGGACCGGGGCGCGGCCCGGGTCCTGGCTCAATAAGGAGTCGCGACGAGCTCCGCCAGGCGGGTCAGGTCGCGGCTGGCGGGGTGGAGGGGGTCGAGCTGGACCACCGGCCGGCCGGTGGTGGTGGCGCGGTGGAAGAGCTCGAGGTCGTGGGCGATCTCGAGCGGGATGCGGTGGCCGAGGAAGCCCTCGACCCGCTCCCGGGTCAGCTGATCGGAGGCGACCGTCTGGTTGTAGACGAGGAGCAGCTTGCCCTCGTCGACCTCGAGGCTGCGGAGGATGTCGAGGAGGGTCAGGGTCCGGCGGAGCGCGGTCACCTCGGGCACGACGACGACGACGACCCGCTGGGCGGTGGTCAGGGTGGTGAGCGCCGGGTCGCCGAAGCCGGGGGGGACGTCGACGACCACGTGGTCGTGGAGCGCGCGCATCCGGGCGAGCAGGTGGTTGACGCCGGTCTCGTCGATGTGGAGGGCGTCGACGGGGTCGCGGGGGGCGCCGAGGATGCGCAGCCCGCTGTCGTGGCGGGCGAAGAAGTCCTCGGGGGCGCAGCCGTCGCCGTCGAGGACGAGCGACCGGATGAGCTGGTCGGTGCCCCCGCGGGGGGGGACGTCGAGGAGCATGGGGAGGTCGCCGTACTCGAGGTCGAGGTCGACCGCGACGACCGACCGGTCGGGGTGCATCGCCAGCGCCAGGGCGAGGTTGGCGGCGATCGTGCTCACACCGGTGCCGCCCTTCGCGCTGGTCACCGCGGTCACCTGGCCCTGGATCTGGGGGGTCGGCTCGCGGCCCTCGGCGATCCGCTTGAGCATGGAGACGAGCCGCACCTCGAGGATGTCGAGGTCGAGCGGCTTGGTGAGGATGTCGTCGGCGTAGTCGCGGCCGCTGGTGAGGGCGCTCTCGGGATGGGAGCTGAAGAGGACCACCGGGATGTTCTCGGTGGCGGGGTTGCGGCGCACCGTCCGGGCCAGCTCGTGGCCGGTCATGTGGGGCATGACCACGTCGCAGAGCACCACGTCGGGCTCGTGGCGCCGGAGCTGGTGCCAGGCCTCGACCCCGTCGCGGGCGGTCTCGACCTGGTGCCCGCGCATCTCGAAGTAGCGCTTCAGCTGCTTGCGCAGCGAGGCGTTGTCGTCGGCGATGAGCAGGCGCATGGGCCCCCCGACGGTAGCACCGGTCGGTGGCGACCTCACGGGACGGCAACGGACCGTGAAGGTGCCGTGACCCGCCGGTTTCCCGGGGGGGCCGCGGCGGGGCCGGCGGAGGCGGGGGCGCCACGGTCGGTCCGGTCCGCGCACAATTGCCCCCGGAGGCCGGACCGGCACAAGATTCCCCTCCGGACGCGCGTTCTCACTGACGACCGGGCTGAGCGACCACGACGGCGCTCCCAATCGCCCCGAGAGGATGGACGGATGGCTGGACAGGCTTGGCGGGTTGCCGTCATCGCAGGCAAGGGCGGTGTCGGCAAGACCACCACGGTGATCAACCTGGGCGCGGGCCTCGCGGCCCTGGGGCGGCGCGTCCTGCTCGTCGACTGCGACCCGCAGGGCAACCTCACCTCGGGCCTGGGCCTCGACCCCTACGCCCGCCGCCGCACCATCGCCGACGTCATCGTGGGCCGCTGCGCCGCCGTCGACGCCATCCTCGAGACCGAGACCCCGGGCCTTCACCTGATCCCGGCCCACCCCGATCTCAGCGCCGTCGAGTCCGAGCTCCCCGCCCGGGTGAACGCCGAGCTGCGGCTGCGCAATGCGCTGCGCGAGGGCCTCGACGCCCACTACGACGTCGTCCTCTTCGACACCCCGCCGAACTTCGGCTTCCACACCATCTCGGCGCTCGGCGCCGCGCGCTCCGCGCTGGTGCCGCTGCAGATGTCCGCCTTCGCCCTGCGCGGGCTCAAGGAGGTCATCCGGGTGATCGCGGCGGCCCGCCGCCACCTCAACCCCGAGCTCGAGCTCCTCGGCGTGGTGCCGACCTTCGTGAACAACACCCGCTTCAGCCGCGACATGCTCGAGGCGCTGAGCGACGTCTCCCAGGTGCGGGTCTTCCGCTCCGAGATCGGGCTGACCGTCAAGCTCCAGGAGAGCGCCCTCCAGGGCGTCCCGGTGCTGGTCTCGGCCCCCTCCTCGAAAGCCGCCCGGGGCTACGCCGCCCTCGCCACCGAGGTCTGCGAGGTCGCCGGCTCCCGGCTCCGGCCGGTGCGCCACGGCCGCGCCGCGCGCGTCGAGGAGGCCCCGGCGATCGTCGAGGAGCCGGCCCCCGAGCCGGTCGACGCGACCGTCCCCGAGGACGACGCCGCCGACCCGACCATGGAGATGGCCGCCGCCGAGGACCTCGACGACGGCTACGCGGTCACCCTCGCGGGCGAGCCCACCCACGGCGCCGTCCCGCTCGGGAACGCCGCTGAGGCCATCCACCACCTCG
>VBHE01000345.1:0-1990 GCA_005889515.1 Chloroflexota bacterium | reverse complement strand
CCCCGCTCGAGCTCCACCCGGTCGACGAGCACTCCGGGAACGGCCACGCCGACGTGGAGGACGACGAGGACGCCGCCGAGGTCACCCGCGAGGCGGAGACCCGGCAGCGCCGCCGGTTCCTCTTCTTCGGCCGCAAGGCGAGCTGAGCGCCGGCCTCTAGGACCCGGCGACCCGGCGCTCGACGCCCTCCCAGTAGGGCTCGCGGAGCTGCTTGCGGGCGAGCTTGCCCACCGGGGTGTGGGGGAGGGGATCGCGCTGCAGGATCACCCGCGACGGCTTCTTGTACGAGCCCAACCGCTGCTGGCAGAGGGCGACGAGCTCGGCCTCGGTGACCGCGGTGGCGCCGTCGGTCTGGCAGATCGCCATCGGCGTCTCCCCCCAGCGCGGGTGCGGGACGCCGAAGACCGCGACCTCCACGATCGCCGGGTGGTCCATGATCACGTTCTCGAGCTCGGCCGGCCAGATGTTGAAGCCGCCTGAGATGATCATGTCGTCCTTGCGGTCGAGCACGTAGACGTAGCCGTTGGCGTCGATGCGGCCGATGTCGCCGGTGAGGACGAAGCCCCCGACCAGGCGCTCGGCGGTCGCCTCGGGGTTGTCCCAGAACTCGACCATCTGGCCGTCCTTGCGCACCGCGATCTCGCCGAGCTCCCCGGCCGGCACCGGGGTGCCGGCCTCGTCGACGATCGCGAGGTCGGCGAAGGGCAGCGGCCGTCCCGCGGAGCGCAGCGGGTTCGAGCCCGGCACCGTCGAGAACCACTCTCGCGGCCCCATCATCGTCGCCGGGAGCGCCTCGGTCTGCCCGTAGATCTGGTAGAGGCAGTCGCCGAAGATCTCGTGGGAGAGGAGCGCGGTGTCGTCGGAGATCGGCGACCCGCCGACGTTGATCACCTTGAGCGCGCTCCAGTCCCGCCCCCGGGCGCCGGGGTGGCGGGCGAGGGCGGAGAGGATCGTCGGGACCGCGAAGAGGTAGCCGATCCGCTCGCGCTCCATGAGCTCGAGGCAGGCGCCGGGGTCGAAGTGGTCGATCATGTGGTTGGCCCCGCCGGCGAGCCAGATCGGGGTGAAGAGGTAGCCCGAGCCGTGGGAGATCGGGCCGATGTGGAGGCAGCGGTCGCCGGGGTCGACCGCCGGCCAGCTGTAGAACCAGTCGCGGCCGGTGTCGAGCCACGCCTTGTGGGTGTAGGCGACCCCCTTGGAGCGGCCGGTGGTCCCCGCGGTGTGGCGGATGATGTACCAGTCGCCGGGCGAGACCACGGGGTCGGGGTCGGTGGCGGGCTGCGCCGCGAGCCACCCCTCGTAGGCGGCGTCGCGGATGAGCACGTGCTCGAGCGCGGGCAGGTCGGCCTCGATCCCCGCGACCGACGCGGCGTGGCCCTCGGTGACGAGCAGCGCCCTGCACCCGGTGTGGCCGAGCATGTGAAGGTGGCCCTCGCGGGAGTTGCGGGGGTAGAGGGGCACCCGGACCAGGTTGGCGGCGCCCAGGCCGAGGAAGGCGTCGCCCGCGCTCAGGCAGTTGTCCTCGAGCACCCCCACCCGGTCGCCCGGCTGCAGGCCGAGGGCGAGCAGGGCGTTGGCGAGGCGCAGCCCGCGCTCCCAGGCCTCGGCGAAGGTGAGCCGTGCGTCGCCGTGGACCAGCGCCTCCCGGTCCGCGTTGAACCCGGCCGCCCGCCGCATCAGGCTCCGCACGTCCATGACCGCCTCCTCGTCAATCCGACCGCGGTGCCCCCGCCCTCGCCGCGAGGAGCAGATCCTCGCAGGTCCGGGCGTAGGCCTCGGGGTCGTGCCGTCCCGGCTGGTGCCACTTGTAGATCCAGCTCATCATCCCCACCACGGCGAGCGCCGTCAGGTGCGGATCGGTCGCCGGCAGGAGGCCGGCGGCGGTCGCCGACTCGACGTTCGCGACAACGTGGCGGAGGTAGCGGCGCTCGAGCTCACGCGCCCGCTCCTGGTCCTCCAGCGAGGCGCGCTCGTCCCAGAAGACGGTGAA
>VBHE01000384.1 GCA_005889515.1 Chloroflexota bacterium | reverse complement strand
GCTCCACCCGCTGGGCCCGACCCTGGTGAGCGGCACCGACAACGACGGCCTGCTGGCCTTCCAGGTCGGCGCCTCCGTCGTCGGGATCGCCCTCGACGCGGGCGGGCTCAACCAGAGCGCCCTGACGCGCCGGCTCAGCACCGTCTACGTCGCCGTCACCGGCCAGCCGCTGTCCATCTCCGGGCTCTCGGCGTCCTCGTCCTCCTCGGCAACGTCGTCTACAGCGGCAGCATCGGCGGCACCCAGACCGTCAGCGTCCGCCGCGACCTCGACCGGCAAGCCGGTCCCCACCGCCCTCCCCGTGGTGGGGTCGCAGGTCACCGGGGCCACCGCGAGCCGGACCGTCCAGGAGACGGGCGCGCTGAAGTTCGACCCGGCGAGCATCACCGTGAGCGTCGGCGGGGTCGTCCAGTGGATCAACGGCGACAACGTGATCCACAACGTCACCTTCGACGCCAACCCGGAGCTCACCTCCCAGACGATGAGCCCGGGGGACAAGTACGAGCTGAAGTTCACCCGGGCGGGGCGGTACGCCTACCACTGCACCTTCCACCCGGGGATGGACGGCACCGTCACCGTCTCCTGATCGGGCGGTCACTTCGCATCTCCACCAGTGGGAGCCCTTGGGGAATCGCACTCTCTACGACGGCGGCCATGGTGGAGCTCCGCTCGGTAGTACCCGCTGACCGGTCGGGTCGAAGGGCCGGCGCCGGCCTACGGTGGTCGTCGGATCGGACGAACTCCGTCGCCCGCGCTGCGCTGCGCCATCGAACGCCGAGTTCGCGCAACGCGCCAACCTCCGATGCCCAGTTCTCGTGGCACGAGCTATCGCGGCAGCTCCCGTCGCACAGCGCAGGGCAGGCCACCGTGCGTCACCCTACGGCGCGCTGATCACCCTCGACACCATGCGGAACACAGTTGCTCGGCGCCGAACCCAATCTCTTCACTCAGCTGGTCCGGCAGCTGGATTCATTGAAAGAAGGTCGAGGCACCCTCTGGCTGCCGTCGTCACCCGGGGTTGGTGCGGAAGATTGGCCAGCCGATCTCGGTGCGCCAGGCGGTGCTGTCGTCGGTTTACACCAGCCTGGGAGCGACGGGAGTCCCCTCGGCGGTGATCGACCGTTCCCTGACCCCCACCCCGTTCACCGTGAACACGCTCGCCCCGTCGCCGCCCGACCAGGGCGCGCGCGCCGCCGCGGCGATCGCGGGGGCGGCGATCCTCTACGTGAGCCTGCTCGCCTGGGGGGGCCAGGTCACCCAGGCGGTCGCCCAGGAGAAGACGTCGCGCATCGCCGAGGTGCTCATCTCGGCGATCACCCCGCACCAGCTCCTCACCGGCAAGGTGATCGGGATCGGCGTTCTCGCCATCGGCCAGATGATTGTGGCGGCGGCGGCGGGGCTGATCGCCAACGCCCTGTCGCACAGCACCGTCGTCCCCCACGCGGTGTGGGCGCTGTTGCCGGCCGGGGTGCTGTGTTTCTCCTCGGCTTCGCGTTCTACTCGCTGATGTTCGCGACCGCAGGGGTCCTGGTGGCGCGCCAGGAGGAGGCGGCGATGGTCGCCACCCCGTTCTCGATCCTCATCGTCGGGGCCTACCTGCTGACCTTCGTGGCCGTCGGCTCCCCCGACGCCCCGTGGGTGCGGATCATCTCCTACGTCCCCCCGCTGGCCCCGATCTTCATGCCCGTGCGCGTCGCCGTGGGCACGGTCGCCTGGTGGGAGACGCCGGCGATGGTGCTGGTCATGGTGCTGGTGATCTTCCTCCTCGCCCGCACCGCGGGCGGCATCTATCGCGCCTACCTGGTGCGCGGAGGTGTCCGCGTCCCCTGGAGCATCGCGCTGGGGTGGTACGCGGGCGAGCGGATTCGCCAGTGATCGGGGAGTGACGCCGAGGGCGCGCGTGGCAGGCGCGTCTCCCGCCTCGGCGGCGTAGTCTCGTCGGCGGCTGTATTCACACACGGATCGGGCAGAAGACCCACAATTGCGGCCATGACCACGACCCGACGAGCCGACATGTTTCTCGATCTCAAGGACGACCCGCGTGAGAACGGACCAACGTTGGCCGACGAGCGCACCGCGCTGGTCGAGTACCTGCGCTGCGTACGTCTCACACTGGAGATGAAGTGCTCGGGTCTTGATGCCGAGGCTCTGGCGCGGCGCTCCGTCGAGCCGTCGACC
>VBHE01000011.1:25548-27641 GCA_005889515.1 Chloroflexota bacterium | reverse complement strand
CGGCTCGGGGCGATGATCGCGGGGATGGCCACTCTCGGCACCGCCGACGACAGCGCCCTCGGGACCAACGTCCGTGTCGTCGTCACCCAGCCGACGCTCCTCGCGGCGGCGAAGGCGGCCGTGGACGAGGTGTTGGAGGCCATCGATCTCGCCTGCAGCCGCTTCCGCGACGACAGCGAGCTCGCGCGACTGAACCGCGCCGCGGGGACCGAGGTGACCGTCGGGCACCTCCTGGGCCGCGCCATCGACGAGGGCCTTCGCGCCGCCCGTCTCACCGACGGCGACGTCGACCCCACCGTCGGGACCGCCATCCGCCTCGCCGGCTACGACGTCGATTTCGCCGCGGTCGCCGCGGAGGGCGCGCCGCTGACCCTCGTCGTTCAGCCGGTCCCGGGATGGCGGGCGGTTCGCTTCGACCCGCCGTCCCGGCGGCTGTTCGTCCCCACGGGGGTGGAGATCGACCTCGGCGCCACCGCGAAGGCGCTCGCCGCCGACCTCGCCGCGGCCGCCGGGCTCGCCGCGATGGGCGGCGGAGGGATCCTCGTCAGCCTCGGCGGCGACATCGCCCTCGCCGGGCGGCCACCCGACGGCGGATGGACGGTCGCGATCAGCGAGGACAGCAACGACCGGGTCGAGACCGCGCAGGAGAGCATCACCCTCCAGGGCGGCGGGGTCGCGAGCTCGAGCACGCGGGTGCGGCGCTGGCGGCGCGGCGAGGTCGAGCTCCACCACATCATCGATCCCCGCACCGGCTGCCCGGCGCAGACGCCGTGGCGGCTGGCGACGGTCGTCGCCGACACCTGCGTCGACGCCAACATCGCCTCCACCGCCTCGATCGTCCGCGGCACCGCGGCGGTCGAGTGGCTCGGCTCACTGCGCCTCCCGGCGCGGCTCGTGGACTGGGACGGCCACGTCGTCCGGACGGGAGGCTGGCCCGCCCCGCCGCCGTAGAGTCGGCGGCATGCGATTCGCGATCTCGATCCCGCAGGGCGTCTCCGGCGGCGCCTTCGACCCGGACTGGATGCGCACCCACCTGGCCCGTGCCGAGGCGCTCGGCTTCGAGAGCGCCTGGGCCCTGGAACAGGTGCTCGGCGCCATGCCGATGCTGAGCCCCCTGGAGGCGATGACCTACGCCGCCGCCTGCACCGAGCGGATGCGCCTCGGCTGCGTGGTGTTCGTCACCCCCCTCCACAACCCGGCCCACCTCGCCAAGAGCCTCAGCTCCCTCGACCATCTGAGCCGCGGCCGCCTCGAGGTCGGGATCGGCACCGGGGGCGGGCACCGGCCGTTCGCGGCCTTCGAGGTCGATCCCCACACCATCGTCGGCCGGTTCACCGAGGGGCTGCGGCTGATGAAGGCGCTGTGGACCGAGCCGCGGGTCACGTTCCCCGGGCGGTTCTGGCAGCTCGAGGACGCGGCGATGGAGCCGAAGCCGGTCCAGAAGCCCCACCCTCCGATCTGGATCGGCGGCAGCCACCCGGCGGCGCTGCGACGGGCGGCGCGACTCGCCGACGGGTTCTTCGGCGCCGGGTCGACGACGACCGCCAGGTTCGCCGAGCAGGTTCCGATCGTCCGCCAGGCGCTCGCCGAGGAAGGGCGCGACCCCGCGACCTTCCAGATCGCCAAGCGCGTCTACATCGTCGTCGACGACGATGCCGAGCGCGCCCACCGGCGGGCGGCCGAGGCGCTCGAGCTCGCCTATGGGTACTTCGGCCTGCGCGACATCGTGGCGGTCGCGGTCACCGGTCCGCCGGACGCCTGCATCGAGGGGGTGCGCGCGGTCGTCGAGGCCGGCGCCGAGCTCGTCCTCCTCAACCCGCTCTTCGACGAGGACGAGCAGATGGAACGGCTGGCGACCGAGGTGGTGCCCGCGTTCTCGTAGACGTCCGGCTCAGGCCGGGGTGACCGGCGGCGTGTTGCCGCCGGTCACGACCGGAACCCGCTACCCCCGGAGGGCGACGTCCTCCGCGGCGGGACGCGCGTCGTCCGACTCCGGGCCGGCAGCGTGACCGACGAGCTCGACCGAGCCAGCCGCGAGCGGTCGACGCAGACGGCGTCCATAGCGCACGGCGCAGACGGTGGAGATCGCGATC
>VBHE01000011.1:9590-25499 GCA_005889515.1 Chloroflexota bacterium | reverse complement strand
CGGCGAGCAGGACGGCGAGCCGGGCCAGGGTTCCCAGTGCGGATAGAAGGAGAAGCACCGCCTCGTGCATCCGGGTGCTTCCCGCCAGGTACGACGTCACCGCACCCGGGAGCACCACCACCACGGGCGCGGCGGCGCGGTCGAACCAGCGCTCCACCCGCCGCGTCCACCTCCCGGTGCGCGGGAACCGCCGGTCGACCCAGGTGAGCGACGCGCCTCCGTGGATGCGGCCGAGCCGGTACATCACCGGGACGGTGACCAGCCGGCGGACCAGAGCGACGGTGAGCAGTGGCATCACCCCGACGCTGCGGGACGCGAGCAGCACGTTGCGGGCTCGAGGGTTGAGCGCCACGAGCAGCAGCGGAGTGTGGGTGACGAGCACCGGTGATGCCGTGTCGCCGACGCCGCCGGCGATCACCACGAGCACCAGCAGGCCGATCAGCCTCCCGGTGGCGCCCCGGCGCCAGGACGGCCGGTCGCCGGCATCCGCGTCCCCGGGGGTCGGGCCCATCGCCGCAGCCTATCCGACCCGGCCTCGGGGCGGGAGGGATGCCGGTGGCCGTCCGATCGAGCCCGCGGACGGCTTGCCTCGATCGACGCGCCCATTCCTGGCGGGACGCAAGTCTGCAACGCCTCGGTGCGTACTGGGGATGAGGAGGGGTCCCCATGCACAGTGACGGCGTGAGCTCGCCCGACTTCCCGCGTGCCCAGGCGGGCGCGGTCACGCCCACGCCGGTGCCACAGGGAGGGAATCCCGGATGGGGGACCTGGGGTTCGATGGCCGCACCGCCGGCGCAGTGGGCGCCGGCGGGCTTCGGGCAGAGAACCGGTGCGGCCCTGATCAACGCCGTCGGGGTCGGCTTCGCGGCGCTCAGCCTCGGTGGAGTGGTCGGGAGCCTCCTCGGCCGGCCGGCCCACCAGGCCCATCCCTCCTCGCGCGAGCTCGTCCTGGCCGCGGTCGTGACCGCGATCCTCTTCCTCGGACCGCTGGCCTACACCCTCGTCTCCTGGCGAGGCGGTGCGAGCCTGGGGATGCGCGCCCTGGGACTGCATCTCGTCGACGCCCGGACCGGCGACCTCCCGTCGACCGAGCAGGTGCTTCTGCGGATGGCCGGGAGCTTCTACTCCGCCCTCCCCCTCGGCCTCGGTTTCCTGTCCGCCGCCGCCGCGGCCGACGGGCGGGGCTGGAACGACCGTCTCTCCGGGACGGCGGTCGTGCACGCCCGTGCGCTCGCGTACGGGTGGGTGTGGAACGGCGCGCAGTGGGTCTGGTCGATCCCGCCCGCCGCGTCGACGGCGCCGGAGCCGACCCCGCGCCGGACCCCCGGGGCGCCACCCGCGCCGCGCTCGCCGTGGACCTGGACCGACGTCGTCCCCCTGCTCGTGCTCTTCCTCCCCGCCGCGCTGCTGAGCCAGCTCCTGGTGGTGGTGGCCCTCCACGTCGTGCGGACCGGCCATGGGCACCCCGCCGCGATCTCCCTGCTCCTCGACGTGGTCGCCTACGGGGTCGACCTCGGCCTCATCTGGCTCTTCGTCGGAGTGCGCCGCCACGGCCGTCTCCGCGATCTGGGGCTCAGGCTGCCGCACTGGCCGTGGCTCCTGGCCGCGCTGCCCGCGCTGATCGTCGCCTGGATCGTGGAGGGAGTTCTCGGCGAGCTCGGCACCTCCTTCCTGCCCACGTCGCCGAACAACCAATGTCACGCCATCCAGTCCGACTACGGCTCCGCCCTCGCCCTCGGCCTGCTCGGCGTCGCCGTTGTCGCGCCGGTCGTCGAGGAGATCCTCTTCCGCGGCGTGGTCTTCGGCTGGCTGCGCGGCCGGGTCCCGGTGCCGGCGGCCGTCGTCCTCAGCGCGATGGTCTTCTCCCTCGCCCACCTCGGCTGGAGGGAGTGGTCACTGCTCCTGCCGGTCCTCGGCATTGGCTGTGTTCTCGCCATCCTGTACCACTACAGCCGGTCGCTGTGGCCGGGCATCCTCGTCCATTCCTCCATCAACACGGTCGCCACGCTGGTCGTCCTCCTCGGCGCCACGCACTGCTGAAGGGCGGGCCACGGACAGGTCCGCCACCACGTCAGGCGCTATCTCATGGACCGGCGCGAGGGCGACGACCCTGCGGCGCCCGGCCTCGACGCCTCCTCGGCGATCCCGCGCGCAGTGGCCCTGGCCGCGAGCTCGGTTCGATTGGCGGACGGACCGCCTCGGCGCGACCCTCCGCCCTTGCTGCAAGGACGGCCAGGGCCTCGAGCGCCTCGACGAGCGCTCCACGGAACCCGTGGTCAATGGCCAGGGCGCGACGCTGCTGCTCGACGGACGCGTCCTCGTCGTCGGCAGCGAGCAGAACGACGGCTGGACGGCGACGCTTGCGGAGGTCTTCCACGGCTGAGGTCGGAATGGCCGACGCACGCGCGAGTGAGCCCGCCATTGCCGAAAGTCCCCCCCGGGACCGGACCTCCGACCCTGGTCCCCGGGGCCGGTCGCGACATACGGTGGGCTCCTGAGGACGGCGCAGTCGGACCCGACCGGGGTCCCCGTCCGCGGAGAGGTGCGCTCATGAACCCGGTCCGCGTGACCCGAGCAGAGGAGCTCTCGCATTCGGAGTGCCTCGAGCTGCTCCAGTACCAGTCCTACGTCGGGCGGCTCGGCTTCACCGTCGACGGCCGGCCCCTGGTCCTGCCCGTCAACTACCTTGCCGGCGAGAGCTCCCTCGTCTTCTGCACCGCACCGGGGTCGGTCCTGAGCTCCGCGGTGGGACGGCCGGTGGCCTTCGAGGTGGACGGCGTCCGCTCCCTCTACCGCTCCGGGTGGAGCGTGCTGGTGCAGGGCGTCGCCGAGGCGGTGACCGACCCCACGGAGATGGAGGAGCTGCGCCGCGGTCCGCTCAAGTCCTGGGCGGCTCCCGGTCCTCAGCTGTGGGTGCGGGTGTCGATCGGCGAGATCTCCGGGCGCCGTCTTCCCGGCGGGTGACGGAGGTTCCCACGGCGATGACGACCTTTCCCTCGACACTGCTCCTGGCGACCGACCCGCCGCAGCGCTCATCGCAGCTGCGGGGACGGAGTCGCCCGGCCTGATCGCGGTGGGCCGGCGCGGCATCGGCCGCGTTCGTCACGCCCTGCTCGGCAGCGTCTCGACCAGGGTGCTCCACGGCGCCGGCGGCCCGGTGCTGGTCACCCCCTGGGCGCCGGGCCGGCGGCGGTCGAGGTAGCCCTCACTCGGTGCGTTCGGCCAGGCGGCTCGACCGCCTGCCCCGCCACCGCATCGCGCAGGCGAGCGTTTCGCAGCTTCAGGTCAGCTCGTCCCGGACGGCCGGGTCGGCGTCGCGGTCGCCCGTCTCGAGGTCGGCGTGGCGGATGCCGATCACCCCATCGACGAGATCGATGAGCTCGAGCACCTCCTCGACATCCTCGTCGGACCCCAGACGGCCGGCGAGGGTGACCATGCCCCCCTCCACGAAGGAGCGGACCCGGCCTGCGCCTGCCGCCGGCCACCGCCGCAGGATCCCCTCGACGTCCTTGCGGATCTCGACGTCGGGGCGCAGGAAGACCCGGAGCAGGTCGTTGCGCGTGACCAGCCCGGCGAGGCGTCCCTCGCCGTCGACGACGAGGAGCCGGCGGATGCCGGTGTCGTGGAGCCGGCGGGCCGCGACCACGACGCTGGCATGGAGAGGGATCGTCTCCGCGGGGGCCGTCATCACCTGTCGGGCGGTGGTGGCAGCCGCACGAAGGTGGTCGATGGTGCGACCGGGATGCAGCCAGGTGAGCACGGGCAGGCGGGGCCGGCGCTCCTTCGCGAGCAGATCGGTCTCGGAGACGACGCCGAGCGGATGGCCGCCCGCGTCGACCACGGGCAGGCCGCTGACGCGGTGCTCGCGCATGAGCGCGGCAAGGCTCTTGAACCCGGTGTCGGGGGTGACCGAGACCAGGCGGGTCGACATCACGTCGGCCACGGTGAGGCGGCGGTGCGGTCGGGACCCGCCGTTGGCTGCGCCCCACGCTGTCGGGTCGGCGGCGTGCAGCATGCGTGCATGGTGTTGCCCCCGCCCACGGGAGGCCAGGGCCGGAGGTCCCGGCCCCTTGGGACCTCCGGCCCTGGGAGTCCGCGGCGGGGCTCTCGCGCCGGCGTGACCGGCGCCCTCTGCCCCGCGCCTTCGTCAGCCGGCGAGAGGCAGGTGCCGTTCCGACCGGGCGATGGCCGTGTCCGTGGCCGCCGCCTCGCCGAGCCCGTCGGCCAGCCGCGTGACCAGACCGCTCGCGCCGTCGCCGGTCACATGCCGGCATACCGTCTCCGACGGGAGCTCGACACAGATGAAGTCGTGCAGGAACATCGTGGAGGCCTCGGTTACGGTCCCGGCTGTCGACAACAGGCTCGCGCAGGCGCGCCGAGCCTCCAAGAGGCGAACGTCACCGGATCCGGCCGCATTGGGCCCGGGTCCATCCGGTCGGGCACCGCGACGCGCCCCGGTGCTACTCCCAGCTCTCGCTCTGGCGCGCCTTCTTGCGCGCCATGAAGGCGGCGACCTCGGCCCGACGTGACAGCCCGAGCTTCATCAGGATGTTCGAGACGTAGTTCTTGACCGTCTTCTCGGCGAGGAACACCCGCTCCGCGATCTGGCGGTTCGTGAGACCCTCGGCGACGAGATCGAGGATCTTCCCCTCCTGCTCGGTGAGGTCGCCGGGCGCCGCCCCGCTCCCGTCACCGCGCAGCCGTGCGAACACGCGGGCGGTCACCGACGGGTCCAGCAGCGAGCGGCCGGCGGCGACGTCCCGAATCGCGCCCACCAGGTCGGCCCCGCGGACCTGCTTGAGGACGAACCCCGAGGCCCCCGCCATGATCGAGCTGAAGAGCGCCTCGTCGTCCGCGTACGACGTGAGCATCAGGACCCGGGTGTCGGGATGGGCGGACAGGATGTCCCGGCAGGCCTCGATTCCGGAGCGGGCGGGGAGCCGCACGTCCATCACCACGACGTCCGGCCGCAGCTCGTCGACGACCCGGACCGCCTCGTCGGCGTCCCCCGCCTCACCGACGACCTCGTACCCGGGAACGCCAAGAAGCAGGCTCTTCAGCCCGCGGCGCACCAGCTCGTGGTCGTCACACAGGACGATGCGGATCCGGTGGCCGGGTTCCATCGGCGTCAGTATCCCACGTCCCGTGGACATCCGTTCCCACAGCCAGGCGCGGGGCCGGGCCTCACAGCGGGACCGAGATGCGCACCGTGGTGCCCTCGCCCGCCATGCTCGCGATCTCGACGGCGCCCCCGAGGGACGCCGCCCGGCTGCGGAGGTTGCCGAGGCCCATGCCGCCCCGGGGCGCCGCCGCGGCCACGTCGAAGCCGCGGCCGTCGTCGTCGATCTCGAGCACCGCGGAGCCGCCGGCGCGGCGGAGACTGACCCGGCAGGTCTGCGCCTCCGCGTGCCGCCCGACATTCGAGAGCGCCTCGCGGGTGAGCTGGACGATGTGGACGGCGCTCTCGGCCAGTGGTGCCTCGAGGCTCTCGTCCAGCTCGAGGATAGTGGTCACCCCGGAGGTCGACTCGAACTCGTGGGCGATCTGATCGAGCGCCGCACCGAGGCCACGGCTCGCGGCGAGGACGTGGGGGCGCAGGCCGAAGATGTAGTTGCGCAGGTCGCCGATGACGCGGTCGATCTCGTTGATGGCGTCCTGGAGACGGTCAGCGATGCGCTGGTCCGTGATGATCGCAGCGGTGCCCTGGAGTCCGAGGCCGACGGCGAAGAGCGCCTGGATCACCCCGTCGTGGAGCTCCTTGGCGATCCGCTCACGGTCCTCGACGAGCGAGAGGCGCTGGACCTCACGCTGTGCCCGCGTGTACTCCAGCGCCAGGGATGCCTGGCCGGCGAAGGTCTCCACCAGCCGGACGTCCTCGGCGTGGAAGCGGCGCCCACCCACCTCGTTGGCCACCGCCAGGGTTCCGACCGGCGCTCCCCGAACCGTGAGAGGGACGAACAGGCTGGCGCCCATGTTGGCCGAACTCACCATCGGGTGATAGGAGCGCTCGTCCGACGAGGCGTCCACGACCACGAGGGTGCGGCCGGTGCGGATCACCTCACCGGACAGCGAACCCGCCATCGGGACCGGCATCCCCTCGACCTCGGCGGCGCGGCGCCCTTCCGCCACGGTGATGCGCATCTGCTCGCCGACCGCCCCGGGGGTGACCACCGTCGCGAGGTCTGCACCCGCCAGCTCGCGCGCCCAGCGTGCCACCAGGCGGAGCACGGTGTCGATCTCGGATTCCGCGAGGATCGCACCGGTCACCTCGCCCACCGCCTCGAGCCAGCGCTCCCGCACCCGCGCCTCCTCGTAGAGGCGCGCGTTCGAGATGGCGATCCTCGGCGGTGAAGTCGGGCCCGCCCTGCTGCTCGGTGAGGTAGAGGTTGCCGAACACCTGGCCACGAGCCCGGACGGGGACGCCGAGGAAGGTCCGCATCGGAGGGTGGTTGGGAGGGAAGCCCGCCGAGCGCGGGTCCCGGGAGAGGTCCTCGAGGCGCAGCGGGCGCGCGTCCTGGACGAGGGCGCCGAGCAGGCCGCGCCCCTTCGGCAGCGGGCCGATGGCGGCGCGCTCCGCATCGGTGATCCCGGTGGTGAGGAAGTCGACGAGGTCGCCGTCGCCGCCGACGACTCCGAGGGCGCCATAGCGCGCCCCGGTGATGTCGACGGCGAGCTCGACGATCCGCTGGAGCAGGCTGGGAAGGGAGAGCTCCGACGCGAGCGCCATCCCGGTTTCGAGCAGCCGCGCCAGCCTGTCCTCCGGGTGGCTCATCGCTGCGACCATACCGCGCGCCGGGACGGCAGATCACCCTGGGCCTCGCCGCCCGGGCGCCGCGAGCATCGGACGGTGCGTCCGGACCTCCGTCAGGGACCCGGGCGGTGCCGGGCGACGTACGCGGCGGCCTGGGTGCGACGCGCGAGGCCGGGTTTGCCGAGGATGTTCGAGACGTAGTTCTTCACGGCGCCCACGAGGTCCACACCGCACCCTCGACGGCTCACACGCCGGCCGATTCGGGACCATCGGCCCTGTTGCCGTGCTGCCGGCGTCTCCTACGATCGCCTCCACCCCGGGGTTCGGATTCCGTACTGGGAGGCGACGTCGTCGGGATGGGGACATCGATACGCTGGGACGAGCACCTGATCGAGGTTCACGTCACCGCCATCGAGGGCAGGGTCTCCCCTGATGCCCGCCGACGTCTGATCGAGCTCAACCTCGCGCTCCTCGAGCCGATCGTGGAAGCGCTGCAGGGCCATCTCAGCACCCACGACGGCGCCCGCCGCGAGGTCGTCGGCAGGGCCGCCACCGCGACCAGGTGATCGCCGCATCGACACCTCCCGTCAACCGATCTGCTGCTGACCCAGCTGAGCATCGTCGGGTCCTACCACCCACCTGCCGGGGCTGCCGGAGCCATCGGTGATCGGATGCTCGGACACCGCCTCGCCGAGACGGCGGTGCGCCATTTCATCACCGAGCTCGCGGCTCGCCTGGCCCCGCAGCCGAGCCCGACGATTTCAGCGTGCATCGCCTAGCCTGCACTCGGAGAAGGAGAACGCTGCACCGATGTGGAGGCGGACCTTCGGCTTCCATCCCATGCTCTGCGACCTCGACGGGTCCAGCGAGCCGCTCGGTGGACGGTTGCGGCCAGGGAACGCGACGGCCAACGACGCCCAGGACCAATTGGATGCGCTCGACGACGCTTTGGCGCACCTTCCCACGCAGGAGTCTGCCGAGCCCATCCTTGTCCGCGGCGACTCCGCCAGCGGGACACACGCATTTCGTCGCGGGAGCCCGAACTCGCGGCCTGCAGTTTTCCGTCGACATGGAGATCCACGGGAGCGTCCGTGCCGCTGCCGTGCGCGCTTCCCACACGCCGCCTGACGATCCGCAGATAGTGGATAATGGTCGCGTGGCACTTCAACGAATGGACAACGTCGGCATCGTCGTGGAATCGCTCGATGCCGCTATCTCCTTTTTCGCCGAGCTGGGCCTCGAACTCGAAGGGCGAGCCATGATCGAAGGAGACTGGTCAGGGCGCGTCACTGGACTGCGCGACCAGCGCGTCGAGATTGCCATGATGCGTATGCCGGACGGCCACGGCAGGATCGAACTCTCGCGCTTTCTCACGCCGCCTGCGGTAGCCGATCACCGGAACGCCCCGGTAAACGCCCTCGGCTACCTCCGCGTGATGTTCGCCGTGGACGACCTCGACGATACGCTGGCCCGGCTCCGCGAGCACGGCGCGCAGCTCGTTGACGAAGTGCCGAGCAAATCGGCTGACGAAACGCGCTCGGGCGTCATTCGCGAACACTGGCCCAGGCGTGTCGTGTTTCTGCGGTGTCGTAGTGTATGCCGATTGCGAGGGTTGTTCGGTGCATGAGCGCGCGAGCGGATGTCTGTGAGCGTCAATCCGTCGATGCTCCTACATCGCAGGAGGTCGAGGAGGTTTTGAGCCCGCGTCAGCGACACGAAGTTTGGGTCGAAGGGAACTGCCGTCGTTGGGAGCGTGCAGTGGCCATCGAGCAAACCCAGGGCGTGGCCGTCTGCCATACCGACCCGTTCAAGCTCCATTACACGTGGTGCCTCTGGCGGCTTCACATTTCACCGCCGGCGCCGGGCTCGGGGTTGGCGTGCACGCCGTCATCGTCCGCAGACCCTCATCGTCGGCTGGCGTGCCCGCCGCCGCACGGCCCGGATCCTCGGCAGTGCGGCGGGCGAGGGCGGTGGTCGCATCCTCACCGGGTAGTCGTCGCCGTCTGCCACGTAGGAGCTCCGGCCCAGCCGCCCATCCTCGCGAGCATGCGCTGAACGGTGGGCTCATCGAGCGCGGCGAGCGACACGGGATGGAGGCCGAACCGGCGGGCGACGGCGTCGCGCAGGCCGCGCAGCTCGGGGTCACGGCGCTCGCGCAACGGGACCCGAGGCGGCGGAGCCAGCGGGCAGCGCTCGAGGTCGGCGGGCACGAAGACCCGCAAACGCAGGCGCTCCCCCGCCACCTGGGCGAGCAGCTGTCGGTCGGCGCAGCCGATCCCATCTGGGGACGGCGCCGAGCAGCGCCCGTCCGGACGCGGGCCGCGGCAGACGCCGACGGCCTGTCCCGTGACCGGGTCCATGATCGCCACCCTGGTGGTTGCGAAGACGGACATCACTCGTACCTCCTGGGCATTGCCCCGACTGCGGCGTCAGCAGCACTGCGCCGTCGAGGATCACGATGGCGGTCAGCGGCGGGCGCCGACAGAGGCGACGGCCACGACTGCGCCGGGCCCTTGGACCCGGACATACCGGTCAGGGTCTCGACCAGCCAGGCGAGCGGGCAGCGGGTCGCTTCCGCCGCGACGTCGAAGCAGAAGTGCCGCGATGCGACACACAGCTCACCACGGATGCGGCGTCCGGCGCAGGGCACCGTCAGGCCCGCCGCCACGCCCGGACAGCTGCCGTCCCTTCGTGGGCCGTTGCAGCCCTCGATCCGCTCTCCGATCGCGCCGTCGATGATGGCGACGTCGGCGGTGGCATGTGGATCGAGCATTCTCCGGTGAACGCGCCTGCCCACCAGCGCGAGCGGGTCCTCGACGGCGCTCGGCGACCTCAGGGCATACGGGTGGAATCCGATGCCCGCACGTGCGGTCGCACCTTGGGGATGGGTTGCCTGGTCCATCGGCCGTCCTCCGGGCGAGGTCCGCGGTGTCGGACTCCTGACCGGATCATCCCCACCGGGCGCGCGCGCCGACAGTGCCGTACGTCCCCATCCCGGCGCGCCCGGGAGGGACCAAGGTCCCGGGGTTCGGCGGTGGCGCCGAAGCCGTACAGGCGCGCATCGACGATCCCAGCAAGCGCTGGAAGCTGAGCCCGCTCGTCGCCGTCGAGCCGTCGGCGCACCTCGCCACCGTCGCCGCCCGCATGCGCATCGAGGACGCGGACGCCGTCGCGGTGATGAGCGAGGCGCGTCTGGGCGAGGACGTGCGAGTGGTGGCGGTTCGCATGATGGCACTGGGGATTCGTCACCTCCCGGTCGTCGTTGACGAGGGCGCGCCGATCGGGCTGCTCAGTGCCCGAGACCTCATCCGCGTCCTCGACCCCGAGACAGGACCGAGCTGAGGCCACCGCCTGCCGCACCTCCGGCGGGAGGATGGTAGGGTGGGCGCATGAGTGCGAGACGCGAGGTCGCCACCCTGGGCGGCGGGTGCTTCTGGTGCCTCGACGCCGCCTACCGCCGGATCGACGGTGTGCACGGTGTCGTCTCCGGCTACGCCGGGGGGGACGATCCCCATCCCACCTATCCGCGGGTGTGCTCCGGAGGCACCGGCCACGCCGAGGTGGTGCAGGTCGAGTTCGACCCCGACGTCATCTCCTATCGCGACATCCTCGATGTCCTCTGGGCGATCCACGATCCCACGACCCGCAACCGGCAGGGGAACGACGTCGGCACCCAGTATCGGTCGATCATCCTCACCCACGATGACGAGCAGCGCCGTGTGGCCGAGGAGTCGCGCGACGCGGTGCAGGCGCTGTGGCCGCGGCCCGTGGTGACCGAGATCGTCCCCCTCGAGGTCTTCCACCCCGCCGAGGACGATCACCAGGACTACTACGCGCGAAACCCCGACCAGGGGTACTGCCAGGTCGTCATCAACCCGAAGCTCGCCAAGCTGCGCCAGCGCTTCGCCGAGCGTCTCCGCGCCGGGGCCTGACCCGGCCCCTTGTGCTGGCCGACGGTTGGGGGGACCATCGGGGGCTCACGGACAATCTCAGAGGGCGAACGAGATGGCGTATGGGATCGTGCATCACTTCCCGGGCGGGACGAAGGAGCAGTACGAGGCGACCCTCGCGGCGGTGCATCCGACCCGAGACAGCCTTCCGGAGGGCCAGTTCTTCCACGCGGCCGGCCCCTCGGCCGGCGGCTGGACGATCGTGGCGTTCCACGACTCGAGGGAGAGCTGGGAGCGATTCCGTGACGGGGTCCTGATGCCCCGACTGGAGCGCGGCGTCGAGGGCGGCTTCGCGACGCCACCACAGGAGACCGCCCTCGAGGTCGACAACCTGCAGCCTTGACCTGTCCCCCGGTGGAGGCCCTCAGGCGGACTGCTGCACGCTCACCGAGCCGGCGCACCGCCCCACCACGGCGTGTGCCCGGCCGATCACCTCGAGCTGGTGACGGGTCGTGGCGCATGTCGTGGGTCCCTCCCCCTCGAGGCTCAGGAACTCCTGCCTGAACCGTCGCCGCGCGCGGAAGAGCAGCGATTCCACCGCACCATGGCTGACCCCCAGGCGGGCCGCGATCTCCACGTAGGACACGCCCTCGATCTCCCGCAGGAGAAACGCCGCGCGCTGCTGGGCCGGCAGGCTCGCGGCCACCTGGACCACGAGCTCGCGCGCCCGTCCCATCTCGAACGCCTCGTCCGGCTGAGCGGATCGGTTCTGATCGCGCGCCGACAGGAGCCACTCCTCGTCGCCGGAGACGAGCTGCACCCGCCGGCGCCGGCGCAGGACGCTGACGCAGAGGTTGGCGGCGACCCGGTGCAGCCAGGCCATGACCTTGAAGTCCCCGTCCACCCACTCGGCGACCCGCAGCAGGCGGAGGAAGGTCTCCTGGACGACATCGTCCGCCTCGGCGGGGTCGCCCAGGTAGCGCACGCTCAGAGCACGGAGCCGGCCTCGGTGGCGGTCGAAGAGCATCTCGAAGGCGCGGACGTCGCCGAGACGATAGAGGGCGAGGAGACCGACGTCGTCGAGACGCTCGGTCGCGGCCAGAGGGATGACCGCGGCGCTCTCGCGCACCGACGCCACACCGATCGTATCCAGGGTGCTCATGGATCGTCCGCCTCGATCACGGTCCCGTCGGGGCATTGTCGAACGGGCCGGCGGGTCAGGGTAAGACCTCTCACCGTTGGGGTTCGCATCCCGTGGAGGGGAGGTCGACCTCACCCTGACGGTGAACCCGGTACGCTCGCAGCATGGAATCTGCCGGCGTCCACGGACAGCAACTCCTGATCACGGGCGCCACCAGCGGCATCGGGCTGGCCGCGGCCGAGGCCCTGGCCGCGCGGGGAGCCAGGCTGGCGATGGTGGCCCGCAGCGCATCGCGGGGGCGCGACGCGGCGGCCCGGATCACGGCGGCGGGCGGCTCCGGGGCGAGGGTCGACGTGCTCGAGGCCGACCTCTCCTCGCTCGCGTCGGTGCGCCGCCTCGCCGCCGAGGTGCTGGATCGCTACGCGCGCCTCGACGTCCTGGTCAACAACGCCGGGGCCATGTTCGCCACCCGACAGCTCACTGAGGACGGCATCGAGGCGACCTGGGCCGTCAATCACCTGGCCCCGTTCCTCCTCACCACCCTTCTGCTGGACCGTCTGGAGGCGAGCGCGCCGGCGCGCATCGTCACCACCGCGTCCGACGCCCACAAGGGCGCGCAGATCCCCTTCGACGACTTCGGGGCGCAGCGCTCCTACCGCGCCCGTGGCTTCGGCCGCTATGGCGAGTCGAAGCTGGCCAACATCCTCTTCACCGCAGAGCTCGCCCGCCGCCTGACCGGGACCGGGGTGACCGCCACCTGTTTCCATCCGGGCCTGGTGGCGAGCGGCTTCAACCGGAACAACGGGTGGCTGCTCAGCGCGGCGATGACCATGCTCAGGCCGTTCTCGCGCACCGCGGAGAAGGGTGCGGACACCCTGGTGTGGCTGGTCGAGTCCTCGGAGGTCGCGGGCCAGAGCGGCGGGTACTACGTCGACCGCAGACAGGTGGACCCATCCGCCGCGGCTCGTGACCTGGAGGTGGCGCGGCGGCTCTGGCAGCTGAGTGAGGAGCAGGTCGGGGTGAGCGCTCCCGCCTGACGCCCTGCAACGCCGCCGGGGTGTCGGGAGTCACTAGTGAACGCATGGAGCGCCGCAATCGCTCTCTCAACCACGCCCGAGGGTGCGACGTGACCGATGGTGGCTGAGTGGTTCGACCCCCGGAAGGAGCGCGCGACCGGCCCGGGCCGCGGTCCCGAGCGCGGCCGCGACCGTCGTGAGCTCACGGAGCTCATCGACGCCGTTGACGCGGTCCTCGATGCCCTCGAGCATCTCCATCTCGCCGACCTTCACCGGGTGCCGACCGCCTACACCACCCAGCTGGAGCACCTCACCGCCCGGCTCCCCGCGGAGGTCCGCTCCGACCTCCGAACCGGCATTCCGATCGCGACCCTCATGGAGAGCCTCTACAGCATCCAGGGGAAGCTGATGACCCGCAGGTCGGGACGGACGGTCGAAGCGATGCGCGACGACGCCGCACCTCGGAGCTCGGCCGGCGGGTACCCGTGGTCGACCCTCCGGTAGAGGGGCGTGGCATGACGTCCGCCCTCGAGCGGTTCCCCCCGACCGCCGACGCCGTACAGGGTCACACGACGACCCGCAGAGCGCCGGGCACCGCCCGGAAGTGAACCTCGTCGCGACCCGCGAGGTACTCGCCGTCGAGCTGGAAGTCGACCGGCTCGGGGGCCCTCACGGTGAACTCCGACAGGTCGTGCAGCGCGACCGACCACCGCGGGTCGGCCACCCGGTGTGAGCCGGTGAGCAGCCGCAGCACGCTGCGCACGGCCGGCACCGCCCCGAAGCTGGTCATCGCGAAGACGTCGAGCCCGGTCTCGAAGGCGGCGAGCGGGGTCGGGCTGAGCGCGCGCGGTCCGAGGTACGTCCACGGGGTGGTGTTGGTCACGATCGCGAGCACGACCGGCGGCAGCTCCCGCCCGTCGGCCAGGTGCACCGAGATCGTCGCCCGCCGCCCCGACGCGCCCGCGACGTACTCGCGGAGCGCCGACCTGATGTAGACGCCGGCCGTCGATCGCCTGCCGGCCGAGCGCAGCCTCTCGACCCTCCGGATCACCGCGGCGTCGAAGCCCAGGCCGGCACAGAACGTGAAGTACCGCTCGCCGGCGACGCCCATCGACACCGTGCGACAGCGGTCCTCACGCAGCGCGCCGATCAGCCGCTCGACGGCCGCCAGGGGATGGTTGGGCACGCCGAGCGCACGCGCGAAGATGTTGGCGAACCCGCACGGCACCACCGCACACCGCGGCAGGGCGGGGTCGGGCCCGTCGGCGCCCTCGACCGCGCGGCGGGCCAGAGCGATGCCGTGCCCGCAGTACTCGGTGACCGCCTCGGCGACGGCGACGTCGGACCCCAGCCCCTCGACCAGGAGGTCACGCGCCCGGTGGGTGGCGGCGGTGGCCCTGGGGTTGACCACGAGCAGGGCGCGCATCCCGCCAGGGTAGCGGCCGCCGGCCACCGCCAGGGCGTGGCCGGATGTAGGACGCTGCCCCGGTTCGTGGTTGACGCGAGCGTCAGCGTTCCGTAAGCATTCGGGTGCGACAGTCGTCCAGCGACGTCACCGGTACCACCGCGGCGAGAGGGGACGGCGCTGTCGCGTGTCAGGAGGGGGGAAATTGGTTGTAGCGCACCGCCGTCTCGATGGACGGGTGCCGCACGCCCTGCGCCTCGCGGCCGGCGGCGCCGTGCTCGTCACGGTTCTCGGATGCGGCACCCCCACCGCGCCGCCGGCGCCGCGGCCGGCGTCCATCGCGGAGTCCGGTCCTCGCGACGGGATTCCCGCGCCGGCCACCGCGGCCCCCGCCTCCCCGCCGGCGATCGTGGTCTCGAGCCCGGCTCCGGCCACAGCCCCGCCGCAGCCCCCCTCGGCGCCGGGCACCGGCGTCTCCGCGCCGCCCGCGAGCACACCTCGGAAGGTCGCCCCGGCGCCGATCCACGCGGCGCCGCCACCCGCCGCCGGGCCGCCGCACATCATGGTCATCGTCATGGAGAACCGTGAGGCGAGCTCGGTGCTGGGACAGCCGGATGCGCCGTACATCAACTCGCTCGCCAGCGCCTATGGACAGGCCACCCAGTGGTACGGGGTGAGCCATCCCAGCCTTCCCAACTACCTGGCGATGCTCTCCGGAAGCGATCAGGGGGTGCAGGACGACGGCACCGGCTACACCTTTGCCGGCCCCACCCTCGTCGACCAGCTCGCCGCTCGCGGCATCGGCTGGAGGGCGTACATGGAGGACATGCCCGCGCCGTGCTTCGGCGGCGCTTCGAGCGGCGGCTACGTGAAGAAGCACGACCCCTTCATGTACTTCACCTCGATCACCGGCAATCCCGCGCAGTGCGCCCGTGTGGTCCCGCACCCCCAGCTCATCACCGACCTGCAGTCCGGCGGCGCCCCGCCGTTCCTGTTCGTGACCCCGAACCTGTGCGACGACGGCCACGACTGCGGCAACGCCAGCGCCGACACCTGGCTGCGGGGTGAGATGCAGATGGTCATGGGCTCGAGCTGGTACCGGCAGCGTGGCTCGGTGGTGATCACCTGGGACGAGGGCGGGAGCAACAACGGCTGCTGCGGTGGGGCGACGGGCGGCCAGATCCCCACCATCGTGGTGACCGCTGCGGGCCCGCGGCGGCTGAACGCCCCGGGTGATCACTGCGGGATGCTGCGCGCCCTCGAGGAGGCGTACGGCGTGGGATTGCTCGGCGCGGCGGCTGGCGGCGCGTCCGGAGACCTCCGACCCCTGCTGGCGACGTGAGGACCCGTGCGCGGGCTCAGGGGTTGAGCCGAGACCGCGTCCACCCGCTGCCCGCTCGTCGATACAGGAGCCGGTCGTGGAGCCGTCCACCGCGACCCTGCCAGAACTCGACCTCCTCCGCGACCACGCGATAGCCGCCCCAGTGCGGCGGCTTCGGCACCTCGACGCCCGCGAAGCGCTCCTCTATGCGCCGCACCCGGTCCTCCAGCACCTCCCGCGTCTCCACGACCCGGCTCTGTGACGAGGCCCAGGCCGCGATCTGAGCGTCGCGTGGCCGGGTCGCGAAATAGGCTTCCGCCACCGCGTCCTCCACGGGTTCGACGCTCCCGCGGACACGAACCTGGCGCCAGGTCTCGTACCACCA
>VBHE01000011.1:862-9285 GCA_005889515.1 Chloroflexota bacterium | reverse complement strand
CCTGTGGGGGCGATTCGCCGGCGGTTGACCCGCTGCCACGCTTGCCCGTACCGAACGGCTCACCGCGCGCTGAGATTCACCTCCGCAGGGCGGAGAAACGGCCGTCCACCGTCCCGCCAGGCTGTGCCTGCCACACCCCGTTCGTCACGCGGAGCACATAGAAGCCGTAGTTGCCGTCCGTGTACCAGATCTCACCGCGTTCGGGGACGAAGGCCGGTGCGGAGAAGGCGTCGTACGGTGCGTGCGCTTCGCCGGCACCCTGCCGGCCGAACGGCGGGTTGAAATACGCGATCTCGCTGGGGTGTACAGGATCGTGGATGTCGAACACGCGCACGCCGGACGCGATGAAGGAGCAGGCCACGATGCCGGGTTCGATCGCTCGCGGGACGGCACAGTAGTGGGCGGCATAGCCGTTCCTGGATGCCCCGGGATCGGCGGCCTGGGCGCCCCCGCGGGCCTGGGGTGCGTGGACCTCGAGGCGGATGTCGGACACGACCCTGGGGTCGACCGGATCGTCGACGTCGATGATCCGCGCGGCGCCCACGAAGGCTGCCGGATCCGAGCCCGACCCGTCGAGGAGCGACCGGATGATATTGCTGGCGAACTCATCGACCTCGACCAGGTAGGGGTGCCCGCCGATGGTGACGGGGATGTCCGTCTGGGGCAGGCTCACCGTGTCCCAGCCGAGGTGGCCGAGCAGGCGCACCCGGGGGTTCGGGCGGCGCTCCTGGATCTCGGTGACGTCCAGCACCCGCAGGCCCTTGTCCGGTCCGAGGTCGGCCATGTACAGCGTTCTTCCGTCCGGGCTCGCATTCAGCCCGTGGGTCACATAGTCGGGGGAGGTCCACAGCGTGCGAGGGTTGGCCGGGTCCGACACGTCGACCGCGGTCAGGCCGCCGAAGTGGAGACTGGGGTTGTTGACGGCGAGGGTGAGGAAGTAGCCGACCGGGGATGTGGCCCAGTACGTCAGGCCGTCGGGCGAGAAGCTGCCCTCGTGACCGGCCACTCCGACGGGCAGGCTCGAGAGCAGTACGGGGTGGCGGCAGTCCTGCTCGAGGTCGTAGATGTCCACGATGCCGGCCGACGTGGCGGCGTTGCCCATGTTGGCGGCCAGCAGGCCGCGTCGGACGTTCAGGCTCAGTGATTCGTGCGGAGAGCGCATCGCCGGCGTCTCCAGGTCTGCGGTGCGAACGGGGTGCGATGGATCGGACATGTCGAGCACGTGCGTGCCGGACAGATCGGGGTCGGCGAAGGCGCTGACCTGCCGCAGCGGCAGGTACGGGGTGGTGTCGTAGTACGCGCACTCGTGGCCGGCCGGGTCCACGTAGCGATGGACGCGGAACCCGCCGAGCGTGCCCTCGTGACCGAGCATCTCCAGGTTGCAATGCGAACCGAGGCCGGTGGCGAGGTCGGCGGCGGTGACGCGGCCCTGGGCGCCCGACTCGTGAAGCGAAGCGGGGCCGCAGACCGCTCGGGGCGTGGCATCGGGGACGACCGGCTGGCGGGACATGGGCAGCATGGCGAGCGGGAGACTGAGACTGGCGAGCACCGTCCGGCTGAACATCCCACTTCCCTCCCTGGCCCTAGTCGATCACGGACTCAGCCCCGGAGCCCGCAGGGCCCGCGCCGCCGCCTCCAGCTGAGCGGCGGCCCCCGGGACGCCGAGACGGGCGTGCGCGCGCAGGGCCAGGGCGCCGGCCAGGCCTCCCGAGTCCTGGCCATTGGTGGCCTCAACAAGCGCTCGGGCGCCCGCTCTGTCGCCACCCGCGAGGAGCCCCTCGGCGAGCAGCGCCCGGGCCGCGGTCCGGGCGGGGCCCGCGTGGATGGCCTCACAGGCGGGCAGCACCGGCTCCAACCGCGAGATGGCCTCGTCGTGGCGGCCGAGCAGGGTCAGCACCATGGCGGCGCAGAGGTCGACGAGCACGGCGCCGAGCGCGGCCGGGGCGACATGTCCCCGGCGCTCCAGGTGCTCCCATGCCTCGTCGGCACGGCCGGCGAACGCCAGCGCCTCCGCCTCGATGGCGGCGGCGAGCACGCTGAGAGGGTCGGCGGTCCTGACCGGGCGGGAGAGCTGCATTGGCTCCGCCGCCCGGGCGGGCAGATCGAGGGAGACGAGGACCGCACCGACGAGAGTCTCGATGCTGCTGCCCCCCTCGACCGGGCGGCGACGGAGCGACAGCGAGAGCCGCTCCGCCTCCTCCCATCGCCCCCCCATCCGGGCGAGGTAGGTGAGGACGGCCCGAGCCTGTGCCTCATTGGCGACGTCGCCGAGCCCCGCCGCCAGCTCGGCGAGCCGCCCGGCATGGGCGCGGACCTCGACGGTGTCCGCGTCGCCTCCCCATCGGCTCCGGATGAAGTGGTGCCAGGTGAGCGCGATGCGGACATCCCGCTGCTGGCTCAGGTCCCGGAGCTCCTCGGCCGACCCCAGGGCTGCTTCGAGCCACTCGCCGACGCGCGGATCCTCGGGTCGCCAGACGGCGAGCAGACCCCTCGCCGAGGTCGCCCCCCACCGGTCGCCGGCGCGCTCGAAGAGCACGACCGCCTCGTCGAGGCCGCGGACCGCGGTCTCGATGTCGCCCGTGTTCGAGCGGACGTAGGCGGCGTTCGCCACCGCCCAGGCTTCCTTGCGGGTGTTGCCGAGCGCCGCCCAGCGCCGCCTCGCCTCCGCGTAGAGGGGCAGAGCCTCCGCGGGCGCACGCTGGGAGATCGCGTTGGCGCGCGTGTGCAGGAGGTCGGTGGCCCGCTGCTCGTCCCCGTCGGCGACACGGACGAGCTCCAGGACCGGCAGCGCCTCGTCACCGCGAGAGATGTCCAGGAGAGCATGGGCCAGGCGGAGCAGGATGTCGGGATCGCGCAGGCCGAGCTCGACCGCGCGCAGGAGCAGCCCGGTCCCCTCGGCGTGCCGGTGGGTGTTGAGCAGGCGGAGGCCGGCATCGCCGAGGGCGGTGGCCGCGAGCTGCTGGAGCTCGGTGTCGGCGGGCAGGTGCCGCGCGGCGGTGTCGAGATGGTGGGCGGCCTCACCGGCGTCGGTGACGACGGCGGCGGCGAGCCGGTGCCGCCGGGCGCGCAGGTCGTGCGGCATGGTCTCGTAGGCGACCTCGCGGAGCAGCGGGTCGACGACCGCGTGGCCTCCGTCGTCGCGCCGGCGAACCAGTCCCGCGGCCACCAGGCGTCGCAGCCCCTCCGCCGGAGAGGCCAGGCCGACCGCGATGAGCTCGGCCTCACCGGCGCCGTCGGCGAACATCGACAGGTGTTGCAGCGCGGCCTTGTCGGCGCCGGGCAGGGCGTCGAGACGGGCGGCGAGCACACTCTGCAGGGTCGCGGGGAGGGCGGCGCGCTGCGCCAGGTGGTAGGCGCCCGAGCTGGGAACCAGCCCGGCGCGCGCCTGCAGCAGTCGCACCAGCTCGCGCAGGTAGAGGGGGTTCCCGCCCGCCCGGGTGACCAGCTGCTCGGCGCTGGCGGGGTCGAGGGGGAGCTCGGGCAGGAGGCTGTCGAGGAGCACGGTGGCGTCCGCCTCCTGCAGGGGCGTCAGCGAGAGCGCGGTGTAGTCGGGCAGGCGGCGCAGCCAGTCGGCGGGCTCGGAATGGCCGGCGAGCACGAGCAGGATGGGCGAGTCCATGTCGCGGGGCACCACCTCGGCGAGGAGGTCGAGCGCCTCCTCGCCGGCGCGGTGCATGTCGTCGATGATGAGGAGCAGGGGCGTCACGTCCGCATGCGTCCGCGCCAGCCGTCGCAGCGCCCACACGTACTCCTGGCGCATCTTCGACGGAGCCATCCCGTCCGGGCCCGGCAGGGTCCTCGCCAGGGCCGCAAGGCGGTCGTCGACATCCGTCTCTCCGAGCTGCCCGAGCTGGCGCACGACCTCGCCGGCGATGCGCGGGCCGCTGGGGGTGCCGTAGGCGGGGTAGCGGGTGCGCACCACGCGGGACTCTCCCCGCAGTGACCGCGCCAGCTCGTCGAGAAGCCGCGTCTTACCGATCCCCGCCTCTCCGCTGATGCGGACCAGGTTGGCGCGGCGGCTGGCCACGACCCGGCGCCAGATGGCGCGGAGGAAGGTGAGCTCGACGTCGCGCCCCACCAGAGGCACCGATTCGGCCCCGGCAGGGGCGGCATCGTCGGCGCGGAGCGCCACCGCCTCCCACACCGGCACCGGCTCACGCTTGCCCTTGAGCAGCGCCGGCTCGCGTGGACGGAGCACCACCCTGCGGCCGGCGAGCTCGGCGGTGAGCGCTCCGAGCAGGATCTCGCCGGCGCCGGCGGTCTTCTCCAGCCGCGCGGCGACGTTGACCGTGTCGCCGATCACCGTGGGGTCGCCGTCGCGCCCCACCGCGGTGACCATCACCTCACCGCTGTTCAGCCCGATGGAGAACTGCAGCTCACCACCGAGATCGCGAATGGCGAGGGCCGTCGCCACGGCGCGCTCGGCGTCGTTCTCGTGCGCGTGGGGCACGCCGAAGAGCGCCATGAGGCAGTCGCCCATGTACTTGTCGACCGTTCCTCCGTGCTCGACGACCACCTCGGCCATGCGACGAAAGGCGCGGTCGACGGTGCGGGCCACCACCTCGGGGTCGGTGTTCTCGGACATGGCGGTGAACCCGACGACGTCGGCGAAGAGAACGGTGACCAGCTTGCGCTCGCCCCCCGGATCCGGGGTGGAGTCGGTCACGGGCTCCGGGTCGGCGGCGTGGAGCGCCGAGCCACAGCGGCCGCAGAAACGATGGTCGGGCGGGTTCGGGAAGCCGCAGTCCGAGCACCACCCACCGCCGAGGGCCTGGCCGCATGCCCCGCAGAAGCGGGAGCCGACAGGGCTCTCGGCTCCGCACTGGGCACACAGACGATTCGCCGCCATGGTGGGGATCAGTGAATCACACCCCCGGTGCCGGGGCGGTGATCCGCTCAGGTCAAGGTCGCCCCTCCGCGGCACCCACCGGTGGGGAGGCTGGCGCAGAGCGTCATGCCGCCGTCCTCGTTGCCCTGGAGGATCACCTGGCCGCCGACGCGCGCCAGCCGCTGGGAGAGTGAGGCGAGCCCCTGGTGCCGGCCTTCGCGGGGGACGTCGGTGACGCTGAACTCCTCGGGCAGGCCACACCCGTCGTCCTGGACCAGGACATCCACGGTCTCCGACCCGTAGTGCAGGGTCACCAGCGCGGTGCTCGCCCGCGCGTGCTTGGCGACGTTGTGGAGGCCCTCTCTGACGACGGCGAGGAGCACCGACTCCTGCTCGCCGCTGAGGTCGTAGGGCTCTCCGATCACCGCGAGGTCGGTGGCGAGGCCGGTGAAGGTGGCGAAGCCCCCCACGTCCATGCGGAGGATCGCCGGCAGTCCCTCCTCGCTCGCCGACGGCGCCAGCGCGCAGAGGATCTCACGCAGCGACGCCGCCGCCCGCGAGGCCTGCTCCTCGATGCTGCGGAGTTGGGGCAGGAGGTCGCACCCCTCGGCGGCGAGCGTCCTGCCGGCTTGCTGCGCCGCCGCACCGATCCCGAAGAGCAGCGGGCTGAGGTTGTCGTGCAGATCGCGTGAGAGGCGCTGGCGCTCCGCCAGGGCGCTGAGACGCGCGGCGCGTCCCGAGTGCATCGCCGCCCCCAGTGCGGGCCCCACCGACGCGGCGAACTCCACCGCCAGCGACCGGGCTCGGTCGCCCATCTCGCCGGGCGAGCGGTTCACCGCGTAGAGGACGCCGATGACCTGCCCGCGGTACCGGATGGGCACTCCGAGCAGGGCATGCACGCCCTCGCGCCGCACGATGTCGTCGACGAGGCGCTCGGAGACCTCGGGCGCGGTGCCGTAGTCGGTGACGGACAGCGGCTGTCCCGAGCAGAGAATCTTGCCGCCGACCCCGTCTCCCGACGGGACCTCGAGGGCGGTCCGCACCCGCGGCGTGCGCACCCGCCACCCACCCCGGACGACGAGGAGGTCGGGGGCCTCCCGAAGGCCCACGGCGGTCGCGTCGGTGCCGACGATGGGCCCGAACTCCCGGGCGGCGCGCCCGGCGAGGACCGTGGCGTCGAGGACCCCGAGGACCTGGCGGGAGGCCTCCGACAGCTTCAGCAGGTCCTCGACGGCCAGGCAGGCGGAGCTGTCGTCCCTGCCTCGCCGGGTGGAGATCTCCGGGCGCCGCCGGCGCCCCTGCCCCTGGTTCACCCTTCGCCCCTTGCAAGCATCCAACGTGGATCGTGCAGACTGAACTATAGCATCCGTGCCAGGGCGAGGCAAGAGGGAGGGCGGCGGAGCGCCGGAGAGGAGTTCCGGTGAAGGCGAGTACCCGAGACGGCCGCGGTCGGCAGGATCACCTGACCTCGAGCAGCTCGACTTCGAAGTGGAGAGTGGCGCCGGGCGGGATCACCGGTGGGGCACCCGCATCCCCGTAGCCGAGCTCAGCCGGGATCACGAGCTTGCGCACGCCGCCGGTGCGCATTCCGGCGACTCCCTGGTCCCAGCCCTGAATCACCTGTCCACGGCCCAGGAGGAACGAGAACGGTCTCCCGCGATCACGGGAGGCGTCGAACCTGGTGCCATCGGGCAACGTTCCCACGTAGTGCACGCTCACTGTCCTGCCCGGCACTGCCTCTGGTCCGGTGCCGACCGTGACCTCCTCGATCGCCAGATCAGCCATCGTGTGCTCCCTGGTGCGGCGGCGCGACCGCGGCATCCTCCCACGTCCGCGCCTCCAAACGTTGGGCCAGACTGACTGCGCCCCTGCCGGGATACCCGAGGTTCCGGTTGCACCACTGCTCCAGCGTGCTTCTCCGCCATGGGCCGATCACACATCGATCAGCCGGGGCCGACGCGTCAGCCGGTGAAGCCGACCTGCCGCGGTAGAAAGCTCTGACCCATGAGGGGGCGTTACCTACTCCTGTTCTCATGAGTACCAGCTGCGGCCGTCCTCGCAGGCCAAGAACGGGCCCGGCAAACGCCCGCTCAGTGGCCTGCCGGCGGTCAAGAACGGGCATCGTGGCATGAGCCACGGTGTGCTAATATACCTTGATGGCTCCCCAGGCGGCCGCCATCTACGCCCGCATCTCCTCCGATCCGGACGGCACCCGCATGGCGATCACCCGGCAGATCGAGGACTGCCGGGCGTTCGCCCAGCGGCGCCGCTGGCAGGTCGCCGACTGCTATGTGGACGACGACATAAGCGCGTACTCGGGGCGCCGTCGGCCCGAGTACGAGAGGATGCTGAGCGACCTCGGCACGGGCCGGGTGGGCCCGGTTCTAAGGAACGTGCCCCCAGCCGCAAACTAACCGCTCGGTAAGCGCTTCGCCGCTCTTCGCGGTCTCTGCCGGCGCGCGGGGACCGGCGGGGGCAGTGGTGGCGCCACCAATCCGAGGTGCCGGTAGATGGTCGCGCGGCTGACCCCCAGCGTCTCCGCGATCGCCGCCACCGTGTGCTGCCGACCGTCGTAGAGCTGGCGGGCGATGGCGAGCTTCTGCGGCGTCATCGAGGAGGGCCGGCCGCCCAAGCGCCCCCGGGCCCTTGCCGCGGTCAGCGCGGCCAGCGTCCGCTCGCGGATGAGGTCGCGTTCGAACTCGGCGAGGGCGCCGAAGAGGTGAAAGACCAGCTTGCCCGTGGGGGTAGTGGTGTCGATGCTCTCCTGCAGGCTGCGGAAGCCGATGCCCCGTTGCTGGAGATCACCGACGGTGTCGATGAGGTGGCGGAGCGAGCGGCCGAGTCGGTCGAGCTTCCACACCACGAGGCTGTCGCCGGGGCGGATCTGATCGAGGACCCGTGTTAGCTCGGGACGCTCGTCGAGGGTGCCGCTGGCGTGGTCGACGAACAGCCGGTAGCAGCCCGCTGTCTTCAGGGCGTCGATCTGAAGGTCGGGGTTCTGGTCGGTGGTGGAGACGCGCGCGTAGCCCAGCAGGTGCCCCATCGCTCGATCGTATCAGAACCACGGGCCGGGGAACTTATGCGACGTTGATTGCAGACACGGGTTCTGGACGCCTCGAGGAGCCTCAAAGGGGCCTCCTGCCGGGGCGTCGCAGAAACGGTCGTTTCTGAATATGCCCCTCGTCACGAGATGCCCGCTCCGCTCCCGCCTGGTCCCAGGACGGCCCCGCCGCCAGAGCCGGCCTTGTCGGGGTACGCTCCTCGCATTCCTCTCTGACAACAGCCGCGGCTGCGGTTTGTGACTGGCGTTCGACTGTTGCAATCTCCACTTCCACGCCATGTGCCTGGGGGTGCTCCTGCGCATGCGGAGGCTGGCTGCACAGGCGGCGGCGGGCAGGCACGACATTGACCGCGACTTGGAGGAGTGGGACAATCCAGGGCTCACACACCAGAGCGGATCAGGGGGAGCGGCCATGTCGCACTCTGCGCAAACGGCTGTTGGCACGGTGGTCTCCCTCTGGCGCTATCCCGTCAAGTCCATGATGGGAGAGGAGTTGAACGCCGCCGAGGTCACTGAACTCGGTCTGCTCGGCGA
>VBHE01000011.1:0-826 GCA_005889515.1 Chloroflexota bacterium | reverse complement strand
AAGAATCCGAAGAAGTGGCCACGACTGTTCGACTTTCGCGCTGCTTTCGCTGGCGACCCGCGCGTGGGCGCGGAGATGCCGCCGGTCCGCATCACCATGCCTGACGGTACGGTGATCACGAGCGAACACGGTGAACTCAATGCGGCCCTGTCGCGCGTGCTCAACCGCGAGGTGACCTTCAAGGGAGCCAGGCGAGAGCGTGGGGAGTCCTCTGTGTCAGCATGGACGCCGCAGGCCGAGGAGTACTGGCCGGACATGGACGGCCTAGATTATCGGGACACTGTCACCGACTTCGAGCTTCCAGAAGGTACGTTCTTCGACTGTGCCGTCGTCCATCTGCTGACGACGTCCACGCTCGACCGGCTGCGCGAACTGTATCCGCAGGGTCGCTTCGAGGTCCGGCGATTCCGGCCGAACGTCATCGCACAAACCGTGGAGAACGTCAAGGAGTTCGTCGAGGACGCGTGGATCGACCGGACGGTCGCGATCGGGGAGGACGTGCAGCTGAGAATCACCGGACCCTGCCCCCGCTGCGTGATGACGACCCTTCCGCAAGCGGATCTGCCCAAGGATCCGGGCATTCTGCGCGCGGCAGCCCAGAACAATCACGCCAACGTCGGCGTCTATGCTTCAATCGTGCGCGGCGGCACAATCCACCGCGGCGATGCGATCGCATTGATGGATTAGAGCCCGCGGCGGCCAGTGCACTCCTGGCAGAGGTGGCGGATCACGAGGCCACCCCGAGCCCGAGGTCGAGGTGACTGTCCATGTCCAGGGTGAACCTACCGTAGAGGTTCACGTGGGACCAGAAGAGGGGCGACAGGGC
>VBHE01000383.1 GCA_005889515.1 Chloroflexota bacterium | reverse complement strand
CGGCGAAGAGCAGGCTGCAGAGGAGGACGATGGCGACGACACCGTGGAGCCCCTGGAGGTAGCTCATGGACCGCTGCCCGGTGCGTTCACTGCCACCACCGCCACCATACCCCGAAGCACGCTCACCGGCGTCCACCGACCCGGTGACGAGTTACACCACGTTCACCTCGACCTGGCCGTCGCGGACCCGGGCGGGGATCCGCGGCAGCGGCCGCAGCGCGGTGGGCTGCTCGTGGTAGAGCACGTCCCCGCCGGGGCCGAAGGCGGCGCGGTGGCAGGGGCAGTCGAGACGGCTCTCGGCCGCGTTCAGCTGCAGGATGCAGCCCAGGTGGGTGCAGACCGCGGAGAGCGCGAGGAACTCACCGCCGCCGCGGTTGACGACGACCCCCTCGACCTTCCCGGTGGAGAAGCGCACCATCCCGCCGGCCGGGAGGGCGTCGGCGGCGACCACGGGGTGCCAGTCGCCGCCGTTCACCGCGAGCGTGTCCGGCGTCGAGGACGGGCCGCCGTGCTCGACGGCGCGGTCGACCACCACCCCCGCGGCGGCCGCGGCGGCGGCGAGCCCGCCCGCCTGGAGCAGCCCGCGGCGGGTCACCCGGCGCTCCATCCGCACGTCGCCCCCGGCGTGCTCCCGCAGCCGGGCCTCGAGCCGCTCGACGAAGCGCGGGTCGGGCATCCCCGCCTGCGGCCGGGTCGAGGAGAGGTCGACAGCGGCGGCGAGAGCCTGGAGGTCGTCGGGGTCCTGAGCGCCGCGCGGCGGCCGGCGGTCGCGGAGGAGCGCGTCGACATAGCGGGTGACCCGGCGGAGGCGGCGGCTCACGACCCCGTCTCCTGGCCGAGCTCGGCGGCGCGCCGAAGCGCGCGGTACTGCACGACCTTGGCATTGCCCACGCTGATGCCCATGCGCGCCGCGGACTCGCGCAGCGAGCAGCCGGACAGGAAGCGCAGCTCGAGGATGGTGCGATAGTTGGCGGGAAGGGCGCCGAGCACCCGCCGCACCCGCTGGACGCGCCTCGACGCCGGCTCCTCGCCGGTGGGCTCGGCGTCGGCATCGGCGGCGGCGACCTCCTCGTCGAGGGTGGTCAGCTGGACCCCGAGGTGGCGGCGCCAGTGGTTGGCGAGGACGGTGCGCGCGGTCGCCAGCAGGTAGCGGTGCACCTCACCGCCCGAGGCGCCGGGGCGGAGATGCGGGAGTGCGCCGAGGAAGACCTGCGAGGTGAGGTCCTCGGCGTCGGGCTGGTTGCCCACCTTCGAGTACATCAGCCGGTAGATGCTCGCGATGTTGTCGCGGTACACCGCCTCCCAGTCGGGCGGCGCCATCCCGTCGACGACGCCGAGGCGCAGCGGCCGCGGGGAGGGCTCGGTCACGTCCACCCATACGCGCCGGGTTACACGCTCAGCCGTTCAGCGAGATCGTGACGGCGGGGACGTGTCCTGCGAGGGTGCCGTCGGCGGCGGTGGAGAGGTCCGAGACCGTCACCGGGCCCTCGAAGCGGTCGGCGATCACCCCGTCGGCGTTGACGAAGTAGATCCAGGGGTCGGTGCCGAGACCGAATGCGGTGAACCCGGGGTCGTCCTTGGCGCCCTCGTCGGGACCGGCGGGGAAGTGGTCCTCGATGTGCTCGATGAGCAGCCGGTCCCCGTAGGTCTTCGCGAACTGCTGGAGGATCTGCACGGTGGGCCCGCAGGTGCGCGACTTGCAGAACCCGGGCTCCCCGAAGTAGAGGACCATCGGTCGGTGCCGGGCGAGGCCGTCGGCGACGGTGGCGTCGTGCCACGCGTCGGGCGGGTTTCCGCTGTCGACCATGCCCACCGTCACCCCCGGGTCACCGACGATCGGCTGCTTCACCGCAGGGGCCTTCGCGCCGATCGGCAGCCCGGACCCGGTGTCGGTCACCTTCACCCCGATGGACCCTGCGCCGGAGCCGCCTCCCGGCAGGGTGGCGCTCACCAGCAGCTTGTAGACGCCGACGGTGGGGAACGACGCCGTCCCGGTGTAGACGGGGATGCCGCCGTACTCGGGGCCGATGTCCCTGAGCGGGCGGTGCTCGTCGACCCCGCCGGTCCCCTGCACCTCCATCGTCACCTGCGCTCCGGTCACCGGCTTGCCGGCGGTGTCGAAGAGGGCGAGGCCCATCCGGTCGGTGCCGGTGAGGAGCTCGCTGATCGTTGGCTCGATCTTGAGCTTGATCGCGGCGGCGCTCGCCTGCGGGGACGGCGGGGTGGAGGCGGTGCCGTCCTCGCCACATGCGGCGAGGACGCCGCCGACCATGCCGGCGAGCGCGAGCGCGTGCCCCCAGCGCCTCACCGGGCGGCCGCCGGTGCGGGGACGAGGCCCATGGGGTTCGGGAAGGGGAGGCCGCCACCGACGAGGATGCGGTCGGAGAGCTCGCCGATGAGGGTCTCGAG
>VBHE01000382.1:1897-4506 GCA_005889515.1 Chloroflexota bacterium | reverse complement strand
GCGTCCCCACCGACGTCGATCTCCGCGCGGCGCACGCCGTGCTTCGACTCCGGGACGGGATGGAGGGCGTTGATCCGCGCCACCACCGCGTCCTCGGCGTCGCGGTGGACGTCGTCGACCTCGGTCCCGGTGTCGACGAGCGCCTGCACGAGGGTGGAGAGCGGGGCGTCGAGGGCCGCGTAGTCGCGCAGCCAGCGCAGCGAGATCCTCACTGGCGGATGAAGCGGACGTCGTTCTCGAAGAGCAGACGTCCGTCCTCGATGCCGTAGGCGAGCTGGGCGATGCGCTCGATGCCCATGCCGAAGGCGAAGCCGCTGTAGCGCTCGGGGTCGACACCGCCGTTGCGGAGCACGTTGGGGTGCACCATGCCGCTGCCGAGGATCTCGATCCAGCCGCTCTGTCTGCAGGTGCCGCAGCCCTTGCCGCCACAGACCATGCAGGAGACGTCGACCTCGAGCGAGGGCTCGGTGTACGCGAAGTGGTGCGGCCGAAGCCGGATCGCGCGGTCGGGCCCGAACATCGAGCGGGCGAAGTACTCGAGCGTCCCCTTGAGGTCGCTGAGCGCGATGCCCTCGTCGACGCAGAGGCCCTCGACCTGGTGGAACATCGGGAAGTGGGTGGCGTCGTAGTCGCGCCGAAACGTCCGGCCGGGGATGATCACCCGCAGCGGTGCGCCGAGCTCCACCATGCTGCGGATCTGCACCGGCGAGGTGTGGGTGCGCAGCAGCCGTGCGTCGTCGATCCAGAAGGTCTCCTGGACGTCGCGCGAGGGATGCCCCGGGGGCATGTTCACCAGCTCGAAGTTGTAGCGGTCGTACTCGATCTCCGGACCGGACACGGCGGTGTAGCCGAGGTGGCCGAAGATCCGCCGGAGCTCGCGGGCACAGCGGGTGACCGGGTGGAGGTGGCCGCGGCGAAGCGGCGGCGCCGGGCGGGTGAGGTCCATCGCCTCGGCCTGCATGCTCTCGGCCTGGGCCGCGCGCTCGAGACCGCGCCGGCGCTCCTCGATCGCCTCCTCGACCCGGTCGCGCAGCGCCTTGAGCGTCTGGCCGACCTGCCTGCGCTGCTCGGGGTCGGGCAGCTGCCCGATGCCGCGGAGGCGCGCGCTGATCAGCCCGTCGCCGCGGCCGAGGTAGCGGTTGCGCACCTCCTCGAGCGCGGCGAGGTCGGCGGCGGCGGCCGCCTCGTCGAGGGCGCGAGCGCCCAGCGCGTGGACGTCATCGAGGTGCTCGCCGCCGGCGGGGGCCACCGTCCCCTCCGCCGCCGACGCGTCGGGGCTCACGCCGGCGCCAGCGCCCCGCGGGCCACCTCGACGAGCTTGGTGAAGGCAGCCGCGTCGTGGATGGCGATCTCCGAGAGCATCTTGCGGTTGACCTCGACCCCCGCCGCCTTCAGGCCGTGCATGAAGGTGTTGTAGGCGACCCCGTTCTGGCGCGCCGCGGCGTTGATGCGCGCGATCCACAGCCGGCGCATGTCGCCCTTGCGCTGCTTGCGATCGCGGTACGCGTACGCGAGCGAGTGCATGACCGCCTCGTTGGCGGGCTTGAACAGGCGGCGGTGCGTCCCCGAGAAGCCCTCGGCGAGCTCGAGCACCTTCTTGTGACGCGCGCGCGCGGTGACGCCTCGCTTGACCCTGGCCATGACCGGTCCTCCGAATCTACTTGTCCAGGTACGGGGCGAGGCGTGTCACGTGACGCGCGTCCTGGGGAGCGACCTCGTGCGTACGACGGTAGGCGCGCTTGCGCTTGCTGCTCTTGTGCTCGAGCAGGTGGGAGCGGAAGGCCTTGCGGCGCATGAGCTTGCCCGCGCCGGTCACCTTGATCCGCTTCTGCGTGCCCTTATGGGTTCTGATCTTCGGCATCGTTCCTGCTGCTGCTCCCGTTCGAGGACTGCTCCGCCGCCGGAGGCGCGGTCACCGTGGCGGCGTCGGCGTCGGCGTCGGCGTCGGCGTCGGCCGTCTCGGCCTCCGGGTCGGCCGGCGCCACGCCCTTCTCCGGCACCACCCTGGCGTGCTTCTTGGCCAGCGGGCTGAGGATCATGATCATGTTGCGACCCTCGACGAGCGGCATCCGCTCGACGATGGCCACGTCCTTGAGCTCCAGGGCCATCCGGTCCAGGAGCCGCCGTCCGTATTCCTGGTGAACCAGCTCCCGACCGCGGAACATGATGGTGAGCTTCACCTTGTCGCCGTCGGCGAGGAAGTGCCGCACGTAGCCGTACTTGGTGTGGAAGTCGTGCTCCGAGATCTTCGGACGCAGCTTCATCTCCTTGAGACGGACCACGTTGTGCTCGCGGCGGCTGTCCTTCTCCCGCTTGAGCGCCTCGAACTTGAAGCGCCCGTAGTCCATGAGCCGGCACACCGGCGGTTGGGCCTGAGGGGCCACCTCGACCAGGTCGAGCTCCCGCTCCACGGCGAGCTGGCGTGCCTTCTCGATCGGCACGATCCCGAACGCCTCCTGGGTGGTGTCGTCGAAGAGACGCACGTGCGGAATCCGGATCTGGTCGTTGATACGGAGCTCACGAAAGGCGATGGTTCCTGGCCCTCCTCCGAAACAAAAAAAGCTGGACAGCAGCCGCTATCCAGTGGACGGTTTCTGGACCTCCAAGGC
>VBHE01000382.1:588-1844 GCA_005889515.1 Chloroflexota bacterium | reverse complement strand
GTCGTGCTCCGGAAACAGATGACGATGCAGGTCGGCCGGCCTCCGTGCTCCTTGACACGATCCATCATATCGTCCTGATACTTGACATAGAACGTCACTTCTGTAAAGTACCCAGCATCGAAGCCGGCCCTCTGTCAGGGCCCGGACCCGGAGGAACGGCGATGGCGACGGTGATGGCGGTCAGGACGAAGGGCCCGGTGGCGCCCGACGAGAGCGGCTGGCGGGACGGCAAGCGGTACCTGTGGCCGCTCGGCCTGCTCGTGCCCCTGCTCCCCGTCATGGCGGGGGGCCTGGCAACCCTCACCGGGCTCGGGGTGTTCTGGTGGCTGGGGCCGGTCTTCATGTACGGGCTCATCCCGCTGCTCGACACCCTCGTCGGCAGCGACGCCGCCAACCCGCCCGAGGCCGCCCTGCCCAACCTCGAGGCCGACCGCTGGTACCGCTGGTGCACGTACGCGTACCTCCCCCTCCAGTACCTCGCCCTCGTCTGGGCCTGCTGGGAGTGGAGCCACGGCGGCCTCTCGACCCTCAGCGCCCTCGGGCTCGCGGTCACCGTCGGCGTCACCAGCGGCGTCGCCATCAACACCGCCCACGAGCTCGGCCACAAGAAGGACCTCGTCGAGCGCCGGCTCTCGAAGATCGCGCTCGCCCAGACCGGATACGGCCACTTCTACACCGAGCACAACCGCGGCCACCACGTCCGCGTCGCCACCCCCGAGGACCCGGCGAGCTCGCGCCTCGGCGAGAGCTTCTGGGCGTTTCTGCCGCGCACCGTTGCCGGCAGCCTGCGCTCGAGCTGGGAGCTCGATCGCGAGCGCCTCGCGCGCGGAGGCACGCGCGTGTGGACCGCACGCAATGACATTCTCAACGCGGGGGCGATGAGCGTCGTGCTGTTCGCGGCGCTCACCGCGAGCTTCGGGTTCGTCGTGCTCCCGTACCTGCTGCTGCAGGCCGTCGTCGGCTTCAGCCTGCTCGAGGTCGTCAACTACCTCGAGCACTACGGGCTGCTGCGCCAGAAGCGCGAGGACGGGCGCTACGAGCGCTGCGCGCCGCGCCACAGCTGGAACAGCAACAACGTCGCCTCCAACGTGCTGCTCTACCACCTCCAGCGCCACTCCGACCACCACGCCAATCCCACGCGCCGCTATCAGGCGCTGCGTCACTTCGGCGAGGCGCCGCAGCTGCCCACGGGGTACGCCGGCATGATCGTCCTCGCGTACATCCCGCCGCTGTGGCGGCGCGTGCTGGACCGCCGT
>VBHE01000382.1:0-487 GCA_005889515.1 Chloroflexota bacterium | reverse complement strand
GATGAGTCGCACGGCAACCCGCGCGAGGGCTTCCCGCCCGGCACACCGTGGAGCGAGGTGCCCGACGAGTGGCACTGCCCCGATTGCGGCGTTCTCGACAAGGTCGACTTCGAGGAGGTCGAGGAGTAGTGGAGCTCGCGAGTCCGCCGCGCCGCTATTCCGAAGCCGCGCGCGAGCTCCTGCGGGAAACGCTTCTCGAAGCCGCGCGCGAGCTGCTCGGCGAGCGCGGCTGGGCGCGCGTGACGATGGCCGTCGTCGCCGCGCGCGCGGGCGTGAGCAGGCAGACGCTCTACAACACCTTCGGCTCGCGCGATGAGCTCGCGCAGGCGCTCGTGCTGCGCGAGCAGGAACGATTGCTCGCGGGCGTGCAGGAGACGATCCGCTCCAACATCGAGCAACCCGTGCGCGCGCTCGGAAGCGCCTTCGAGTGGTTCCTCACGCTCGCCGCCGAGGATCCCGCACTCCGCCGCGCGCTCACCGATCAGGA
>VBHE01000381.1:3286-4867 GCA_005889515.1 Chloroflexota bacterium | reverse complement strand
GGTCTTCCTCATGACCCTGCTCGCGGTCTGGATCGGCCTCCTGATGCTCGGCTTCGGCCTGGTGATGTGGCCGGGGGCGGGGGACCGCCGACGAGGCGTGGATCCACTTCCGCGGCTGGCGGGTCAACTACGAGGAGGCGGCGTACGCGCTCGGCGCCCACCTCGACGCCCCGCCGGCGCTGTGGTCGGGGCCACGCCGCCGCCACGGGACCATCGCCATCCCCCCGGGACGGCCGCCTCACCGGGTGCCCGCTGGGCTTGAGGAACTGCGCAGCGCCACCGCCGAGCGCCGCGCGGCGCGGTCCGACACCGGCGGTCCGGCGCCGCCCACAGAACGCTGACCTCACCTCGCGGGGCTGGCGCGCGCCTCCGCGATGCGCTACGGTTCGCAGCCGGGCCCGACGGCGCCTGCCGACCACTCCTCTCCACGTCCATGCACCTCCCGGCGACGACGCCCCCCGTCCCCGTCCGACGCCTGCTCGGCGCGCTGCTCGCGCTGACGACCGGGCTCGGCGTCTTTTTCGCCGTGCACCCGCCGGCGCGCGCCGCCGCCGCCGCACACTACCCCGCCGCCGCGGTGGGCAACGACATCTCCTTTCCCCAGTGCGGTCACGACTATCCCGACCACGCGGCATTCGGCATCGCCGGAGTCACCGGCGGCCGCGCCTTCACCGGCAACCCGTGCTTCGCCTCGGAGTACCACTGGGCGCGCGAGGCGGGCTCGCCGGCATCGGTGTACTTCAACATCAACTACGCGCGGCCGGGATATCTGACCTTCGCCACCCACGCGCTCGACGGGCCGGCGGGGCGCTGCGCCCCGACCCAGAACCCGTGCACCGCCTACAACTACGGCTGGAACGCCGCCGCCGACGCCGTCGACCGCGGCGACGCCGCCGGCGCCGACCCGGCGATGTGGTGGCTCGACGTCGAGACCGTCAACTACTGGGCCGACCCGCCCGACCGGGCGCTCAACGCCCGGGTCATCCAGGCCGCGCTCGACCTGCTGCGCTCCCGCGGGCTGAGCGCGGGCATCTACTCGATCAACGAGATGTGGTCACGCATCGCCGGAACCCAGTACCGGCCCGGGGTTCCGGTCTGGTACGCGGAGACCAATCCGGCGAGCGGGTATCCCAGCGCGCCCCACTACTGCGACCCCGCCTACGGCTTCACCGGAGGGACGGTCTGGCTGGTGCAGTGGACCGACACCGTCGACCACGACTACGCCTGCCGGATCTCCGCGCCGCCGCCGCAGCCGGCGCCGTCGCCGGGTATCTGTCTGCCGCGGCCGCTGCCGCTCTGCGTGCTCACCCCGGCGCCGCCCCCCTCACCACGCCCGCACCTGCCCTGACGCCCAAGGGCCCGGGACGCATCCGCGCCCCGGGCCCCCACCTTTGGGACAGGGGGTCACTGGTAGGTCGTGGTCCGCGTGTGGGTTCGCGTCGGGGTCGCCCCGTCGGCGGGCCGCGGCGCGGTGGCGATCCGGACCAGCTTCACCACCAGGTAGCCGGCGAGGAAGTAGACGAGCATGGCGATGAGCGATCCGATCTCCACGACGTTCGCCCGGTGCACGTAGTCGGGGGT
>VBHE01000381.1:587-3208 GCA_005889515.1 Chloroflexota bacterium | reverse complement strand
CGAACGCCTCGACGAGCCCCAGGAAGAACCAGACCGTCTGCAGCATCCGGAAAGAGGGATCGCCTCCGACCACCGTGCGCCGGCGCTCCATCACCGGCCTGCCGGCGATATGCGCCTCGTCGCGCTCCTCGGTGATCAGCGGCGCTTCGGTCATGGACATGACGAGATCTCCTCTGAGCGGCCGCGAGGGCCATGGACCGTCCGCCACTCATTCCCCAAGTCAGACCGATGTCGCTAGTGGATGAACTTATACCACCGATATCAGTTCAGGTCAAGGCGAGGACGCCGCTCGAAGGCTCTGACCGGGTCGCCGGAGGGCGCGCTTACGCGCCCTGGGCGAAGGAGCGGAAGCGGCGCACCAGCTCGGGGATGAGGTTGACCGCCACCCGGGGGTGGGCCATCAGGAAGTCGCGGAAGGTGCCGTTGGGGAGCACCAGGCAGCGGAGCATCCCCCCCTGGGCGCGGACGGTGGCGGTGCGCGGCCCGCCGTCGAGGGCGCTCACCTCGCCGAAGAAGTCGCCGGGCCCGAGCTGGGCGATGGTGGCGCCGTCGATCTCGACCGCGGCGGTGCCGTCGAGGATGAAGAAGAACTCGAGGCCACTGCGGTGCTCGTGGAGGACGCCGTGCTCGGGGAGGAAGGTGGCGTCGTCGAAGGTCAGCGCGACCTCCTCGAGCTCCTTCTCGGAGAGGCCGGCGAACAGGGGCGACCGTGCCAGCGAGGGCACGACGTCATCGCGAGCCTTCATCTCCGGGCCCTCCTCCCCCGTCATCTCCTGGAACGCCCGGTAATCGGACATCGCCCGACATCATAGTCGAGGGTCGCGGGGGCCCTGCCCGTCGCGGCGGGCCCGCAACCGGTACAGCTCCACCCGCCCGGGGAGCCCGTGGAGGTGGCGGCGCGGCAGGCGGGTCCAGAGGTAGGCGCCGTCGGTCGCCTGCTTCAGCTGGATGTCCCCGAGCACGGTGCCGGCGCGGGCGACGTCGGCGATCCGGCTGGCGAGGTTGACGGTGTGCCCGAACCAGTCCCCCGCCCGTGACACGGCCGGGCCGTGGGCGGCGCCGGCGTGGAGCGGGGGGAGCTCCCCGTCCTCGGCGTCGACCGCCGCGGTCAGCCGTATCAGGGTCTCGACGAGCGCGGCCGGGTCCGGCGACTCCAGCATCACCGCGTCCCCGAGGTACTTGACCGGACGCGCCGGCGCGACCAGCGACTCACCGGTCAGCGTGGCGAGCCGGCTCGCAACCCGTCCCAGCTCGTCGGCCGGGATCCGGGCGCCCATCCGGGTGAAACCGGAGAGGTCGGCGAAGCCGATCGCCACCGGCTCGGTGGCGCCGACACCTCCCGCGGCGACCTGGGCGTGGCTGAGCACCTCGGAGCGGATGGCCTGCCGGAGATGCTGGGTGAGGTGGTTGTCGAGCATGCCGCCGAGCAGCGGGCGCAGCTCCTCGGCGACGGCGCGGTAGCGCCGGGCCACGTCGAGCTCGGTGTCCCCGGGGTGCAGAAATGTCTCCCCCGCCATCCGCACCACCGCCTGAGCGAGAGCGGGCAGCCACTGCCCGGAGATCCGCGCCGCCTCGATGAGGCCGTCGGCGGGGATCCCCGCCTCGATCACCCGCGCGAGCACCCGCGCCGCGTCGACGTCGTCGTCGCCGGCGACCGCGAGGTCCTCCCGCGGCAGGGTCAGGCCGAGCGCCGCGACGTAGGAGCGCAGCAGGGTCTCGTCGACGCCGCTGCGCCGGGCGACCTCGGCGAGCGTGTACGCGCCACGTCCCCCGAGGGCCAGCTCGGCGGGAAGCAGGGCGAGCCTGCCCTCGGTGACGGCTCGGCGGATCTCGTCGCCGGTGGCCCCCTGCGCGACGAGGTCGTCGAGCAGCTGGACCCGCGCGCGCCGCTCGGGCTCGGAGAGCCCCTCGAGGAATCCGGCCGCCTCCCAGTCGGGATGCGCGACGGCGTCGCCGCTCAGCAGTGACCGGCGCCGTGCACCGCGGCCGCGGCGTCGAGGCGCGGCGTCCCTCCACTCGTGCGCGCGGTGGCGAGGATGCGCTGCCGCGCCTGGCTCGCGTTGAGCCCGCAGGCGAGCAGCAGCGCGAGCACCCCGGCGACGTGCGGTGCGGCGAAGGAGGTGCCCTGCTCGGCCTTGTAGCCGCCGTTGGTGATCGCCGTCGAGAGCACCTGCCCCTTGGCGTGTGGGCCGCTGGTCGACTGGCCGCTGTCGCCGCCGGGCGCGTAGATGTTCACCCCGCTCCCGCTGGTCGAGTACGGGGCGATCGACGCATCGGGGCCGAGCGCCCCGGCGATCAGGGCGACGTCGGTCACGGAGTCGTAGTCGCTGAACGGCAGCGAGTTGTTGCCGGCTGCGAGCGCAACCGCCGCCCCGCTCTGCGCCGCGGCCCGCACCGCGTCGGGGATGCCACTGCCCGCGAGCAGCGGCGCCAGCGGGATGTCGGAGCCGAGGCTGATGTTGATCACCTTCGCTCCCCGGGTCACCGCGTATTTGATCGCGGCGGCGACGTCCGGGTCGCAACCCTTGCCCGCCTTGTCGATCACCTTGAGGATCAGCGCCTTCGCATCCGGCGCGACCGCGGCGATCCCGACGCCGTTGTTGGTGTCGGCGACCATGAGC
>VBHE01000381.1:0-463 GCA_005889515.1 Chloroflexota bacterium | reverse complement strand
GCCCCGGTGCTCGCCGTCCAGACGCCCGGGGCGTTGATGCTCGCCGGCTGCCCGGCGAGCGGCCACTGGTCGTGGCCCACGAAGTAGGGATCGTTCGGCGTCGCCGTGCCCGCCGCCCCCGCCGGCACCGCTGTCGCGAGGCTCAGGACGGCACCCAGGATGCAGAGCAGCCACCCCCGCCGGCGACCGTCGCTTCCGTGCACGAGTGGGAATGCTACCCCCGTTTGACGATTGGCGACACTCGTGAGGTACGTGTTTGCGTGGACGAAGAACCACAGTCCCGTCGGTGATCTGGCCGGACGCCGGGCCGCGTAGGTACCGTGTGCCGGCGGATCGAGGGCGGGTAGCTCAGCCGGTTAGAGCGCGGGGCTCATAACCCTGTGGTCGCAGGTTCGAATCCTGCCCCGCCCACTTAGATTACCACCTCTGGCGGCCATCCGTGTATCAGTTTGGTATCATCGGT
>VBHE01000010.1:14028-18179 GCA_005889515.1 Chloroflexota bacterium | reverse complement strand
GGCCAGGTGACGGTGCTCCCGTCGGGATAGGCCGCGCTCACGGTTGCGCTCACTCGCCCGCCCGGGCTCACGGTGAGCGTCGCCTCCTCGGAGCGGCAGGCGCTGCCCCCCTCGCAGGGGGCGTAGCCCTCGGGGTTGGTGACGTTGGGGGGCGGGGTGACCGTCGTCCGGATCGTGTACGTGCCCGCGGCCGGCACGGCGAAGCTCACGCAGCCGTGGGCCGTGCCGCTGCAGTTGCCCTGCTGGAGCGGGCAGCCCGCCGCCGCGGCGACGCTGCCGCCGGGCCCGGAGGGGGTGGTGACCGTGATCGACCCGCCGCTGCCGCTGACGACGTAGGCGGCGCCACCGAGCGCCTGCTTGCAGGAGTCCATGGTCTGGATCCAGACGCCTCCGCCTCCGCCGGAGCTGGCGGCGGCGGGGCCGCTGCCGGCGGCGAGCGCGCTTCCGCACGCGGCGAACGCAAGGGTCAGCGAGGCCACTGCAAACCTCAGGCGCATCGAGCGCATCATCCGTCCTCCCTTCCTTTCGGAGCGGCGACGCCGGGGCGCGGCCGTGCTCCTGCGTATCTATCAACGCGCGGAGGGGCTCGAACCTTGCACCGTGATCGTTCCGGTCATCTGCGGATGCCAGCGGCAGTGGAAGGCGATCGTCCCCGAATCGGGGGAGGTGAACGGGATGGTGTTCACCTCCCCCGGGTCGGCGTCGGCGCTGCCGTGCACCGAGTCCGCGGTGAAGGAGTGCTCGACCCCGCCCGCGTTCGTCAGGGTCACGGTCACCGGCGAGTTCGCCGGCACCGTCGCGGTGGCCGGCTGGTAGCCGCCGGGGTTGTCGCCGGCGGTGGTGCCGCAGCCTGCCGAGACCAGGCCGAGCCCGAGCACCGCCACCGCCGCGGCGCCGCGTCTCACACCACGAGGACCTCGACCCGGCCGCCGACCACCCGGGAGCGCAGCCGGGGCAGGGGGGTGGTGAGGTACTCGCGGTCGAGCGGCTGGCCGCCGAGATCGAAGGCGGCGCCGTGGCAGGGGCAGAGGAGCGAGTCGCTCCGGGTCTGGAGCAGGCAGCCCATGTGGGTGCACACCGCCGAGAGCGCGTGGACGGTGCCGTCCGGGCCGTGCACGAGCACCCCCTCGACCGAGCCGGCGCTGAAGCGGCGGGGACGGCCGTCGGCCAGGTCGGCGAGGGTCGCCACCTGCTGCCAGGCGCCCGCTCTGGGGACGAGCTCGCCCTGGGTCTCGTCGGACTCGGAGTGACGCAGGCCGAGGTCGACGGCGACGCCGGCGGCGGCCGCGGCGGCGACGCCACCGCCGATCAGGAAGCCGCGGCGGCTGGGCTGCGCCGCCCGGCGCCGCGGGGCGTCGAGCTCCCCGCGCAGCCGCTCCTCGAGCTGGAGCGAGGTGGCGACCCGGAGCATCGCCGCGTCCTCGGGGTCGGCGGCCTCGAAGCGGGGTGGCCGGCGGTCGCGGAGCAGGGCCCCGACGAAGCGGTGGGTACGGCTGCGGCGGATCACGGTCGCTCCTCCTCCAGGGCGGCGGCGGAGCGCAGCGCCCGCCACTGCAGCACCTTGGCGTTGGCGACGGTGACCTCCATCTCGCGCGCGGTCTCCTTCACCGAGAGGCCGCGCAGGAAGCGCAGCTCGAGCACCCGGCGGTAGTGGTCGGGGAGGCGGGCGAGCAGCCGGGTCACGCGGCGGCGGTTGGCGGAGCCCTCGTCGCCGCTCGCGGCGGGGGCGGAGGGCGTCAGGTCCTCGGCGTACTCGGCCATCTCCAGCCCGTAGTGGGTGGCCCAGTGCTCGGCGAGGACGCTGCGGGCGGTCGCGCGGAGGTAGGCGCGGGCCTCGCCCTCGGCCGCGGACGGCCGCAGCCGGGGCAGGGCGCGGAGGAAGACCGCCGCGGTGATGTCCTCGGCGTCGGGGCGGTTGCCGCAGCGGGAGAACACGAAGCGGTAGATGGCCACGACGTGGGCGCGGTAGAGCGCCTCCCATCCCGCGGTCTCCTCGTCGCCGACCACCCGCAGCCGCGAGGCCGGGCTGCCTGGCTCCATCGCCTCGGGATCCTCCGGTGCGCCGTCTCTCGGGCGCCGCGTCGTGGGCGCCACCTGAGTCTCCTACCCCTCCGGGTTACGCGACCACCCCGGGGTGGCCGCGAGCACGCCGGACTCGGTGAGGCGCGCGATCGCCCGCGCCCGGTGGGAGACGGTGTCCTTCTCCTCGGCCCCGACCTCGCCGAAGGTTCGGCCGAGGTCGGTGGAGAGGAAGGAGGGGTCGTAGCCGAAGCCGCCCTCGCCGCGGGGCTCGACGAGCACCCCGTCGCAGATGCCCCGGGCGACCACCGCCTCGGCGCCCGGCCGGGCGAGGGCGAGCACGGCGACGTAGCGGACCCGCCGGTCGTCGGGGCAGCGGTGGTCGACCTCGTCGAGGAGGCCGCGGAGGCGGTCGGCGTCGGAGGCGGCCTCGCCGAGCCAGCGGCTGGAATGCGGGCCCGGCCAGCCGCGGAGCGCGTCGACCTCGATGCCGCTGTCGTCACCGAGGGCGCAGAGGCCGGTGACCCTGCAGACCTCGAGGGCCTTGGCGAGGGCGTTCTCCTCGTAGCCGGGGCCGGGCTCGTCGACGTCGCCGGGGAATCCGGCGTCGTCGAGGCTGAGCAGGGTCCAGGGCTGGTCGCGGAGCAGGCGCCGGAACTCGGTGAGCTTGCCCCGGTTGCGGGTCGCGACCACCAGCGGCGGCCTCGACGCGTCCGCCGGGGCCGGCATCAGCCGCCGCCCTGTGCCACCGCCTCGCGCTGGAGGGTGAAGAGCTCGTCGAGGCCGCGCCGGGCGAGCCCGAGGAGGGCGTCGACCTGGGCCTGGTCGAACGGCTCGCGCTCGGCGGTGCCCTGGAGCTCGACGTAGCGGCCGTCCTCGGTCCCGACGCAGTTCATGTCGGTGTCGGCCGCGGAGTCCTCCAGGTAGTCGAGGTCGAGCCGCGGGGTGCCTCGGACGATGCCGACGCTCACCGCCGCCACCTGGTGGCGCAGCGGTTCGGCGGCGAGGAGCCCGGCCTCGCGGAGCCGTGAGGCGGCGAGGGCGAGCGCCACCCAGGCGCCGGTGATCGAGGCGGTGCGGGTGCCGCCGTCGGCGACGAGCACGTCGCAGTCGAGGATCACAGTGCGCTCACCGAGGGCGCGGAAGTCGACGGCGACGCGCAGCGCCCGGCCGATGAGCCGCTGGATCTCCTGCACCCTGCCGTCGATGCGCCCCTTGCGGGCGTCGCGGTCGCTGCGGGTCAGGGTCGAGCGGGGGAGCATCGCGTACTCGGCGGTCACCCAGCCCAGCCCGCTGCCCTTGCGGTAGGGGGGGACCCGCTCCTCGACGCTGGCGGCGCAGAGCACCCTGGTCTCGCCCACGGTGATGAGCGCGCTGCCCTCGGCGTAGGGCACCGCGCCGGTCTCGATCGTGGTGGGTCGGAGCTGGTCGGGCCGGCGGCCGTCTGGTCGCATCCGCGGCAGTGTAGTGGGAGCGGTCATCCGCGCTCAGCCCGGGCTTCCGGCACAATTGCCGGCACGTGCCCACCTGCGTCTGCGGGGAGCCGCTGCTCGCCGACCACCGCTTCTGTGCCGCCTGCGGGCGCGAGCAGGTGTCGGCATGGGGGTTGGCGGCCGTGGAGCCGCCGGGCAGGCGCCGCTCCGTGGTCTCGACGGTCACCGCCGCCGCGCTGGCGCTCATGGTGGTGCTCGGCGTCGCCTTCGCGGTCGGCTACCGCTCCGCCAGCCTCGCCCCGCAGGTGGTCGCGCGCTTCATCCCCGGGCCGTTCGCCACCCCGACGTCGTCGCTGGTCTCCCAGCCGCTCGGCACCGTCGCCGACCGGGCGATGAGCCGGGTGGTCACCGTCGAGGTGCACACCTCCGGCGGCGAGGAGTTCGGCACCGGCTGGGTCTTCGACACCCACGGCGACGTGGTCACGAACAACCACGTGATCGAGGGCGGCTCGACGATCCGTCTGGTCGACGGCGGCAAGCGGGTGCACGGAGGCGTGGTCGTGGGCCGCGATCCCGCCCAGGACATCGCCATGGTCCGCTCTCTCGACGGGCTCTCCGTCGCGCCCCTCCCCCTGGCCACCGACGGCCCGGCGCCCCATCCCGAGCAGGTGGTGGTGCTCGCCTCGACGACGGCGACCA
>VBHE01000010.1:10730-13963 GCA_005889515.1 Chloroflexota bacterium | reverse complement strand
TGCTCCACGGCGAGCAGCTCTACCGCGGCAACAGCGGCGGACCGGTGCTCGACAGCTACGGCCGGGTGGTCGGGATCGTCACCCTCGCCAGCCAGTCCACCCCCCAGGCGTTCGCCATCCCCATCATCCGGGTCGTCACCCAGCTGCGGGGCTACGCGGCGCGCAGCAACCCGGCGTCGTAGGGAACAATCGCGTCGGGTTTGGGACGCACGCACCCGGGGCGATCCTCGGGGTGTCACCCATCGCGCCAGACACGCACCACTCCGGGAGCTCCGTGGACGACCGCACCTTCGACATCGCCGTCATCGGCGCCGGCCCCGCCGGCCTGGCCGCCGCCCTGTACGCGGGCCGCAGCCTGGTCCGCACCGTGGTCATCGAGGGCAAGGCGCCCGGCGGCCAGCTGTTGAACACCGAGCTCATCGAGGACTACCCCGGGTTCATGAGCATCCTCGGCCACGAGCTCGCCACCCAGATGACCGAGCAGGCCGCCCGCTTCGGCGCCGAGATGGTCTACGCGCCGGCGCATCGCGTCCGGGTCGAGGAGGACGGCACCAAGGTCGTGGAGACCGACGCCGGTGAGTACCGCGCCCCGGCGGTGATCATCACCGCGGGGGGCAACCCCCGCAAGCTCGGGATCCCCGGCGAGGAGGAGTACGCCGGTCGCGGCGTCTCCTACTGCGCGGTCTGCGACGGCGCCTTCTTCAAGGGCGAGCACCTCGCGGTGATCGGCGGCGGCGACGCCGCCGTCGAGGAGGCGATCTTCCTCACCCGCTACGCGAGCAAGGTGACCCTCATCCACCGCCGCGACGCGTTCCGCGCCTCGCCGATCCTCGTCGAGGAGGCCAAGAAGGACCCCAAGCTGGAGATGCTGCTCTGCACCGTGGTGGAGGGCATCGAGGGGACCCCCCTCGACACCGGCGACCACTCCGGCAAGGTGACCCACCTGCGGCTGCGCAACGTGGACACGGACGAGCGCAGCACCCTCGACGTCGGCGGGGTCTTCGTCTTCGTCGGCTTCCTGCCCAACACCGGGCTGGTCGACCGCCACGTCGCCCACGACGAGGGCGGCTACTACCTCACCGACCCGTACTCGATGATGACCAGCGTCCCGGGGATCTTCGCCGCCGGCGACGTGCGCTCCCAGCTCACCCGGCAGATCACCACCGCGGTCGGCGACGCCACCACCGCCGCCCTCGCCGCCACGAAGTGGGTGGAGGAGCGGGCCAAGGGCAACCCCGACCCGTTCGGCACCTTCATGAGCGCCTCGCGGGAGGGGGGCTGGGTCGGGTGAGCAGCATCGTCACCCGCGGCGGGGACGGGGGTGAGACCAGCCTCCTCTACGGCGGGAGGGTGCCCAAGGACGACCTCCACACCGAGGCGTACGGAGCGCTCGACGAGGCGATCTCCGCCCTGGGGCTGGCCCGGGCGACGGAGACCGACCCGGCTCGCGCCGAGCGGCTGCTCGCCCTCCAGCGTCAGCTCTTCACCGTCGGCGCCGAGCTCGCCACGGGCAAGGGATCCCGCCACCTCCTCGAGAAGCACTTCTCCACCGTCGACGCCGCCATGGTCGACGCCCTCGAGGAGGAGACCCACGCCCTCGAGGAGCGGGTGCCGCTGCCCCGCGCCTTCGTGATCCCCGGGGGAACCCCCGCCGCCGCGGCGGTCGACATGGCGCGGACGCTGGTGCGCCGCGCCGAACGCCGGGCGGTGGCGCTGCAGCGAGCCGGCCAGCTCGAGAACGCGGAGGTGCTCCGCTACCTCAACCGCTGCTCGGACCTGCTCTTCATGCTGGCCCGCGAGGCGGAGCAGGGGGCGATCACCGAGAAGTGACGGCGACGCTCACCGGCCGGGCCACCGCCGAGGCCACCGCCGCCCACGCCGCAGCCCGTCCCGCCGCCGCGGGCCACTGGCGCCGGGCCGGAGACCTGACCGTCTCCTCGGTCGGGCTGGGCACCTACCTCGGGCCCGAGGACGAGGCGACCGACGCCGGCTACGCCGCGGCCCTCGCCCGGGCGCTCGAGCTCGAGTGCAACGTCGTCGACACCGCCGCCAACTACCGGTACCAGCGCAGCGAGCGCGTGGTGGGACGGACGCTCGCCGAGCTCGTCGCCTCCGGGCGGGTGGAGCGTGCCGCGGTCGTCGTGGCCACCAAGGCGGGGTTCCTCCCCGGCGACAGCGCCCATCCGGGGGGGATGCGTGGCTGGGTCGAGGACGAGCTGCTCCGCCCCGGGGTCATCGACGCCGCCGACATCGTCGCCGGCTGCCACTGCATGACCCCCGCGTACCTGCGCCATCAGCTCGCCGAGAGCCTGCGCAACCTCGGGGTCGACTGCATCGACATCCACTACCTCCACAACCCCGAGACCCAGCTCTCCGAGGTCGACCGTCCCGAGTTCCGCCGCCGGGTGCGCGACGCCTTCGCGACCCTGGAGGCCGCGGTCGCCGCCGGCGAGGTCGGGGTCTACGGGGTCGCCACCTGGGACGGGCTGCGCGCCGATCCGTCCTCGGGCGGTCACCTCTCCCTCGAGGAGCTCGCCGCCTGTGCGGTCGAGGTGGCCGGCGACGCTCACCACTTCCGGGCGGTCCAGCTGCCCCTCAACGTGGCCATGCCCGAGGCTGCGGTCCGCCCCACCCAGAGGGGCGCGGGCGGCGCCATGCCCCTGCTCGCCGCCGCGGCCGAGCGGGGGATGACGGTGATGGCGAGCGGCTCGCTGCTTCAGGCGCGGGTGATCGGACGGCTCCCGGAGGCGCTGCGCGACCTGCTCGGGGGACCCACCGATGCCCAGAGCGCCCTGCAGTTCACCCGCTCCGCCCCCGGCCTCACCACCGCGCTCGTGGGGATGAGCCGGGTCGACCACGTCGAGGAGAACCTCGCCCTCGCGGCGCGGCCGCCCCTCGACCCCGACGGCTTCGCCGCGCTCTTCCGCTGAGAGCCGCGGGCCGGGCTCAGTGCGGCGCGGTCACCGTCAGGGTGACCTGGACGCCGAAGTTGCCGCCGCAGGCGCGCACCGTCACCGGGTAGCCACCGGGCGCGGTCGGCGCCGGGATGGTGACGCTGACCGCGAAATGGCCGGTGGCGTCGACCGGAGCGGTGACCGCGTGGACCCCGGCGAACTCCTGGGGGCCGGGGAAGGCGTTGGAGAGGATGGTCATCGACGAGCAGCTCTTGCCGGGGTCGTAGCCGCTCACCCGCACCACCGACCCGGCCGGGACGGTGCCGGGGTCGACGGTCA
>VBHE01000010.1:452-10648 GCA_005889515.1 Chloroflexota bacterium | reverse complement strand
TCTTCGCGGTGGCGGTGGCGGCGGCCGTCGCCGTCGGGGGGGCCGGGGTCGAGCTCACCGTCGGCGCGGAGACGGTGTCGGGCCCGCAGCTGGCGAGACAGAGGGCGCCCAGCGCCGCCGCGAGCGTGATGGGGAGGAGGGGGTTCACCGGCGGGTGTCCTCGCTCACGGGGCGCAGTGTACGCCCGCCCGGGTCGTCCGACAGCAGCCTGTGTGCCTGCAGCGCCAGCCAGAGGCGGTGGCGCACCACCGGGTCTTCGAGGTCGGTCGCGAGCAGCGCGCCGATCCGCTCGAGCCGGTAGACGACGGTGTGGCGGTGGACGCCGAGGCGGGCGGCGGCGTCGCCGAGGCTGCGCGACCCGAGCACCGCGTCGAGGGTGCGGAGCTGCTCGGCGGAGCGGGCGCTGCCGTCGACCATGCTCCCCAGCAGCCGCCCGACATGAGCGCGAACCGCCTCGGGGTCGGCGTCGAGGGCGGCGAAGACCCCGAGCTCGACGTCCTCGTGGACGAGCTCGCCGGGGCGCAGCCGGCGGCCGACGTCGAGGGCGCGGTGAGCGCGCCGGGCGGCGCCGCCGACCTCGTCGAGAGTCGCGGCGACCGGGCCGACGCCGACCACCAGGGCTCCGTCCCCACCCGGCGCCAGGGCCCGCATCCCCGACCGGCAGAGCGCGTCCACGTCGGCGTCGCCGTCGACGAGGGCGGTCCACACCCCGCCGTCGGCGACGACGAGCAGGGCCCGGGAGGACTGCCAGGCGGCGCCCAGCAGGCGGTCCGCATCGGCGTCGGCAGGGAGGGCGCAGGCGAGGAGCCGGTAGGGCGGGCGCAGCTCGAGGTCGCAGGCGGCGGCGAGGCGGCGCAGCTCGTCCGAGGCGTCGCCGGCGAGGAGCCGGCCGAGGACCCGGTCGCGGTCGCGGTCGCGCTGGCGGACGAGCCGCGCCCGGGTCTCGAGGTAGGCGCCGCCGACCGCCCCGCTGATCTCGTCGAGGTACTCGAGCACCTGCTCGCTCAGCGCCACCACCGTCTCCGGGCTCAGCCCGCCCATCCGGGTGCCGGCGTCGACCACCTCGCGCCAGACCACCTTGGCGGCGAGCCGGTAGCCGCGGAGCAGCACCTCGAGCGGCACCCCGAGCTCGGCCTGCTGGGCGCCGGCGAGCCCCAGGGTGGCGAGCTCGGCGGGGTGGGGCTTGCGCCCGTCGTGGAGCTGGCGGAGCAGCGCGTGGAGCCCGTCCCGGCAGGCGGCGACGATCGCCCGGAGGTAGCGAATCCGGCCGAACTCGGGGGGCAGCTCGAGCTCCTCGCTGAGGCGGCGGGCGAGGCGGCGGGCGATCTCGTCGGAGCCGGCGAGGAGGGTGGCGCTCACCTCGGCGGGCAGCCGGGGGACCTCGGTGAGGCTCATGAGGTCATCTTATGGCCACCATGGCGAAGTAGGCAGTCCGATAGCGGCGCCGGGGGCCGATGACTTGGCCGGTGTGTACGGGTCACACTGATGACAATGCTGTATAACGAGCTCTTCGACCGCCTCGAGCGCGCCCGGTGGCAGCTCCAGACGGACATCCCCTTCGACGACATCGACCGCTCGAAGCTGAGCGATCAGTGGGTCCACGACCTCCGCCAGATCTGCCTCACCGAGCTGAGCGCGCTCTACGCGACGGAGATGTTCCTCCGCGACTTCTACGCGGACATCGACTTCTGCAGCTTCAAGCACTACCTGACCCTGCGGCGCTACCTCGAGCACCTCGGCCAGACCTTCGACGACGAGCGGGAGCTGCCCCGGCTGCGCCTCACCTTCGCCGAGGGGCCGGCGATCGAGACCCTGACCATGCACTTCGTCGGCGAGCAGCGCCTCGCCCACTGGTACACCGCCTTCAGCAACAACGCGCCCGAGCCGGTGCTGGGGCTGATCTTCAAGACCCTCGCGGCCGACGAGCTGCGCCACGCCGCCTGCTACGCGAGCTACCTGCGCAAGGCGGTGAACAACCGGCCCGAGTGCCTCCCCGACATCCTGCGGATGGCTCTGTGGATGCTGCGCACCACCAACGACGCGCCCAAGCACCCGACGATGATCACCGAGCCCTCGGTGGTCTCGATGCTGGAGGACCCCGAGTACACCAGCCGGATGCTGAACATGTACCTCCCCGGCCGCGACCACGAGGGGCCGATGCAGCGCCGGGTGCTGGCGCTGATGTCCGAGCTCAGCGGCGAGCGGCTGGAGAAGGTGAAGGACCTGCTGCCGATGATCCGCAGCACCCAGGTGGCCTGACCGGGCGGTCACCCGGGCCACTCCTATAATCGGGGCATGACCGAACCTCGCGTCCGCGTCCACGCCCTCGTGCGCGGACGGGTCCAGGGGATCGGCTTTCGCGCCTTCGTCCTCCACCACGCCCGCGCCCTCGGCCTCGGCGGCACCGTCGCCAACCGCCCCGACGGCAGCGTGGAGTGCGTCGCCGAGGGCAGCCGGCCCGCGGTCGACGCGCTGGTCGAGCGCCTCCGCCGCGGCCCCTTCGGCGCCCGCGTCGACCAGCTCGAGCTGCGCACCGAGGAGCCCCGCGGCGAGAGCGCCCCGATGCGGGTGACCGCATGACGTTGAGGTTCGCCGACCGGATGGCGCGGCTGGGGACCGAGGGCGCCTTCGAGGTGCTCGCCCAGGCGCGGGTGCTCGAGGCCCAGGGACGCGAGATCATCCACCTCGAGATCGGCGAGCCCGACTTCGACACCCCGCCGAACATCGTCGACGCGGCGGTGAAGGCGATGCGCGACGGCCACACCCACTACACCCCGGCGAGCGGGATCATGGAGGTGCGCCAGGCGGTCGCCCGCTCGGTGACCGAGAACACCGGGGTGGAGACGTCGCCGCTCAACGTCGTGCTCACCCCGGGCAGCAAGAACATCATCCACTTCGCCCTGCTCAGCCTGGTGAGCCCCGGCGACGAGGTGCTCGTGCCCGATCCCGGCTATCCGAACTACGCCTCGCTCACCAACTTCACCGGCGCGGTGCCGGTGTCGGTGCCGATGCGCGAGTCCCGCGACTTCCGGCTCGACGTCGAGGAGTTGCGGACACTGGTGACCGATCGCACCCGGATGATCATCCTCAACACCCCGGCCAATCCCACCGGGGGATGTCTCACCGCGTCCGACATCCTGGCCATCGCCGGGATCGCGATCGAGCGCGACCTGGTGGTGCTCAGCGACGAGCTCTACTGGAGGCTGATCTACGAGGGGGAGCACGTCTCGCCGTACTCGATCCCCGGGATGGCCGAGCGCACCGTGCTCATCGACGGCCTCAGCAAGGCGTGGGCGATGTGTGGCTGGCGGCTCGGGATGGGGGTGATGCCGGTGGAGCTCGCGAAGAGCATGGGCACGCTGATGATCAACACGTCCTCGTGCACGGCGTCCTTCACCCAGCTCGCCACCGTCGAGGCGCTCGAGTCGCCGCTCAGCGACGCCGCCGTCGACGCCATGCGGGAGGAGTTCCGCACCCGGCGCGACCTCGTCGTCGAGAGGCTCAACCGCATCCCCGGGGTGCGCTGCCACCGTCCCGCCGGCGCCTTCTACGTCTTCCCGAACATCACCGGCACCGGCTGGAACGAGCGCGCCCTCGCCCACTCGCTGCTCCACGAGGCCGGGGTCGCGGTCCTTCCCGGCACCGCCTTCGGCGCCCACGGCGCCGGCTTCCTGCGGCTCTCCTACGCGAACTCGGTGCCCAACCTGGAGCGCGCCCTCGAGCGCATCGCCGTCCACCTCGCCGCCGCCGGGCCCGCGGCGTCGTAGGCCGTCCACCGTGTCCTCGCCCCCGGCGGTGACCACCGCTCCCAGCTGCCGCCCCTCGCTCGAGGCGGTCCGCGCCCTCGCCGCCGACCACGACCTGGTGCCGGTGGTGAGCGAGCTGCTCGCCGACTGCGACACCCCGGTCAGCGCCTTCCTGCGCCTCGAGGAGGAGGGGGCGTTCCTCCTCGAGTCCGTCGAGGGGGGCGAGCGCCTCGCGCGCTACTCCTTCCTCGCCGCCGGCCCGCTGGCGACCATCGCCCTCGAGGACGGGACGGCCACCATCACCGGGCCGGCCGGTGCCCGGACCGAGAGCTACACCGACCCGCTCGCGGTGATCGAGGGCTCGGTCTCGCGGCTGCGGGTGGCGCCGCTCGAGGGTCTCGACGTCCCCTTCAGCGGCGGGGCCGTCGGCTTCCTCGCCTACGAGGCGGCGACGCGCTTCGAGCGGGTGCCGGTGGCGGCGCACGACCGCCTCGGCATCCCCCACGGCTGGTTCGCGGTCGTCGACACCGTGATCGTCTTCGACCACGCCCTCCACCGCATGCTGCTCATCACCCACGCCCACACCGGTGACGGCGCCGACGTCGACGCCGCCTACGCCGGCGCGGTGCGCCGGCTCGGCGAGCTCCGCGACCGGCTGCGGGGCCCGCTCCCGCCGCCGGCGCCGCTGCCGGCCGAGCCGCCGGTGACCCCCGACCGCGAGGCCCTCGCCAATCTCAGCCGCGAGGACTTCGTCCGCAGCGTGCAGCGGTGCAGCGAGTACATCCTCGCCGGCGACATCTTCCAGGTGCAGATCGGCCGCCGCTTCGCGCTGCCGCTGCACGCCGCGCCCTTCGACCTCTACCGGGCGCTGCGCTCGATCAACCCCAGCCCCTACATGTTCTTCCTGCCCACCCCCGCCTGCGCGGTGGTGGGGGCGTCGCCGGAGATGCTGGTGCGGGTCACCGGCCACGACGTCGAGTACCACCCCATCGCCGGCACCCGCCGGCGCGGCGCCACCCCGCAGCGCGACCTCGAGCTCGAGAAGCAGCTCCGGGAGAGCGAGAAGGAGCAGGCCGAGCACCTCATGCTCGTCGACCTCGGCCGCAACGACCTCGGCCGGGTGTGCGCCACCGGCAGCGTCCGGGTGACCGAGTTCATGGAGGTCGAGCGCTACTCCCACGTCATGCACCTGGTCAGCACCATCACCGGGACGCTGCGCGCCGGCGCGACCGCGCTCGACGCGCTCCGCGCCTGCTTCCCCGCGGGCACGGTGACCGGCGCCCCCAAGGTGCGCGCCATGGAGATCATCGCCGAGCAGGAGCCCGAGACCCGGGGCGTCTACGCCGGCGCGGTCGGCTACCTCGGCTTCGGCGGCAACCTCGACACCGCGATCGCGCTGCGCACCCTGGTGGTGCGCGACGGCGTCGCCTACGCCCAGGCCTCGGCGGGCATCGTCGCCGACTCCGAGCCTCACGAGGAGGCGCTGGAGATCGACAACAAGGTGGCGGCGCTGCTCGCCGCGGTCGAGCGCGCGAACCAGGGGCTGGGACGGTGAGCGGCGAGTCGCTCGGCGGGGTTGTGGCCGTCGTCGACAACTACGACTCCTTCACCTACAACCTGGTGCAGTACCTCGGCGAGCTCGGCGCCGCCACCGCCGTCTACCGCAACGACGCGCTGAGCGCCGAGGCGCTGGCGGCGATGGAGCCGGCTGCGGTGGTGATCTCCCCGGGGCCCTGCGACCCCGACCAGGCGGGCATCTCGCTCGCCGTGGTCGAGCGGCTTGGCGCGACCACCCCACTGCTCGGCGTCTGCCTCGGCCACCAGGCCATCGGCCAGGCGTATGGTGGGAGGGTGGTGCGCGCCCCCCAGGTGATGCACGGCAAGGTGAGCGAGATCCACCACGACGGGGCCGGCGTGCTCCAGGGTCTGCCCCGGCCGTTCTCCGCGACCCGCTACCACTCCCTGGTGGTGGAGCGCGAGTCGCTGCCGGCCTGCCTGGAGGTCACCGCCTGGACCGGCGACGGGCTGATCATGGGCCTGCGCCACCGCGACCACCCCGTCGAGGGAGTCCAGTTCCACCCCGAGTCCATCGCCACCCGCTGCGGTCACGACCTGCTCCGCGCCTTCCTCCAGCGGGCCGGCGTCCCCCGCACCGCCGAGCTCCGCTCGTGACCGGCCGGCTCGGCGCGCTGGAGCCGATCGTGGCGCGCAAGCACGCCGAGGTCGAGGCGCTGCGCGGCCGCGCCGCCGACCTCTGGGCGCGCGCCCTGGCCGCGCCCCCGGTGCGCCCGCTGGAGCCGGCGCTGCTCGGCGGCCGCATCGTCGCCGAGATGAAGCGCCGCTCCCCGAGCGGCGGCGCGCTGCGGGCCGAGCTCGACTGCGCCGCCACCGCCCGCGCCTACGCGGACGCCGGTGCCGCCGCGCTCTCGGTGCTCACCGACGGTCCCTCCTTCGGCGGCTCGCTCGACGACCTCGTCGCCGCCCGCGAGGCGGTCGCGCTGCCGGTGCTGCGCAAGGACTTCGTCGTCGACCCGCTCCAGGTGGCCGAGGCGCGCGCCGCCGGCGCCGATGCGGTGCTGCTCATCGTCGCCGTGCTCGGTCCGGCCGGTGTCGAGGAATGCCTCGAGGCCGCCGCGCGCTGCGGCATCGCCGCCCTGGTCGAGGCCCACGAGGCCGAGGAGGTGGCGATCGCGGTCGCCGCCGACGCCCGCCTGGTGGGGATCAACAACCGCGACCTGCGCACCCTGGCCACCGACCTCGGCACCTTCGCGAGGCTGCGCTCGCTCGTCCCCCCGGGCCCGGTGTGCATCGCCGAGTCCGGGGTGGCGACCGCGGCGGACGCCGCCCGGCTCGTCGCAGAGGGTGCCGACGCGGTGCTCTGCGGCGAGGCGCTGATGCGCGCCGGCGAGCCCGGCTCGCGCTGCGCCGAGTTCGTCGATGCCGCCCGGACCGCCGCGTCTGAGCGGGCGTGGCGATGATCGTCAAGGTCTGCGGGGTGCGCACCGCCGAGGTCGCCGAGGCCGCCGTCGAGGCCGGCGCCGACCTGCTCGGGCTGGTCTTCGTCGAGCGCAGCCCCCGCCACGTCGACGACCGCGCCGCCGACGCGGTGCGCGAGGCCGTCGCCGGGCGCGCCGACCTCGTCGGCGTGCTCGTCGAGCCCCCTGCGGCGCTCTGCGACCACCTCGCCCGCCGCCACCGGCTCGCCGCCGTCCAGGTCCACGGAGCGGTCGACCCGCGTCTGGTGACGGAGGTCGCAGTTCCGGTCGTCCGCGCCCTCAACGTGCGGAGCGCCGCCGAGGCGTACGCCGACGGGTGGTGGCCGGCGTCGCTGCTGCTCCTCGACGCCGCTCCCGAGGACGCGGGGGCGCTCCCCGGCGGCACCGGCCGCCGGCTCCCCCAGGAGTGGGCCGCCGAGGTCGCCCGCCACCGGCCGACGATCCTCGCCGGCGGCCTCGATCCCGCCTCCGTCGCCGACGCCATCGCCGCGGTGCGACCCCGCGGCGTCGACGCCTCGAGCGGCCTCGAGAGCGCCCCCGGGGTGAAGGACCCGGCGCTGGTGCGCGCCTATGTGCGCACCGCGCGCGCCGCCTTCGACCTCCTCCACACCCACACCGCGCCGGCGGTGGCACGGGGACAGGGATGAGCACCACGCCCGCCGCGCCGGGTCGCTTCGGCCGCTACGGCGGCGCCTACGTGCCCGAGACCCTCGTCCCCGCGCTCGACGAGCTGACCTCCGCGGCCGACGAGGCACTTTCCGACCCGGAGTTCCGTGACGAGCTGCGCGGCTGGCTCCAGGACTACGGTGGCCGTCCCACCCCGCTGACCCAGGCGAACCGGCTCACCCGGCACCACGGCGGCGCGGGGATCTGGCTCAAGCGCGAGGACCTGCTCCACACCGGCGCCCACAAGCTCAACAACGCCCTCGGCCAGGCGCTGCTGGCCCGGCGCATGGGCAAGACCCGGATCATTGCCGAGACCGGTGCCGGCCAGCACGGGGTGGCGACGGCCACCGTCTGCGCGCGCTTCGGCTTCGAGTGCGTGGTCTACATGGGCGAGGAAGACATGCGCCGCCAGAAGCCGAACGTCGAGCGCATGGGTCTGCTCGGCGCGGAGGTGCGCAGCGTCGACTTCGGCACGAAGACGCTGAAGGAGGCGACGAGCGAGGCGATCCGCGACTGGATCACGAACGTCGAGACGACGCACTACCTGATCGGCTCGTGCGTCGGTCCCGCCCCATATCCCGAGCTCGTTGCCGAGCTCCAGTCGGTGATCGGCCGCGAGGCCCGCGAGCAGCTCCTCGCCGCCGAGGGTCGGCTCCCCGAAGCGGTCGTCGCATGCGTCGGCGGCGGCTCGAACGCGATCGGGATCTTCCACGGCTTCCTGGACGACGAGGACGTGCGGCTCGTCGGGGTCGAGGCGGCGGGTGCTGCGTCACTCGGCTCGGGTCGAGCGGGAGTCCTGCACGGCGCACGCTCCTCGATCCTCGCCGACGCCGACGGCCAGATCGCGGACGCCCACTCGATCTCGGCCGGGCTCGACTATCCCGGTGTCGGTCCCGAGCACGCGTACCTGCGGGACATCGGTCGAGCGGACTATCGCGGCGCGACGGACGACGAAGCACTCACGGCGTTCCGCGACCTCGCGCGAACCGAGGGGATCATCCCGGCCCTCGAGCCGGCCCACGCGCTCGCGCGTGCCCGCGAGCTCGATGCTGAGCTGATCCTCGTCTGCCTCAGCGGCCGCGGCGACAAGGATCTCGCCGAGGTGCTCGCGCAGAGTTGAAGACACTCGTCATCTATCTGATGGCGGACCCGGAGACACCGGAGCTCGCCCGGGCCGCGGTCGACGGCGGCGCCGACGTCGTCGAGATCGGGTTCCCGTTCTCCGATCCGCTCGCGGACGGTCCGGTGATCCGCCGCGCCGGCGAGCGGGCACTCGCGCGCGGTATGCGCACGCGTGAGTGTCTCGAAGTGCTCGCACGTACGCGCCGGCTCGTCCCAGAAACCCCCTTGATCCCGATGACGTACTCGTCGCTCCTCGAGGCGTACGGATGGGACCGCTTCGCCGCCGACGTCGAAAGCGCCGGAGCCACGAGCATGATCGTGGCCGACCTCCCCGCAGGCGAGCGGCCCGAGGTGCGACGCGTGCAACTCGTCGCGCCGACCTCGACGGACGAGCGCATCGCCTATGCGGGCGAGCAGACCGACGGCTGGCTCTATCTCGTCGCGCTCACGGGCACGACGGGCGCGCGGGGCGACCTGTCCCCTGCGCTCGGCGGCCTCGTCGAGCGGGCGCGACGCCTGGTCGCGGCTCCGCTCTACGCAGGCTTCGGCATCTCGACGCCCGAGCACGCGCGCGCGGCTGCCGAGCTCGCCGACGGCGTTGTGGTCGGGTCCCGCGCGGTACAGATGGCAGACGAGGGACCCGTCGCACTCCGGGAGTACGTCGCGTCTCTACGCGGCGCGCTCGACATCCTTTAGGCCGCCAGCCGCTCGGCGGGGACGACCGAGACGAGACGGCCCAGCACGCCGCGGCGCTCCCAGCGCTCCGGGGCGAGACCTTCACGCTCGACGGTGAGAGCGCACGACAGGCACGACGTGAGATGCGCGTCGTATGCGCGAAGCTCGGGCGGATCGAGCGACCGGGCCAGGTACCCGTCGAGCGTGGATTCGTTCAGATGGCGGGGCATGTGAGACCTCCTTCGTTGGTTTCACACGACGATGCCCGGAGGCCATGGGAGGAGCGTGAGAGCTTCCTGTGAATCTCCTAAGCAGGCTGCTGCGCCGGCGAAAGATCGGCCAGGGAACGCCGCTCGAGCTCGAACCCCGGCAGCCGCAGCGCAAAGAGCACTCCGCGCGGGAGCGGCCTGACGGTGCAGCTGCCGCCGTGCGCGCGCGCGATTGCGTCGACGATCGCCAGACCGAGACCAGCACCGCCCGCTGCACGGTTTCGAGCGTCGTCTGCGCGCGCGAAACGGTCGAAGATCCGGTCGACCGCCTCCGGCGGGATGCCGTGCCCGCCGTCGACCACCTCGAGCACGAGCTCTCGCCCCGCTGCACGTGCGCGAAGCTCGATCGTCTCGCGCGGCTCCGTGTGCTTGACCGCGTTCTCGAGCAATGCATCCAAAGCCGTCCTCAACGCTTCCTCATCGGCCGCGAGGTGGCCGCGCGGGATCGGCCCGAGCCGCCACACACGAGGTGCGACGTCGGACCACCGCATGAACACGTCCTCGACGAAAGCTTCGACGTCGATGTCGTCCGTGACGAGAAAGTCCGGCCGTTCGGACTTCGCGAGCAGGAGCAGACGGTTGATGATCCTGTCGATACGCGTCAGCTCGTCGAGGGCGACCGCGAGGTCATGCGAGTCCGGACGCTCGAGCCCGAGCAGCTCCAGGTGCCCGCGTGCGATCGTCACAGGCGTCCGCAGCTCGTGTGACACGTCGTGCAGGAA
>VBHE01000010.1:0-311 GCA_005889515.1 Chloroflexota bacterium | reverse complement strand
GCACGAACGCAGTCGGTACCGGGCGCCAGATCCTGAACCCGTAGAGCAGCGTCAAGCTGACCCAGATGAAGTGGAACGGGATCGTCTCCCACGTTGCCCAGCGCGCCATCGCGACGAGGTTCGCCGCGGCGAACGCGACCCAGAGCAGGTCGACCGAATTAGGCCGCCGCAAGCCTGTACCCGACGTGGCGAACAGTCTCGATCGTGGAGGCGCCCAGCTTCTTCCGCAGGCGGCGGATGCACACGTCCACGACGTTCGAGCCAGGATCGAAGTGGTAACCCCACACCTCCGCGAGCAGTTGTTCGCGGCT
>VBHE01000380.1:4067-5496 GCA_005889515.1 Chloroflexota bacterium | reverse complement strand
GCCGAGGCGCCGACGCCGTCACCGGCGGCGAAGAGGCCGGGCACCGTGGTCATGCGGTTGTAGCCCCAGAAGTAGCCGTCGGCGGCGAGGTCCTCGGGCCCGCTGACCCAGGCGCCGGTCGCCGACGAGTGCGAGCCCATCAGGTAGGGCTCGGTGAGGTCGAGCTCGCTCGGGATCTTCGCGGGGTCGATGTTGTTCGACGCCCAGAGCAGCGCCTGGGACATCGTCATGTCGAGGAAGTCCTCCCAGGCGTCGCTCTCGATCTCGCGGATCGCCTTCGGATCGAGCCCCATGGTGAGAGCCTGGAGCGCCTCGTCGGTGCGCATGTAGTGCGGGCCCCGACCCTCGGCGCGGTCGGTGAGCATCTGGTGGTTGCGCAGCGGCGTGGGGATCGGCCGGACCTGGTCGTAGGGCGCGAACGGGGCGATCGCCTTCTGCTGGGTCTCCTCGTAGAGCTCGCCGTAGGCGTTCTTCACCTTGCCCTTGAAGAGCAGGAACCACATCCCCACCGGCCCGTAGCCGTCCTTGAAACGGGTGACCACCAGCCGGTGCTCCATCTGGGTCATCTTCGCGCCGGCGCGGATCGGCAGCGAGTAGGCGGTGCCGGTGTTCCACGGGGCGTACCAGATGCGCCCCAGCCCCTCACCCACCGCGTGGGGACGGAAGACGCCGGTGGCCCCGCCGGCGCTGCAGATCGCCGCCTTGCAGCGGAAGACGAAGACCTTGTGCTCGCGCACGCTGAAGGCGACGGCGCCGGTCACCCGGCCGCTCGACTCGTCCTTGAGGAGGTGGGAGATGAAGAGCCGCTCGTAGACGTTCTCGGGACCGATCGCCTTCTTCGCCGCCTCGGCGACGATCGGCTTGTAGGACTCGCCGTGGATCATGATCTGCCAGCGGCCCTCGCGCTTGTAGCGCCCGTCCTCGGTCTTGAAGATCGGCAGGCCCCAGCTCTCGAACATGTGGACCGTCGAGTCGACGTGGCGGGCGATGTCGTAGACGAGGTCCTCACGGCAGAGACCCATCAGGTCCTTGCGCACGTAGCGCACGAAGTCCTCGGGCTGGTTCTCGCCGTGCTTCATCCCCATGTAGCAGTTGATCGCGCTCAGCCCCATGGCCACCGCGCCGCTGCGCTCCACCGCCGCCTTCTCGACGAGGGTGACCCTCAGCCCCTTCGAGCGTCCCCAGTAGCCGGCCTCGTAGGCGGCGCCGCAGCCCGCCATCCCCCCACCGAGGATGAGCAGGTCGGTGTCGACGGTCTCGACGGTGGGCGCCTCCATCAGTTGGTCCTCCCATCGGCGGCGGCGAGTGAGCCCGCCGGGTCACGGTTCTCCGGCTTCCCCTCGAGCACCAGGCCCTCGGGGACCGGCAGGGTGTCGACCCCCAGCCACACGTCCTCACCGGCGAGGTGGGAGTCCTTCAGCTCCGCGGC
>VBHE01000380.1:2667-4061 GCA_005889515.1 Chloroflexota bacterium | reverse complement strand
GTCCCCCAGCCGGTCGTCCGGATCGGGAACTTGAAGCGCTTCACCCGCTTGTCGCGGAACTGCACCGTCCACATGATCGAGTCGGTGCCGCGCAGCGGCGTCAGGCTCGCGCCCAGGGGCATGACGTCGCTGTAGCCGCGCATCGCGATCGCCGACTGCGGGCAGGTCTTGACGCAGGCGTAGCACTCCCAGCACTGGTCGGGCTCCTGGTTCCAGGCCTTCCCCTGTGCCAGGTCGAGGATCATGAGGTCGTTGGGACAGATGTAGGCGCAGGCCGGCTTGTCGAGCGCCTTGCAACCGTCGCACTTGTCGGGGTTGACATAGGTGGGCACGTGTCCGTCCTCAGTGGGAGTGGGTCCCGGCCTCGACCCTGGCGTCGAGACCGGCGTAGTACTCGCGGAGGATCTCCAGCACCTCCGGCCGGCTGAAATGGGAGTCGATGGGCTCGCCCGAGGCGAGCATCTGGCGGACCTTCGTCCCGCTCACGAGCAGGCGCTGCTCGGGGCCGTGCGGGCAGGTGCGCGCCGACGCCATCCCGTCGCACGCCGAGCAGAAGAAGGTCCAGTCGATCTTCAGGGGTCGCAGCTCGAGTGCGCCGGCGGGGATCTGGTCGAACATCCGCTGAGCGTCGAGGGGGCCGTAGTAGTCGCCGACACCGGCGTGGTCGCGGCCGACCACGAGGTGGCTGCAGCCGTAGTTCTGACGGAAGACGCCGTGGAGCAGCGCCTCCCGCGGACCCGCGTACCGCATCTCCATCGGATAGCCCGCCTGCACGCAGGTGCCGGGGACGAAGTAGCGTCCGACGAGCACGTCGATGCACCGGACCCGGACCTCGGCGGGGATGTCCCCGGCCTTGAGCCTGCCGAGGAGCTGGTGGATGAGCACGCCGTCGCACACCTCGACCGCCACCTTGGCGAGGTACTCGTGGGCGCGGTGCATCGGGTTGCGGGTCTGGAAGGCGGCCACCGTCGACCAGCCCTTGGACTCGAAGAGGGCCCGGGTCTCGGCGGGTCGCAGGTAGATGTCCGGGTAGGTCTCGGGGAAGTGCCCCTCGCTCAGCACCCGCACCGGCCCGCCGAGGTTGACCGGGCCCTGCTCGAGCACCTTGGCGACGCCGGGGTGGGCGGGGTCGGTGGTGCGGAAGACCGCGGCGCACTCGTGCTCCCGGTCGATCCCGTAGCGCTCCTCGACGACCATCGTGCCCATGAGCGCGCCGCTCTCGGCGTCGACGAGCGCGACCTCCTCGCCGGTGGCGATCGCCCCGGCGTCGTCCTCGGACGCCGAGAGCGTGATCGGGATCGGCCAGAAGGTCCCGTCGTCGAGGCGCATCTCGTCGCAGACCCCGCGCCAGTCGGCCTCGCCGATGAAGCCGCGCAGCGGGGTGAAGGCGCCGA
>VBHE01000380.1:0-2625 GCA_005889515.1 Chloroflexota bacterium | reverse complement strand
CGGCATCGCGCTCGCCGGGGTCGACGAGCCGCGGCTCCAGGCGATGGGCCGCGCCGTGCGGCCGGACGAGGCTCATCGCACTCCCTCCTCCGCGCGCTCACGCGCCCGACGGCGGGGGGGCTCCCCCCTGCCACTTTCCCCCTCACGCATCCGGTTCCGGAAGCTCGCGGTCTCGATGTAGTGGCGGACCACCTCGCGGCCGGGGACCCGCCGCTCCTCGAGCTCGGCGAGGGTCCGGGCGCGATCGTAGTCGACCCGGCGGAGCTCGACCCGCAGGTCGCCGTCGCCGCCCTCGAGCAGGGCGTAGCCGGGTCGGGGGTCGCCGTCGAGCGGCCAGGCGACGCTGCCGCCGTTGACGACGTGGCGCGCGCCCTCGCGCCGGTGCATCGCCTGATGGGTGTGGCCGCAGACCAGGACCGAGTCCCAGCGCGGGCTGTCGAACTCCTCGACCGGGGTGTGCGGCCAGATCCCGTGGTCGTCCGCCCGGGGGGAGCCATGCACCACCAGCCGGTCGCCGATGGCGAGCTCGGCGGGCAGCTCCGCGAGCCGGCGCAGCCGCTCGGCGCCGAGCCGCTCACGGGTCCACTCCACCGCCTCTCGCCGCTCCGCGGCCGGGTCCTCGAGGAGGTGGCGGTCGGTGTTGCCCCGGATCATCCGCACCGCCCCGAGGCCGTCCCCGTCGAGGCTGCACAGCAGGTCGAGGGTCTCCGCGGGGCGCGGGCCCTGGTGGACCAGGTCGCCGGCGACCACGAGCATGTCGGCGCCCCTGCCGCGGGCGTCGGCGAGCACCGCCTCCAGCGCGTGCAGATTTCCGTGGATGTCCGAAACGACGCAGAGCCTCACCACGTCCCCCGCCGGCCATCAGCGACCGTTGCACCCAGTCTAGCGGGGCGTCCCCGCCGATTCGGGCGTGGCGTGGATGCTCCGGGGACACAGTTCCTGATCGGCTCATCGCGAACCGTGATCGCCACCGGCGACTGCAATCACGGGCCGCACGCGCTCAGGGCGTCGGGCAGCTCCCCGCGGGCGGCGCCGCTCCCGCCACCACCGACCATGCCCCGCTGGTCCACAGCCAGCTCTCGCCGCTCGCGGGCAGCAGCAGCGGCTTGCGCGACGCCGGGTCGCGCACCGCGGTCGCCGGGCCGTCGGGGGAGCCCGCGTCAGGGCGGAGCGCCCAGGCGGTCCCGTCCCAGGTCCAGCTCACCAGGGTGCAGCCGTGGCCGGCGGCGGGGACGCTGAGGATGAGCAGCTGGCTGGCGTCGTCGTAGGCGAGGGCGTCGCCGTCGCCGGGCGGAGGCGACGCCGCGGGCCGCAGCCGCGACCAGTCGTGGCCGTCCCAGGTCCAGGTGGCCCCGGAGGCGCCGGCGGCGGAGCAGCCTCGCCCGGTCACCAGCACCAACCGGCGGGTGGCGTCGTCGAAGGCCATCGACGCGCCGCCGCAGTTGGAGGGAGCGTCGGCGGGGGTCTCCTGGATCCAGAGGCGCCCGGTCCAGCTCCAGGTCGAGCCCCGGGCGTCGGCCGCGCCCTGGCCGCCGAAGAGGACGACGCGCTCGGCCACCGGGTCCTGGGACAGGACCGCGCCGGCGCGCGCGCCGGGGGCCCCGTCGGCGGCGAGCAGCTGCCAGTCGGTGCCGTCCCACTCCCAGTTGTCGGCGAGAGCCTCCCCCTTCGGCCCGGTGCCGCCGACGAGCAGGACCCCGCCGCCGGCCGGGTCGGAGGCCATCGCGGGGCCCCGGCGCGGGCTGGGGCTGTGGAGCGGATGCCTCTGGGACCAGGAGTGCCCGTCCCAGATCCAGGTGTCGGCCATGACCCCGCCGGGGCCGCGGCCGCCGAAGAGCACGACGTCCTGGTGGACGTCGTCCCCCGCCAGCCCCGGCTGGACCCGCGAGGCGGGCACCGCCGAGCCCGTGGCCGGGGCGCCGGCGGACTTGTCGCCGGCACGGGTGAGCCCGAGGACCAGGCCCCCGAGCACCCCCACCACGAGCGCGAGCCCGCCGGCGAGGACGAGGGTCCGGTAGCGGCGGCGCCTCCCCGAGGCCGGCCGTGCCGGCCTCGCGGCCGCCCGCTCCAGCGACGCGGGGGTGGGCACCGAGGCGAGCAGGTGGGCGAACCACAGCTCGTCGGCGTCGAACGGGTCGCTCATTTCTCAGCCGATCCTCCCGGCCCCGGTGCGGATCCGGCGCATCGCCCAGCCGCAGGCCATCCGCGCCGCCTCCGGGGAGGTCCCGAGCACGCTGCCGATCTCCGCGTAGCCGAGCCCGGCGGCGCCGCGCAGCCCGGCGGCGAACAGCTCCTGCTCGGGGAGTGCCGCTGCGGCGACGAGGGCGGCGTCGAGCTCGGTCGAGGCGGCGCCGGAGGTCCGGCGCGGCGTCCGCCGCCGGCGGCGGACGTCCTCGCACGCGATGCCGAGGAGCCAGACCGGGACGTTCGCGGGTTCCGGGCGATCGATCGGGTAGGCGGCCTCGGCCGCGCTCAGGGCGTGGTTCGCCGCCGCCTCCGCCGCTGCGGCCTCACCGAGGACCACCAGGCAGAAGCGATGGACGGCGGCGCCGTAGAGCTGCCGGACCTCGTCGAAGCTCGGGGCGGCGGTCGTCTCCGCCATCACCCTGACCACATCGCCGAACC
>VBHE01000368.1 GCA_005889515.1 Chloroflexota bacterium | reverse complement strand
CGCCCCCGGCTACACCACGAAGCGCCGGTACCGCCAGAGATAGTCCAACCCGCTCAGCACGGTGGCGGTGACCGCGAGGGCCACCGCGGCGATGGCGACGCCGTGGAGCACCGGGAAGGGGCGTTCGAGGATCAGCAGCTCGAGCATGACGTTCTGGGTCAGCGTCTTCGACTTCCCCCACGGGGTCGAGGCGATCACCACCCCCTGGGATGCGGCGAGCAGGCGCAGGCCGGTGATGAGGAACTCGCGCGCGACGACCACGAGCGCCACCCAGGCGGGGATCACCGATGCGCTCACCAGGATCACGAGCACGGTGATCACCAGCAGCTTGTCGGCGAGGGGGTCGAGGAACTTGCCGAGCTCGGTGACCAGCTGCCGGCGACGGGCGATCTCGCCGTCGAGGGTGTCGGTGGCGGCGGCGGCGGCGTAGACCGCGGCGCCCACCTGGTCGTGGTAGGGGAACGACGCCGAGAGCGAGTAGCCGACCACGGGGATGAGCGCGAGGCGGAGAAGGGTGAGCTGGGTGGGCAGGTTCAGCCGCGAGCGCATCAACCCGGGGGCGGAGTGGGAACCCCGGCCACCTGGTAGGTGCCCGCGGCGGTGACCCGCACCGAGAGGAAGCGGTCGAGGAGCGCGGCGGGGTCGTCGAGACCGCGCACCACCACCCGGCCGTCGACCTCGGGCGCCTCCCGCTCCGAGCGTCCCAGGAGAACCGGGGGGCGGCCGCCCCGGCCCGGCGAGACCGCCTCTCCGAGAACCAGCAGGTCGCGCCCCACCATCCGCCGGTTGCGCGCCCGCGAGGCCGGGGCCTGGGCGGAATAGACGGCGCGGCGGCGCTCCTCGCGCAGCTCCGGCGGCACCTGGTCGGGCATCCGCGCCGCGACCGTCCCCTCCTCCTCCGAGTAGGCGAAGGCGGTGACCCAGTCGAGCTCGGCCTCGGCGAGGAAGTCGAGGAGATGCTGGAACTCCGCGTCGGTCTCCCCGGGGAAGCCGACCACGAAGGTGCTGCGCAGGGCCAGGTCCGGCATCGCCGCGCGCAGCCGGGCGAGGACCTCCATCGCGCGGTCGGCACTGTACGGACGCTTCATCCTCCGCAGCACCGCCGGGTGCACGTGCTGCAGCGGCATGTCGAGGTAGCGGGCGACGCACGGGGTGGTCGCCAGGGCCTCGACCAGCTCCTCGGTCACCCCCTCGAGGGTGGCGTACATCAACCGGACCCAGGTCGGCGCCGGGTCGAGCGCGGCCAGCCGCCGCAGCAGCTCCGAGAGCGAGCTCCGCTCGGGCAGATCGCGGCCATACCCGGTGAGGTCCTGGGCGACGAGCACCAGCTCCTGCACCCCGCTCTCGAGCGCCCGCTCGGCCTCGGCGACGATCACCTCGACGGGCTTGCTGCGCAGGTTGCCGGTGAACGACGGGATGGTGCAGAAGGCGCAGCGGAAGTTGCAGCCGTCACTGAGCTTGAGGTACGTCGTCGCCGGCGCCGTGGGGCGGAAGGGCAGCTGCGAGTAGTCGACCGGACGCAGCGCCTCGACCCGGACCACCGGGCGCTCGCTCCGCGGGGTGGCGAGCTCGTCGGGGAGAGCCGGCCAGTCCCGGGTGCCGATCACCAGGTCGAGCTCCGGCATCCCCTCGGCGAGGTCGGCGCCGTGGCGCTGCGCCAGGCAGCCGCTCGCCACCAGCCGCATCCCCGGGTTGCCCCGCTTCAGCTCGCCGAGCTCGAGCAGGGTGTCGACGGACTCCTGGGCGGCGGCCTCGATGAAGCCGCAGGTGTGGACGATGGCGACGTCGGCGTCCTCCGGCGCCACCACCGGCTGGTACCCGCGACCCTCCATCAGGCCCTCGAGATAGCCGCCGTCCACCTGGTTCTTGGGGCAGCCGAGCACCCGCAGGTGGTAGGTCGGCGGCGTCGAGCCCATCTAGCGGTAGTTGGTGAACTGCAGCGGGACGTCGAGCTCGAGGGCGCGCAGGTCGCGGATCACGCCCTGGAGCATGTCCTTCTCCTTCGACGACACCCGCAGCTTGTCGCCCTCGATCCGCACCTGAACCTTGGGGTGGGCGGCGCGGATCTTCTTGTTGAGGTCGCGTCCGAGCTCGTCGGAGATGCCCTTGCGCAGCTTGACCACCTGCCGCAGGTTTCCCCGGGCGGCGTCCTCGGGCTTCTGCGGGTCGAGGATCTTGAGGTCGATGCCTCGCCGGTGCAGCTTGCTCTGGAGGACGTCGAGCATCGCCCGCAGGTGCATGTCCGAGTCGCTGAGCAGCACCAGCTGCTCCTTCTCCTGAGTGATGTCGGCGGTCACGTTCTTGAAGTCGTAGCGGGTGGTGATCTCCCGCCGCGCCTGGTCGAGGGCGTTGACCAGCTCCTGCTGGTCGAAGTCGCTGACGACATCGAAGCTGAAATCGGTGGCCATGGCGATGCAGAGGATACTGACCCCGCCATGTCCGCCGGTCCCCCTCGCCCCGGAACCCGCTCGGGCTCGCCCTTCGAGGAGGCGTTCGGCTTCCGCCGCGCCGTCGTCGCCGAGGGGCGGGTGCTGGTCTCGGGGACGGCGCCGATCGAGCCCGGGGGCGGCTGCGCCGACGGCGCCGCTGGCGATCATCGCGGCGGCGCTGCGCGACCTCGGCTCCGGCCCCGGCGACGTGGTCCGCACCCGGATGTACATCGTCGACGCCGCCGACGCCGGGGCGGTCGGGCGCGCCCACCGCCGCGCCTTCGGCGAGGCGCGGCCGGCGGCGACGATGGTGGTGGTCGCCGGCCTCCTCGACCCCCGCTGGCGGGTGGAGATCGAGGCCGAGGCGGTGCTCAGGCCGCCGGCAGCCGCCGCGCCACCAGGCTGAGGTCGTCGACCAGCCGGCTCATCTCCAGGTGGCGCTGGTCCGCATCCTGCACCCGGAGGATCGAGGACGGGTGCACGGTGACATACCCCTCGCGCCCGCCTGGGAGCTCGAGGCGCTCGCCGCGCATTCGGGTGAGCCGCGCCGCGGGACCGAAGAGCGCCCGCACCGCGGTGGCCCCCATCGCGACCACGATCCGGGGATTCACCACCTCCATCTCGGCGTCGAGCCAGGGAAGGCAGGCGTTGATCTCGCCCACCAGCGGCGTCTGGTGGATCCGTCGCTTGCCCCGCTCCACCCACTTGAAGTGCTTCACCGCATTGGTGACGTAGACCGCTCCGCGGTCGATGCCGGCCCCGGCGAGGGCTCGGTCGAGCAGCCTCCCCGCCGGGCCGACGAAGGGCCGGCCCTCGACGTCCTCGCGGTCGCCCGGCTGCTCGCCGACGAGCATCAGCGGCGCACCCGGCGGTCCCTCGCCGAAGACCGTCCAGGTGGCCCGCTCGTACAGCCGGCACCGGGTGCACGTCGCCGCGGCGGCGCGCAGCTCCTCCAGGGCGGCGGCGGCGGCTGGGGCGCTCATGGTGGCTCCGATGATACCCCGTGTGTCAGGTTATCCTCTCGTTGTCCCCATCGTCCCCAGCCCGCCCACGGGTGCGAGCGCTCCAGAGCCGGTGGCGGCGGGCGAGCCGGCTCTCCTCGGCGACGAGCAGGACCAGGTCGTGGTCGAGGCGGAGGTCGCGTTCCTCGCCCGGGAGCAGCCGCTCCCGGTCGACCGCTCGCAGCGCCGTCCGGCGGAGCTCCTCGTCGCCCTCCATCAGGCCAGCCAGGAGCGCAGCCGCTCGTAGACCGCCGGATGGTCGAGCAGCGCGAAGTGGTGGTGGCCCCCGAGGTGGTGGCAGTCCTCGACGGCGAGCGGCAGCGGCACCCCCCGCCGGCCGCGGCCGACGGCGCTGGGGTGGAGCACCAGGGTGTCGCCGAACAGCCGGCTGGAGAGGTGGCCCGGCGTGGGCCCCACCGTGGCGGCGATCGCGTGGTGGCGAGCCGAGGCGAGGAGCGGCAGCGGCGTCCCGGTGTCGGCCCAGGGCCGCTCCGGATCGTGGCCGGCCCAGTCCTCGTCGCGGAGATAGGCGTGCCCCAGGTCGCGGATGCCGGCGCTGCGCCGCTCGACCGCGGTGGCCAGGGCCCGGGTCTCGGGGAGGCGGCGCAGGGTCCAGGCGGCGAGGCCGGCGGC
>VBHE01000367.1:7231-9562 GCA_005889515.1 Chloroflexota bacterium | reverse complement strand
TCATCCCGACCGGCATGTGGATCCCTCGACGGCGCCTGATCGGCGTGCTCCTGCTGCCGCTGATGGCCGCCTGTGGCTCCGCCAGCGCGGAGATCAGCCCCGACAACGTGGCCGCACCGCCGGCGGTGACCCCCGACGCCTGCTCGGTGGTCCCGGGCTCGGCGGTGGCCACCGCGGTGTCGCCGCCCACGGCCGCGGAGCTGCCCTCCGCGTCGCCCGCGGCGTCGGCGACCGGCGCCCCGCTCGCATCGCCGCCGGGCGTGTACGTCGTCACCGCGGTGGGCTCCCACCCGAACGTCGGGCAGTGCACCTACCGCTCGGCGCAGGGCCCCACGATGGTGGTGTCCGTGTACCCGAAGAGCACCCTGAACGGCCTCGCCGACATCACCACCGGGCTCCACCAGCTCGGGCCGACCCTGGTGAGCGGCACCGACGACGACGGCCTGCTGGCCTTCCAGGACGGCGCCTCCGTCGTCGGGATCGCCCTCGACGCGGGCGGGCTCAACCAGAGCGCCCTGGCACGCCGGCTCGGGACCGTCTACGTCGCCGCCACCGGCCAGCTGCTGTCCCTCCCCGCGCTGTCGGCGTCCGCCGCGACCTCGACGGGCGAGGCGGTCCCCACCCCCCTCCCCGCGGCGGGGTCGCAGGTGACCGGGGCCACCGCCGGCCAGACCGTCCAGGAGACGTCCACTCTCAAGTTCGACCCCGCCTCGGTGAGCGTGTCCGTCGGCGGGGTGGTGCTGTGGACGAACTCCGGCACCGCGCCCCACAACGTCACCTTCGACGCCAATCCCGAGCTCACCTCGCAGACGATGAGCCCGGGGGACAAGTACGAGCTGAAGTTCACCCGAGCGGGGCAGTACGCATACCACTGCACCTTCCACCCGGGGATGGACGGCACCGTCACCGTCTCCTGACCGGGCGGTCACTTCACATCTCGTCACAAGGTTTTCTTGCCGCGAGGCCGCGTCCGGATCAGCCTTCCGGCATGGACCCAGGAGAGCAGGCGGCGGTCCTGGTCGTGGACGACGACGAGGCGGGACGGACGGTGCTCCGGCTCGCCTGCGAGACCGGGGGGATCGCGGTCGTCGAGGCGGCCACCGGGGCCGCGGCGATCGACCTCGCCGCCACCGGGTGCTACGCCGCCATCCTCCTCGACGTCGGTCTGCCGGACATCTCGGGGATCGAGGTCTGCCGCGCGGTGCGGGCCGGTGACGTGGTGACCCCGATCCTGATGGTCAGCGCCCACACCGCCCCCGGACAGGTGGATCGCTGCCTCGCCGCCGGCGCCGACGGTCACATCGCCAAGCCCTACAACGTCGGCCGCCTCCTCGCCCGGCTCCGCGCCTACCTCGGCGAGGGGAGGGAGAGCCACGTGCTGCCGGGGATCGCCCCGGCGAGGGTCGCGTCCCCGCCTGCGGAGCGCCTCCCCGGGCGCTGACCGCGGCCCCGGCGGGCCGGGGCGGTACAACTGAGCGCTGTGATGTCGAGCCCTCCGACGCCGTCCACGCCCGGGGGACCGCAGCCCCTCCCCGGGTCGGTGGCGAGCACCGCGATCGCCGGCCTGCTCGCCGCCGCGCCCCGGCCGGCGCGGGTGCTGGGCGCCTCGGCCACCGCCGTCTACCTCGCCATCGAGGGGGGCGAGGAGGGGCCCGACGTGGTCGCGATCGTCGCCGCCCGGGGGGTGCACCTCCCCGTCGCCGTCGCCGTCCCCGGCCAGGCGCCCCCGATCCACCTCGCTGCCGCGGTGCGGGTGGGGGGCGGCGGGATCCACCTCGGAGGGTGGTCCGTGATCCCGGCACGCTGGGTCGACCTGCGCCCCCACATCCCCGGGCGCCCGCTGGCGACGCGCCTCGACGAGGCCGAGGAGCTGCTCGCCGTCCCCGCCGAGACCGCCGGGTTGGGCGTCCACCCGGCCGCGGCGGTCGCCCACGGCCTCCGCACCGGCAACCCCGCACCCGCGCTCGACCTGCTCGGACAGGGCCCCGGGCTCACCCCCTCCGGGGACGACGTGGTCGCCGGCGCCGCCGCCGCGGTCGCGATCCTCGGCCGGCTCGACCCCGCGGCCTCCGCCGCCGTGGTCGGCGCCGCGCGCACCGGGACGACCGTCCTCTCCGCGGCATTGCTGCGCTGCGCCACCCGTGGCGAGATGGTGCCCCAGGCCGCCGAGCTGCTCCGCGCCCTGTGCGGTCAGGGAGGCCTCGGCACCGCGCTCGACGGCCTGCTCGGCGTCGGCCACACCACCGGCGCGGCGCTGGCGCTCGGCCTCTGCGCCGGCGCCCGGTCGGCGCTCGCCGGCTGATCAGAAGCGGGGGCGGAACCTCTTCAGCG
>VBHE01000367.1:3216-7119 GCA_005889515.1 Chloroflexota bacterium | reverse complement strand
CGGTCGACGACGGCGCAGTCCTTCTCCATGGCGTTCTCGAGGAGGTCGAGGCAGCGGTCGAGGCGCAGCAGCTTGTGGCGGCGCAGCTCGCGCTCGGCGGGCGTCTCCTCGCGCGGTCCGGTGAGCTCGAGGGTGCGGGTGGGCTGGTTGGTCATCACGGTGGTTCACTCCCCAGGGCGCCGACGTGGTCCGCCGGCCAACGCCGCAATCCTGTCCGCACCCCGGGCAACGAACGATGAAGGGCGGTGAAGTTCTGTGAGGGTCGAGCTTCGGACCGCGCCCTCGCAGGTCGTGCGAAGCTGTGACCCGACCTGACAACTCTTGACCGACACGTGATCGACGGTCAGGGATGTCGGCCGTACAGTCGATCCCCATGCACCTCCGACCTGTCCTCCTGCTTCCCGCGCTCCTCGCGCTCGCCGCGTGCGGCTCCCCGTCGACGGCGACGTCGGCGTCGAGCCCCGCCCAGATCGTCCAGGCGGCGACCCACCAGCTCGACTCCACGTCGCAGCACTTCACCGTCGCCGGTGGCGTCACCCTCGACACCTCCGAGCTGCGCCACGTGGCCGGCTTCGACCTCTCTCAGCTGCAGCCGTTCACCATCACCGGCGACGGCGAGGCCGAGAGCGCGTCGCGGGCCCAGGTCGTCCTCCACGCCGAGGGCCACAGCGTCACCGTGGTGAGCTACGACGGCTCGGCCTGGGTCAGCGCCGACGGGGCGCGCTTCGCGCAGATCGCCTCCGCGCAGCAGGTCACCGGCGGGATCTCCACCTCGAGCGGGGTGCTCGACCAGTTCGCCGCGGGCACGGCGGGGGTCAGCGACATGGGGTCGTCGGTGGAGGGGGGCGTGGTGCTCGACCACCTCCACATCGATCTCGATCCGACCACCTTCGGCGGCCCCTTCACCACGACCTTCGCCGACGCCTTCGCGGCCAGCGCCGGGGACCCGTCGGGCGGCTGCGGATGCCACCTGCCCGCGACCTTCGCCCAGGTCGTCGCCGGGGCGACGTACTTCAAGACCGGTGGGGTCGAGGTCTACACGCGCCACGACAACGGTCGCGTCGTCCGGGTCGAGACCGATCTCGGCATCGCCCTCGACTTCGACCGCATGGCCCAGGAGGTCGGCGCGTCGTGCGCCTGCGAGATGGGGCTGCCGAGCGGGTCGATGATCACGAACATGAGAATCACCGACTCCTTCACCCAGGGCGGAGGCGCGGTCACCATCCAGAAGCCGTCGACCGACCCCAAGGCGCCCGCCCCGCACGCCGAGAACGGCGGGGTCTCCGGCTTCACCGTGTAGCGGAGCCGGTCGCGATCGACCGGCCCCGCAGCGGAGGATGGAATTCGCTGCTGAGGCTCAGGACATCGCCCGGGCGAGGTACTCCGGCGAGCCGATGAGGCCCGCCTCGATGGTCTCGTCGCGGCCGCCCCGGTCGAGGTAGGCGGACCAGAAGGCGATCCCCCCGGGATCGGCGGGGCGGCCGAGGTAGTAGCGGTACCAGCCGCCCACGAGGTTCGCGTGGTTCTCGTGGGAGAACGTGAAGCCGCCGGTGATCGCGCCGCGCGGGGTGCCATGGGCGAGCCGCGCGGTCCAGTACGCGATCTCCGCGTCCGAGGCGGTGCGGCCCAGGAAGTCCCGGTACAGCGCCCGGACGAAGCCGTCCGGGGTGCGACCGCCACGGACACCGCCTCGTTGTCGGTGCCGTGGTCGAGCATGGCGGTCCAGAAGGCGCGGCCCGCGGCGTCCGGGGCGCGGCCGACGAGCCCGTAGTCGCCGTCGACCACCCGCCGGTGGTACTCCGTGGAATCGATGACGCCGAGGCCGACGGCGTCCCGCCCCCCGCCGCCGGCGAGCACCCCCTGCCACCAGGCGATGTCACCGGTCGAGGCCGGGCGACCGAGCGCGTCCTGGTAGAGGTGCGCGATGAAGGTGGCATTGCCGTCGGGGCCGTTGTGGACGGTCGTCGTCGACCTCGATGTGGTGGACTTCGTGGTGTGGGTCCTTGTCGTCGTCGAGGTGGCCCCGCCGGCGCTCTCGACGCCGAGGGTGCAGCTCCACGGATACGGCTGGCAGGCGGACGCCTCGAGGTTCTCGGGGTAGTCGCAGTGGGCGCTCGGGGAGCCGGTGAGGTGGTCGTCGGCGTCGCCGTCGCCGTCGCACTGCAGCGAGAGGTCGGAGCTCGGCGCCGCGAGGCCGAAGTTGTGGACGACGATGGGATCGCTCGAGGTGCCCGCGTACGCGGAGCGGCCGCCGTGCTGCGCGGCGGTGGGATACGTGGCCGGGGTGCCGTCGGGGTAGACGTTGGTGACCCGCGCCTGGGCGGCGCCGGAGGAGTCGACGGTGACGTCGATCACCTGGGAGCGACAGGCGCTTCCTCCGTTGCACGCCGCGTATCCCTCGGGGTTCGAGTTGTCGGGGTCGGGGGTGCGGATCTCGTGGATCCGGTAGGTGCCCGGCGCGGGCACGCCGCTGAGGGTCATGCAGCCCACCGAGACGCTCACGCAGTCGCCCTGCTGGAGGGGGCAGGTGTTCGAGCTGGCGACCCGCTGCTTGCTCGTGGACGGCGCCGAGGCGCGGATGTCGACGCCGCCGCCGGTCAGCTGGTAGCCGGAGCCGCCGAGGGCCTGCTTGCAGGAGTCCATCTGCTGGAGCACGAGGCTGGTGGTGCCGCCGGCGGCCACGGAGACCGGCGCCGAGCTGATGCCGATGCCGGCGCAGCCGGCGACGAGGATGAGCACCGAGACGGCCAGCCTGATCCGCGATCGCGATCCCATTCAGGGTCCCTTCCTTACCCGCCGCCCTCCATGCCGCCGCTGCTCCTCACGGGAACACTCCAGGCTGAACCTGTGGTGAAATCGTGCCCATGGCCGCCCCGGACGACCCGGCGCTGCAAGGATGAACGCGCCAGGATCGTTTCAGAGAGTGCTCAGGTGGAAGGGGTCGAGGAGGAAGAACGGGTGTCGCCGGTTGGACTCGCGAGGGCTCGACGGGCCCTCGGCCTGATCGCCGCCCTCTCGGCGGTGTCCGTCGTTCTCACCTCCTGCGGCTTCCAGGAGCCTCCCCTGGAGCCGATCACCCGCGAGGTGCTCCACCGCGTCGAGATCCCGCCGATCGAGCACCGGACCGCGGTGATGGACACGATGCTCGTCGACCCCGCCACCGCGACGCTCTACGTCACCGACGGCACCGACCCCTCGCACCAGGGTGTCGACGTCATCGACGTCTCCACCGTGCCCGGCCGCTACGAGAAGATCATCAGCCTCGGCGACACCCTGCCCAGCGGCCTGGTCCTCGCCCCGGACGTGCAGCGCATGTACACCGGGAACGACGACGGCACCGTCTCGGTCATCGACGTCAACCCGGCGTCCCCCCACTACCAGACGATGATCGACAGCGTGAATTTGAACGGGAAGCTGGCCGCCGACCTGGTGACCTACGACCCCGCCGACCACCGCGTGTTCGTGAACAGCCCCGACGACGGCTTCCTCACCGCGATCGACTCGCGTACCGACAAGATCGTCGGCCGGGTCGAGAATGTGGGGCTCCTCGACGAGCCGAAGTACGACCCCGCCGACGGCATGGTCTACGCGGGCGCCATCGACGACAACCTGATCATGAGGATCGACCCGCGGACGCTGAAGGTGGTCCAGAAGTGGATCCTGGACGTGCCCTGCGAGCCGCACGGGATCGGAATCGACCCGAAGACCAACCAGGGGGTGATCGGCTGCGCCGACCGGGACCAGCCGGTGACGATCGCCTGGGACTTCGCCAAGGGGCAGCCTCTCCACTACTTCGACCTCGCCGGCGCCAGCGATCTGGTCATGTACGACCAGGCGAGCAACCACTTCATCGTCGCCGCGTCGAACTACTCGCCGGCGGAGATGGCGGTGTTCAGCGCCTCG
>VBHE01000367.1:0-3052 GCA_005889515.1 Chloroflexota bacterium | reverse complement strand
CCCCCGCGCTCAACGGCGCCCCGCCGGCGGGGCGCTGAGCTCAGACGAGGCCCGCGCTGACCGGGACCCCGCCGGCGAGGGTCTGGTAGACGACGCAGTACCGCTCGGTGAGCCGGAGCAGCGTCGCCACCTGCTCGGCGGGGGCGTCGGTCTCGAGGTCGAAGAGCAGGCGGACGGCGCGGAAGCCGACCGGCACCTCGCGGTCGACGCCGAGGGTGCCGCGGAAGTCGAGGTCGCCCTCGGCGCGCACCGTGCCGCTCACCCGCATCTCCATCGACGTCGCCACCGAGCGCAGGGTGACCCCGGCGCAGGCGACGAGCGCCTGGAGGAGCATGTCCCCGGAGCAGGCCTGGAGCCCGTCGCCGCCGGTGGCGGGATGGAGCCCGGCCTCGACGAGGGCGCGTCCGGTGGCCACCGAGCAGGCGATCTCCTCGGGGTCGAGCGAGCCCTCGGCGCGAAGCGTGATCTGCGCCGCAGTGGGCTCCTCGCGGAGCCGCGCCTTGATCGGCGCCTGGATGGCGTGGAGGCGGGTGCGGTCCATCGGCCGCCGATGGTACGCCGTCAGCTCCGCAGCGCGGCCCGGACCCCCGCGACCGCGCCGGCGACGTCGGTCACGGTGCGCGTCTCCCCGGCGGCGGCGAAGACGAACTCGATCCGGGCGACCTCGCGGCGTACGGCCTCGGCGACGAGCAGCGCGTAGACCCCGCCCTGGAGCACGTAGCGCTCCATGCGGGCGTCGACGCCGGCGCCACGGACCGCGTCGGTCTTGTAGTCGACGACCACCAGCCGCCCGTCGGCCAGCTCGTAGAGGAGGTCGACGAAGCCCTCGAGGAGCACGCCGTCGACGGGCGCACCGAGCGGCACCTCGCGCCAGTGCCGCCCCGCCGCCGCCCGGCGGACCGCCTCGCTCGCGCACGCCGCCCGGGCGAGCCGCGCCACCTCGGGGGCGCTCGCGGGGATGCCCTCGGCCGCGGCGTGGACCCGGACGAGGGCGTCGAGGTCCACCGGCGCGGCGAGGTCGACGGTCTGGAGCACGGCGTGGACCGCCCGCCCCAGCGAGGTGGCCGCCCGCCCCCGGCGAGAGCGGGCGACGTCGTCGGCGAGCTCGGGGGGCATCCCCGCCTCCGCGTCCGCGTGGGCGACGCCGGTGGCGGTCATGGCGCGCAGCTCCCCGAGGGCGGCGAGCAGCTCCCGGCGCCGGCGAAGCCACGCCTCCTCCCCGGCACGGTGGTCGTCGACGGTCGGGCCCTCCGGGTAGGCGAGCTCCATCTGCGCCCGGGCCGGCGGCGGGGGCTCGCCCCCCGGGTCGAGCTCGACGACCTCCTCGCGGCCGCGGAGCAGGGTGTCGAGGCGGGCGGCGTCGGTCTCGTCGCCGTGCCGGGCTCGGAAGAGCCCGACCACGAGGTGGTCGCGCGCCCGGGTCATGGCGACGTAGAGCAGCCGGACCCGCTCGGCGGTCTCCATCTCCTTCTCGCGGGCGTCGAGCCGCTCCCACCCCGGGGTCGCGAAGTCGGCGCCGAGCCGCAGCTCGACAGCCCCGGCGACACGGTCGACGACGAGCACCGGCCGGCGCGACGCCGGCCTGCGCCCCAGTCCGGTGAGCACGGTGATCGGGAACTCCAGCCCCTTCGCGGCATGGATGGTCATGACCCGGACGCAGGGCTCCTCGCCGGCGTCCTCCCCGGCGACGGAGTCGTAGGCGGGGTCGCGGGACAGCCGTTCCAGGTACTCGACCGCGTCGTGGAGCGACGGCCGCCCGCTGCGTGCCAGCGCTCGCGCCTGCTCGGCGACGAAGCGGTGGCGGCGGCGGGTCTCGCGGGGACGCCAGTCGTCGAACGCGGCGGCGCGCAGGAGGCGGGTGGAGAGCACCTCGTCGACGAGCCGGGGCACGGTCATGCGGTGTCGCCCGCGGTGGAGGTCGCGCAGCTCGGCGAGGGCGGCGGCGACGCGCGGCTCGGTGGCGTCGCCCGGTCGCTGATACGACCAGCGTCCGCGCTCGGCCCTCCAGCGGACGAGCTCGACGTCGCTGCAGCCGAACGCCGGGGTGCGCAGCGCCGCCACCAGCGCCACCTCGTCGGTGGGGTCGTCGACGCTGCGCAGGATGTTCAAGAGGTCGCGCACCTCCTGGGTCGCGACGATGAGCGAGCCGCTCTCCAGCCGGTAGCGCAGCCGGTTGCGCTCGAGCGCCCGCTCCATGTTGCGGAGGTTGGTGCGGCTCGGCATGAGGATGCAGACGTCCTGCGGGGTGCAGCGGCGGGGGCCGTCCGCGGTGCCCTCGCCGACCCGCCAGCCCTCGTCGAGGATGCGCCGGACCAGCGCCGCGGTGTCGCGCGCCTCGTCGCGCCACATCACCGCGGCGGTGTCGTCGACGGGGCCACCGAAGACGCCGACGCTGCCGTCGATCTCCGGGGCGTGGGCCACGAGCGGGACGTACTCGGCCTGCACCCCCGCCGCGCCGGTCATCAGCCCGCCGTCGCCGCCGAAGACGGCGTTCACCGCCTCGATGATGCGGCGGCCGGAGCGGAAGTTCACCGCCAGTCGGACCCGCGCCCTCGGGTCGGCCTCCACCAGGGCGCGCTCGACCGCGGCGTAGAGCGCGATGTTCGCCGACGACGCAGAGCCGCCCCGCCGCGGGGCGCAGCTCGGTCCAGGGGACGGCGCGGTCCTCGACCGCGGCGCAGAGGCGGAGCGCGAGCTCGGCTTGGAGCGGATCGGTGTCCTGGAACTCGTCGACGGCGACCATGTCCCAGCGCGCGCTCAGCGTGGCGCGGACGTCGGCGTGGTCACGGACCAGGTCGCGGGCGCGGACGAGCAGGTCCTGGTAGGAGACGAGCCCGCGCTCGCGCCGCTCCTCCGCGTAGGCGACGACCAGGTCGCGCAGCGCCTCGGCGACCCCGGCGAGCGCGGCGGCGCGGGCGGACCGCACCAGCGCCGCCGCCTCGTCGCGCGTCGCCTTCATCACCGCCTTGATCGTCCTGCAGACGTTCTCGCCGTCGACGGTCCCCCAGTTGCGCTGGTTGCCGACACCGGTCGACGGCGACCGCTCGAGGGC
>VBHE01000366.1 GCA_005889515.1 Chloroflexota bacterium | reverse complement strand
ACCCGGGTCATGTTCACCATGTCGAGCATCTGCTTCATGCCGCGCTCGATCCGGCCCACCGGCTCGGCCCAGGCGCCGCGGAAGCCGACCTCGCCCGAGGGCATGCTCCGGGTCCCGAACTTCTCCTTGAGGCGGTGGATGACGACGGCGTTGCGGCTGCCGTCGGCGAGGTACCGGGGGACGAGGAAGACGCCGAGCCCGCCGGTCCCCTGGCCCGCCCCCTCGGGACGGGCCATCACCAGCAGCAGGTCGGAGTGCGGGCACGAGCAGAACCAGTTCTCGCCATGGAGCCGCCAGCCGCCGTCCTCGTCGCGCACCGCGACGGTCTCATTGGCGCCGACGTCCGACCCGCCCGCCTTCTCGGTGAGGAACATCGCGACGCTCAGGTGATTCCCGGTGTCGTCGGCGATCCGCGGGACGAGCCGCTCGCCGAGCTCGCCGCCGTGGAGGCGGAGCAGCCGCGCGCCCGCGTCCATCATCGCCACCGGGCAGCCCTGGATCGACTGGTCCGCCTGCATCCACAGGTACTGGAGCGCGGTCATCAGCGCCCGCGGCGCCGTCCCCTCGAGCCCCCGCCAGCCGGGGACGTAGGCGGCGCGGACCATGCCGAAGCGCAGCGCCGTGTCGAGCAGGCCGTCGTACGCGGGATGGAGCTCGATCTCGTCGACGCGCGCCCCCCGGGGGTCGTACTGGTGGAGGATCGGCGGATGCCGCTCGGCGGTGACCGCCAGCGGCTCGATCGTGGTGGCGACGAGCCGGCCGGCGTCGGCGAGCGCTCCCCGGGCCACGCCCCAGACCTGCTCGCCGAGGGTCCGGCGTGCCAGCCACCGCAGGTGCTCGTCGGGCGCGAGCCAGTCGGTGTGCTCGGGCAGGGGGATGTGGCGGGCGCCGGGGTCGGAGGGGAGCATCGAACGGGGCCTCCTCAGCGTGGCGACGGGCGCGCGGCGAGCGCGCTGACGACGGCCGCCTCCACGGCGGTGGGATCGACGGGTGTGCCGGAGCCGGCGGCCTCCATCACCAGGCCGAGGAGCACCGCCCAGAATGCCCGGCCGATCACCTCCGGGGCCGCGGCGAGCTCCCAACGCTCACGGGCGCAGCGCTCGCTCAGGGCGCGGCCGCCCTCGCGGTGGAGGCGGTCGAGGGTGCGCGCGACGAGCGGGCGCAGCTCGGGCCGGTGATGGCAGAGGAGAAGGGCGTCGGCGAAGAGCAGCAGCGTGGCGTCGCCGATCGCCTCCGCGGCCATCGCGCGGACGTAGCCGGCCGGGCTCCCGGCGCCGCTTCCGGCGGCCTCGACCCGGGCCGCGGTGTGGAGCATCTCGCGGCTCGCCGCCTCGACGAAGAGCGCCTCCTTGGAGCCGAAGTAGTAGGTCACCTGGCTGGGGAACGCATCGGCGGCGGCGGCGATGCCGGCGAGGGAGGCGCCGGCGAGGCCGCGCTCGGCGAAGAGCCGTGCGGCGGCGTCGAGGAGCGCCGAGCGGGTGCGGCGGCCGGTCTCCCGGGTGGCCCGGGCCTGGTGGCGGGGGAGGGGGAGGGGCATCGGTGGTCACGGAACCCATTGTTTGTACGACGAACAAACGAAGGTGTCAAGCGTCAGGGAGCCGCGCCGTCCTCGTGCCACGCGCCCCGCCGCCGGAGCACCCCGCGGAGGGTGTCCAGGGTGTCGGTCATGATCCCGTCGACCCCGAGGTCGAGGAGCCGCTCCATCTCGGCGCCGTCGTCGATCGTCCAGACGTGGACGGCGAGCCCCGAACGGTGGGCCGCGCGGATCATCAGCGGCTCGACCATGGGGATACCGCTCTGCCGCACCGGCAGCTGGATGCAGAGCGCGCCCTGGCGGGGGATCCGGCCGGTCAGCGAGCTGAGCCGGGCGCGGGTGATCGCCCGCGGTCCCATCGAGGTGCACACCCCGTCGCCCGCCAGCGCGCGGAAGCGGCGCAGTCGGTCGTCGGAGAAGGAGCCGACGCAGACCCGGTCGAGCACATCCATGCGCGACAGCAGGGTCGCGAGCGGCTCGACCA
>VBHE01000009.1:11512-12007 GCA_005889515.1 Chloroflexota bacterium | reverse complement strand
ACGTCATCCGCCAGGCGCGACTGCGCACCCCGCCGCTCGAGGTGGTCGTGCTCACCGCCTTCCCCGACGCCCGCACCCTGCACCGCGCGCTCGCCACCGGGGCGCGGGGGTTCGTGCTCAAGGAGGCGGGGGGCGACGCCCTGGTGACCGCCCTCGCCTGCGCCCGGGACGGCCAGCTCTACCTCGACCCTCGGCTCGGCGACGCCATCACCACGGTGCTCACCGTCCCCGACGACATCGCCCGCCAGGCGAGCGACCAGCGACTGCTGTCGCTGCTCGCCGACGGGCTCACCGACAAGGACATCGCCCGCATCCTCGGCCGCACGCCGTCGGGGGTCAGCCGCGACATCGCCGCGCTTCTCCAGCGCATGGGCGTGTCCAGCCGCGCCGCGGCGGTGAGCCAGGCGGTGCGCAGTGGGATCGTGGTCTGAATGAAGTACCGTACCGGTCGGTCTGCGGGCAGACGGCGGTAGCGGTGCCCGCCGCGGAGGAGGA
>VBHE01000009.1:8618-11432 GCA_005889515.1 Chloroflexota bacterium | reverse complement strand
GGCGACCGCACCCGGCGTGCCGGCTTCCGCGAGGTCGCCGCCGGGGCCGCCCGGCTCGCCCACGGGCTGCGCAGCCTCGGGGTCGTCGCCGGCGACCGCGTCGGCACCCTCTGCTGGAACACCCAGGAGCACCTCGAGGCGTACCTCGCGGTGCCCTCGATGGGAGCGGTGCTCCACACCCTCAACCTGCGGCTCTTCCCCGAGCAGCTCGCCTACGTCATCAACCACGCCGCGGACCGCGTGGTCATCGTCGACGACTCGCTGGTGCCGCTGCTCGCCCGGGTGCAGAGCGAGCTGACCACCGTCGAGCGGATCGTGGTGGTCGGCGGCGGCGACGCGTCGGCGCTCGGCGAGGTGGTGCGCTACGACGAGCTTCTCGCCGGCCGGCCGGACACCTACGACTGGCCGGAGGTCGACGAACGTGACGCGGCGGCGATGTGCTACACGAGCGGCACCACCGGCAACCCCAAGGGCGTCGTCTACAGCCATCGCTCCACCTACCTGCACTCGATGGCGTCGGCGATGGGCAACACCTTCGGGATGAGCCAGCACGATCGGGTGCTGCCGATCGTGCCCATGTTCCACGCCAACTGCTGGGGGCTCCCCTACACCTGCTGGATGGCGGGCGCCGACCTCATCCTCCCCGGTCGCTTCCTCCAGGCGGAGCCGATGTGCCGGCTGATCGAGGCCGAGCGGCCCACGATCTCGGGGGCGGTGCCCACCATCCTCAACGACATCCTGCGGTACCTCGAGACCCATCCCACCGACCTGTCCTCGCTCCGCCTGGTGCTGAGCGGCGGCTCGGCGGTCCCGCTGTCGCTGCAGCAGAAGTACCAGGAGCGCCACGGGGTCACGATCATGCAGGCCTGGGGGATGACCGAGACCAGCCCGCTCGCCGCGGTCTCCCGTCCGCCCAAGCACGGCGACCCCGCGGACGAGTGGCGCTACCGCACCAAGTCGGGACGGCTCGCCGCCGGCGTCGAGGTGCGTCACGTCGCCGATGACGGCGCCGTGCTCCCCTGGGACGGCGAGGCGGTGGGGGAGATCGAGGTGCGGGGCAACTGGATCACCGGCGCCTATCACCGCGAGCCCGCCCCCGAGCGCTTCGACGACGGCTGGCTGCGCACCGGCGACGTCGGCACCATCGACGAGCGCGGCTTCATCCAGCTCACCGATCGGGCCAAGGATGTCATCAAGTCGGGCGGCGAGTGGATCTCGTCGATGGACCTCGAGGTGGCGATCATGGCCCACTCGGCGGTGGTCGAGGCGGCGGTGATCGCGGTGAAGGACGAGCGCTGGGACGAGCGGCCGCTCGCCTGTGTGGTCGTCGACGCGAACCGCACCGTCACCGTGGAGGAGCTGCGCCAGTTCCTCGACGGCAGGGTGGCGCGCTGGTGGGTGCCGGAGCGCTGGGCCTTCGTCGCCGAGATCCCCAAGACCAGCGTCGGCAAGTTCGACAAGAAGATGCTGCGCGCGCAGCTCGGCGAGGGTGCGCTGAACATCCTCGGAGATGAGGTCGCGAGCCGCTGATGATGCTCAGAGGATGTGGAGGACGCGATCGATGAAGCTGGAAGCCGCGGTGCTGTGGGGCCTCAACGAGCCGTGGAGCGTCGAGGAGGTCGAGCTCGACGGCCCGTCCGAGGGCGAGGTGCTGATCAAGCTCGCCAGCTCCGGGCTGTGCCACTCCGACGAGCACCTCGTCACCGGTGACATCCCCATCCCCTTCCCGGTGGTGGGCGGACACGAGGGCGCGGGCACGGTCCTGGAGGTCGGTCCCAACGTGTCGGCGGTGGGTCCCGGCGACCACGTGGTGCTCTCCTTCCTGCCGTCGTGCGGGCGCTGCAAGTGGTGCGCGAGCGGCCACACCAACCTCTGCGACCTCGGCGCGAACATCATCCTCGGGCCCCAGCTCGACGGCACCTACCGCTTCCACGCCCGCGGCGAGGGCGTCGGCCAGATGTGCCTGCTCGGCACCTTCAGCCCCTACACGGTCGTGCCCGCCGCCTCGGTCGTGAAGATCGACGACGACATCCCGCTGCGGGTGGCCTCGCTGGTCGGCTGCGGGGTCACCACCGGCTTCGGCTCGGCGACGAACAGCGCCGGGGTGCGCCCCGGTGACACCGTCGTGGTGATGGGCATCGGCGGCGTCGGCGCCAACGCGGTCCAGGGCGCGCGGTGCGCGGGCGCCCAGAACATCGTCGCCCTCGACCCGGTGCCCTTCAAGCGCGAGAAGGCCGAGGAGCTCGGCGCCACCCACACCGCCGCCGACTTCGACGAGGCGTGGGCCATCGTCAGCGAGCTCACCCGCGGCCAGCTCGCCGAGGCCTGCATCATCACCACCGACGTCGCCGAGGCGGCCTACATCCGCCAGGGGCTGGCCATGGTGGGGAAGAAGGGCCGTGTCGTCGTCACCTCGGTGGCGCATCCCGAGGAGACCAAGGCGGACATGTCGCTCTTCGAGCTGACCATGTACGAGAAGGAGGTGCGCGGCGCGCTCTTCGGCTCGTCGAACGCCCAGGTCGAGATCCCGCGCATCCTCAACCTCTACCGGCAGGGACAGGTGAAGCTCGACGAGCTGGTGACCACCACCTACTCGCTGAAGGACATCAACCAGGGCTACGAGGACATGCGGAACGGCAAGAACATCCGCGGCATGATCACCTACGAGTGAGCACCGCCGCGCGTCCGCCGCGCATCCCACCCCCGGCGGTCGCCGCGGGGATGCAGCGTGCGGCGGGGGGGCTGGGGCGGCTGCGAAGCCGCCTCCTGCCCCCGCCGGTGACCCTGCTGGGGCTCATGCTCGACGGCTTCGGC
>VBHE01000009.1:0-8507 GCA_005889515.1 Chloroflexota bacterium | reverse complement strand
GGGATCTTCGCAGAGCGTCGCGACGGGCGCTTCGCGATGACCCGCCTGGCCCGGCCGCTCTGCGCCGGCGAGCCCAACTCGGTGCGCGACTGGGCGGTGTTCCTCGGAGCCCCCTGGCACTGGCCGATGTGGGCCGACGTCGCCGAGTGCGTGCGCACCGGCCGCACCGCGATCGAGACCAACACCGGCACCGGGTTCTTCGAGTGGATCGGCTCGGATCCCGAGTACGCCAGCACGTTCGACAACGCGATGACCTGCATGTCGACGATCAGCGATCCGGCGGTCGTCGCGGCGTGCGACCTCAGCGGCGTGGGGAGCCTCGTCGACGTCGCCGGTGGCCAGGGCGCGCTGCTCGCGGCGCTGCTCGTGGCCAACCCGACGCTCCGCGGCGTCCTCTTCGACCAGGCGGAGGTGATCGAGCGCGCCCGCGAGGGCGGACCCCTCCACCGCGCCGGGGTGATGTCGCGCTGCGAGCTGGTGGCGGGCAGCTTCTTCGAGTCCGTGCCCGGCGGCGCCGACGCCTACCTGATGAAGTGGATCATCCACGACTGGGAGGAGTCGAAGGCCGCGCGCATCCTCGGGGTCTGCCGTGACGCCATGCGCCCCGGCACCCGGCTGCTCCTCGTCGAGTCGGTGATCGTCCCCGGCAACGCCCCCGACCCCGGCCGGGTCATCGACGTGGCGATGCTCGTGCTCACCGGCGGACGCGAGCGCACCCGCGAGGACTTCGCCCGCCTGCTGGCCCGCTGCGGCTTCGCGCTCCGCCAGGTGCGTCCGACCGCGTCGCCCTTCAGCATCGTGGAGGCGGTCGCGGTCTGAACATCGGCTAGGGTGTCGGGTGTGGGGGGCACCCGGCCGCGTTCCGACCGCCTGACACTGGTCGCCACGAGCCTCGGCTACTTCGTGGTGATCCTCGCCACCACGGTGGTGAACGTCGCGCTGACGCGCATCGGTGCCGGCCTCGGCGCCGGGGTGTCGGCGCTGCAGTGGGTGGTCGACTCCTACAACCTCGCCTTCGCCGCGACCCTGCTCACCGCCGGGGCGCTCGGCGACCGCCTCGGCGGCCGCGGCGTGCTCGCCGCCGGATTCGGCGTCTTCGCCGCCGCCTCGCTGCTCAGCGTCGCCGCCCCGACCGCCTGGGCGCTCGCCCTCCTCCAGGGCGTCGCCGGGCTGGGCGCGGCGATGCTCCTCCCCGCCTCGCTGCGGGTGCTGAGCCACAGCGTGACCGGCACCGCCGAGCGCGCCCGGAGCATCGCGATCTGGGGAGGCAGCGGCGGCGCGGGGATCGCGGTGGGGCCGCTCGCCGGCGGCCTGCTCGTCGGCGTCGCCGGCTGGCGCGCCGTCTTCCTGCTCACCGGCGGCCTCGGCCTGCTCGGGCTGGCCCTCAGCCTGCTCTGCCGCGCCCCCGCGATGCGCGCCCCCGCGGCCGGGCTCGACCTCGGCGGCCAGGGTCTGGGGATGCTCAGCAGCGGGGCGCTGACCTTCGCGCTCATCGAGGGCGGCGACCTCGGCTGGCGCTCGCCGGCGGTGGTGGCCGCCTTCGTTCTCGCCGCGGCGTCGGCGGCGGCGTTCCTCGCCGTCGAGCGGCGGGGCCGCAGCCCGATGCTCCCCCTCGCCCTCTTCCGCTCCTCCGCCTTCTCCGCCACCGCGGTGGTGGGGGTGCTGCTCAACCTGGGCCTCTACGGGCAGATCTTCGTCCAGGCGCTGTACTTCGAGCGGGTGCGCGGCTACTCGCCGGTCCTCACCGGGCTCACCTTCCTGCCCATGACCCTGAGCGTGGTCGGCGCCAACCTGCTCGCCGGCCGGCTGGTGGTGCGCACCGGGCCACGAGCGCTCGTCGTCACCGGCCTGCTCGTCGCCGCGAGCGGGCTCGCCGCCCTGGTGACGATGGGGCCGGCCACCGGCTACGCGGCGATGGTGCTGCCGCTCATCGCCGTCGGCGGCGGCTGGGGCCTGGTGGTCCCGCCGCTGAACACCGCGCTCGTCGGCTCGGTCCCGGCGCAGCGGGTCGGCATCGCCGCGGGTGTGTTCAACGCCGGCCGGCAGGTCGGCGGGGTGGTCGGCGTCGCCCTCTTCGGGTCGCTCCTCGTCCAGGGCTCGTTCGTCGCCGGGATGCGGCTCGCCCTCGCCGCCGCCGCCGCCGCGCTCATCGCCGCGTGCGTCATCGCGCGAGGCTTCCTCGACACCCGCCTCGAGGCGGAGGCTCCCGCCTAACCCGTCGCCGCGGCGACCCCGGCGTGGGCGGCGACGAACTCCCGCAGCCGCGTGTTCACCGCGTCGGCGCGCTCGACCGGGAGCATGTGCCCGGCGCCCTCGAGCACCACCAGGCCGGCGGGCTGGGGAAGGGCGCGGTGGAGGCGGCGCGCGTGCGACGGCGGGGTGAGCCGGTCGCGGTCGCCGGCCATCACCAGGGTCGGGGTGCGCAGCGAGGGCACCGCCTCGGTGAGGTCGAGCCGGGCGAGGACGGCGCCCCACCCCGCCCAGGTGTCGCGCCGGCAGGAGAGGACGACGTCGTGGCAGAAGGCGACCTGCGCCGGGGTGGCCTCCGGCCCGAGGGTCACGTAGCGGACGGCGCGGCGGGAGACCGGCGCGAGCCAGCCGGGGGCGACCGGCGCGGTGGTGAGCATGGCCGGCCCGATCAGGCGGCGGGCGCGGATGAGGGCGGGGGGGAGGGGGATGAGCTCGGACTCGGCGACCAGGTCGCCGATCCCGGTGCTGATGAGCACCGCGCCGGCGGCGCGCCCGACCTCCTCGGGGTGGCGCTGCGCCCAGGCGACGATCGCCATCGCGCCCATGGAGTGGCCGGCGAGCACCGCCTTCTCGCCGGCGGGCACGCAGGCGGCGAGCACCGCGGAGAGGTCGTCGGCGAGGGCGTCGGTCGAGAACTCGCCGCTGCCGCTGCCGCCGTGGCCGCGCAGGTCGACGGCGACGACGCGGTGGTCCCGGGCGAGATCGACGATCTGCGGATGCCAGAAGCGCAGCGCCTCGGTCCAGCCGTGGAGGAGGACGAGGGTGGGGGAGGAGTCCGCGCCGAAGACCTCGGCGTGGAGCCGGGTGCCGTCGCCGGAGACCGCGATCACGGGGCGGCCGGCCACCCGCCGGCTCAGCTCGAGGTACTCGGGGTCGTCGCGCAGTCTGCGGCGTTCGGCGCTCGCCATCCGGGCGAGGGCGGCGGCACCGGCGGCGCCGCCGAGGACGGTGATCCCCAGGAGGATCGCGGCACGGGACCGATTCATGGGCATCAGGCTAGCCGAACGCGCGCCGCGCCCGTCCTGGCGATCGCCTACGCTGTCGCCCCATGCGCATCGGACTTCAGGTCCCGAGCTTCACCTGGCCGGGTGGCCCCGAGCACCTCGGCGAGACCTTCGCCCTCATCGCCGAGCGTGCGGAGATCGCCGGATTCGACAGCCTCTGGGTGATGGACCACCTCTTCCAGATCGGCGCGGTCGGCCCGCCCGAACAGGAGATGCTCGAGGGCTGGACCGCGCTCGCCTTCGCCGCCGGGCGGACCAGCCGGATCCGGCTGGGGACCATGGTGACCGGGGTCACCTACCGCCATCCCGGAGTGCTGGTGAAGGTCGCCACCACCCTCGACGTGCTCTCCCGCGGCCGCGCCTGGTTCGGCATCGGAGCCGCCTGGAACGAGCAGGAGCACCTCGGGCTCGGCATCCCCTACCCGCCGCTCGGCGAGCGCATGGACCGGCTCGAGGAGGCCCTCCAGATCGTCCGGCAGATGTGGGCGGGCGACGAGACGCCGTTCCACGGGCGCCACTACCCCCCCGAGCGCCCGATGTGCCCGCCGCTCCCCGTGCAGAAGCCGCACCCGCCGATCCTGGTCGGTGGCGGCGGCGAGAAGCGCACCCTGCGGCTGGTGGCGAAGTACGCGGACGCCTGCAACCTCTTCGCCTTCGACCCGGCGGCGCTCGACCACAAGCTCCGCGTGCTCCGCGGGCACTGCGAGGCGGTGGGCCGCCCCTTCGAGGAGATCGAGCGGACCAGCCTCGGCACCCTCCACATGACCCGCGACGGGCGCGGGAAGTCGAAGACGCCGGGGCAGGCGATCCACTACTTCGAGAGGCTCGCCGAGCGCGGCATCGACCAGGCCATCATCAGCATGCCGAACGCCCACGAGCCCGAGCCCTTCGAGCTCCTCGCCCGCGACGTCATCCCGGCGGTCGAGAAGCTCCCGGTGGCGGGGCGGTAGCGGTCAGCCGAGCACGAGGATGCTCACCGTCTCCCCGCCCGGGCCGCGGCCGCTGGCGCTCCCTGACCGCTCGGAGAGGCGGGCGTGGTGGGTGCCCCCCAGGCGGCCGGAAGCAAGGGCCGCACTCTAGCATGAGCGTCAACAACCGTCACTGTTCGCGATCTCCAGCTCGACAGCCGTGCCGGGTGACGGACGCAGGATACGGGGGCATGGGACGTTCTACCCTAGACCGGACCGACGGCAGCTCAGACCTGGCAGGGATCAACACGATGCGGAAGTACGCGGTCGGGGCGGTGCTGGCCTGCGTGCTGGCCGCCTGCGGCGGGACCTCGACGAGTCACGACGTCGTCGTCTACAGGGCGGGCGCGCGCGCGGTGGTCGACCATCCCGGAGGGACGGGGATCACCGCCGCGGGCATCAGCGTGCCGGTCAGCATCGACTTCCGCGACCTCGTCACCGACGTCAACGTCCACCCCGGCGAGACCGTGCACAGGGGCCAGCTGCTGCTCTCCCTCGACCGCACCCCCTTCGCGGCGCAGGCGCAGTCGCTGCACTCCAAGCAGACGCTGATCCAGGGCGAGATCACCAACGCCCAGGGCCGCATCGCCATCGCCCAGGCGAAGGGCGACACCGTCCAGATCGCCGCGCTCAACGCCCAGATCGTCAGCTACCAGGGCCAGTACGTCATCCTCCAGCAGCAGATCGACATCGCCAACGGCCGTCCCGCTCAGCTGAGCGCGCCCATCGACGGCGCGATCGGCGAGCTGAAGATCGCCCCCGGCGCCTTCGCCGCCCCGGGGCAGATCCTCATGACGGTGATCGACACCTCGCACATCCAGGTGACCGCGAGCCTGCCGATCGCCGACCGCCAGTTCGTCGGCATCGGGTCGCCCGCCGACATCAGCGTCACCCCGTCGCCGGGCAGCACCGCCCCCGCGCAGGTGCTGACCGGAAAGGTGGTCCAGGTCGCCGCCGGCGCCAGCGGCGCCGGACAGTTCTTCCAGGCCACCGTCGACGCCGCGAACACCGCGGACCACGCGGTGCTTCCCGGACTCCAGGCCTTCGTGCGGGTCGGCGTCGACCACAACAGCCCGGTCGTCGTCTCCAAGCTCGCCGTCCTCGACACCGACAGCGCCCCGACCGTGTACGTCGTCGACGGGTCGGTGGTCCACTCCCGGACCGTCGAGCTCGGCATCTCCGACGGCACCTACGTCGAGATCGTGAAGGGCCTCAGCCCCGGGGAGCTCTGCGTGATCGTCGGCAACCAGCTGCTCACCGACGGCACCAAGGTCCGGGTCACCCAGACCGTCGGCTAGGAAGCCCGGGTCAGGCCGCGGCGGCGCTCCGCTCCGGGGCCGCCCCGTCGACGTCGCCGAGCAGGTCGAGCCAGGCGAGCACCGCCGAGCCGCCGAGCGCGCCGCCCATGAGCGCCGGCCGCAGCAGCCCATCACCACGTGCTCCCGCCCAGGCGAGCGCGGCGAGGTCGGCGGCGTCGACGGCGGCCTGCAGCCGGTAGCAGAGCCGGCGCTCGTCGATCCCCTGGTCGCGGGAGAGCAGCGCCCAGGTGCCGAGCACGACGTTGCGGATGCCGAAGAGGCGGGCGGCGAGCCGCAGCCCCCCGTTGTCCTGCGCGGCCGGGATTCCGAAGAACCGCCGCGCCAGCCCGGTGGTCAGCAGCATGCTGCCGCCGACGCAGACGCGGGCGATGCCGATCCGGGTGACGCGCTCGCGCTCGCTCCCGGTCCCCAGGAGAAGTGGCGATCTGCTCATGCGGACCTCGGCGAGCGTCGAGGAGCTCACCCGCAGCTCCGGCTCGGTCGCCGATACCGTCGAGCGGGTGGCCACCCAGGCGGAGCAGACCAAGCAGAGCCTCGAGCACGCGCGCGAGGACATCCTGGTCTCGAGCGAGCGGACCATGAGCCTCGCCGCGCGGGTGCAGGAGATCACCGGCATCCTCACGCTCATCAACGACTTCGCCGACCAGACCAACCTGCTCGCGGTCAACGCCGCCATCGAGGCGGCGCGTGCGGGCGACGCCGGGCGCGGCTTCGCCGTCGTCGCCGACGAGGTGCGCCGGCTCGCCGAGCGCTCCAAGGCGTCGGCGGCGGAGATCAGCCGGATCATCGACGGCGCGCAGACCGAGACCAACGCCACCGTGATCGCGATGGAGAAGGGCGCCAAGCAGATGGTGTCCGGCCTCGCCCTGATGGAGGAGGTCGTCGAGAGCTGCGACCGGGTCCGCCTCACCAGCCAGCAGCAGCGCACCGCCACCGAGCAGGTGATGGCGGCGATGCAGCAGGTGACCGCGGGCTGCCGCCAGGTGTCCGCGACCGCCGAGGAGATCGCGATCAGCAGCCGCGGCTCCGACCACGTCGACGACCGGATGGCGAGGCTCTCCCGCTACAACTGACGCCTCCGAACCGTGACCGTCCGGTGACCGGGTCGTTGCAGCACAGGTCCAACGTTGAGCGTTGTGCACGTGGCCCGGAGAACCCGGGCGGCGGGGGTGTCCAGCGGAGGGCCAGGGCCATGCTCGAGGATCCACATCAGTTCCGCACGACCCACGACCACCCCTATGCGCCGCTGGTCGCGGAGGTCGGCAACGACGAGGAGCGGAACGTCGGCGTGGCCGGCACCCACGTCTGGGCGGCGCTCCAGTCCGTCACCCGCTGCCTGATGGTCGACCTCGACGCGAACGGCGCCTACGAAGTCCGGCTGATGACCGGGCGGCGCGGAGGCGCGTGGGAGGAGAGCGTCATTCTGCTCGAGGGCAACATCGACGACGTCGTGCTCACCGGGTCGGGGAGGACCCCTGCGCCGCTCTCGGGATGAGCGTGGTCTGCCAGGTCCCGTCGAACCATTGCGGCTCGCCCTCGAGCAGGGGGAGGAACCGGGTACGCCAGAACTCGTCCTGCCGCGGATCGTCCGCCAGCCGCCGATACGCGTCGCGGGACTCGAAGAAGACCGCGGAGATCACCGTGCGCCCGTCCTCGCCGAGCAGGGTCTCCTCCCTGACGAAGCCGGGGATCCGGAGCTCGAGCCACTCCTCGTTGACCCTCTGCATCTCCTCGATGGAGCCCCGCAGCCGGCCGACCATCACCGTTCCGTACATGACGACTCCTCCTGGCGGTGTCTCGGGTCGCACATCCTGGGCCGGGCTGATGAAGCCCGCGTGACACGCGAGCCGAGGTCGGCCCGTGGCGCAGCAGTGCTGCGCGCTCCTCGCGGTGCATCGGCAGCACCGTCGGACGGTCCTTGGCCAGGATCCGCACCACGCGCTCACGCTGGGTGAGCTCGTCGAACGGCGCTGGCGCTCGGCTCGGACCTACTGGGCGAGCTCCGACATCGTCGACCACCCCCCGGCGACCTCGATGTTGATGATCTGCGGTGCCGCGGCGAGCATCTTCGGGAACCAGGCGATGAACTCCTTGAAGTGCTCGGTCTGCACGTGCGCGTCGCTCAGCTCACGCGAGGGAAAGCTCTCGACCGCGACGAACTGGTTCGAATCCTCGATGCTCTCGAAGCAGCTGAAGTCGGGGCTGCCCTGCTCCCGGCGGACCGCCTCCGAGTAGCGCTGGATGCCCTCCAGCCACTCATCCCGCCGTTCCGGACGAATCGGCATCTTCACGACGATGAGGATCATGGCGCTGCTCCTCCGGTCCCGCGGTGGCTGATCGGCGAGATGATGGCACGCCGGTGTCGGGCCCGCCCGTCAGTACCCCGCGAGCAGCCGGCGAGCCGCTCCGAGGGCGGCGGGGCCCGCGTCGCTCCGCAGCCGGCTCGGGTCGGCCGGTTGCCGACCCCACAGCAGCAGCGCCCGTGCGGCGGCATCGCTCTCGACCACGGCGTCGCCCTCGGGCGGTCCGAGCTCGATGGACGGGCCGTCGTGGGTCGCGGACACGATCAGGTCGTCCTCGCCCTGCGCCCGAAGGCGGGCGACGAACGGCGGCTCTCCCGACCATCGCTCGTATCCCCGCATCAGCAGCGGGCGCCCCACGGCGATCACGGAGTGCTCGGTGAACCAGCGCTCCCCGAGCTTGCGCACGCTCACGTCGTCATCGCCGACGATGTCCCAGCGGTGGATGACGAGCTCCTCGCGCATGTGCTCCGCGAACCAGCGGACGCGCATGTGCCGGCCCGTCCACGGAACGGAGGCGTCGGGGTCGAGCTCCACGGCGCGCTCCGCGACGACGGCGAGCTCGTGGATCCGCTCGGCGAGCGCCCGGTTGAGCGCGGTGTCGTCGAGCTTGCGGTAGGGGGGCTCGCGCTCCTCGAAGGAGCGTGTCGGCGGGACGTGCTCGCC
>VBHE01000365.1 GCA_005889515.1 Chloroflexota bacterium | reverse complement strand
TCTGCAGGGTCTGCCTATCCCCTCCGGATAGTTCCCGCCCCGAGCTTTATCCGGGCCATCGGATGACGGCGGCCGGGGGGAGGGTGAAGATCGCCCCCTCGACGGGGAAACAGCAGGAGCGCGGAACGATGAGCACGACGACGCCCGAGCTGCGACAGGCCAAGCCGCTCCTCGACGGCCTCCCCGGCGACGAGCTCTACGGCATCAAGGATCCCGTCGACGGCGACACCCTGCTGAAGATCATGGAGGCCCGGCGGGTCGCCTTCTGGAACGCCACCCCGGACACCGAGAAGAGCCACTACCAGGGCTACAGCAGCATCTCCCGCGCCCAGCTGATCAACTCCCTCAAGCGCCAGTGCCACGCCGAGCTCGCGGCGGTCCACGCCCCCGAGCTCAGCTTCCGGGTCTGCCCCTGGCAGGACGTGAAGATGGACCTCTGCCGCCAGATGAACGAGGAGGCGCGGCACTTCAACATGATCCGCACCCACCTCGAGGAGCTCGGCGGCGTCTGGGACGACGAGTACAGCCCCGACCTCCCCGAGTGGAACCAGCTCTTCGCGCTCTTCATGCTCCTCGACAACCGCTTCTTCCTCGACCCCGCCAAGGAGGTGGTGGCGCGCTGCACGGTGCTGAACTTCGGCATCGAGGGCTGGGACCACCTCTACGTCCAGCCGCTCTTCCTCGGGATCATCAAGAACGTCGACGAGACCGTCGCCGAGATCTACGAGGAGACGATCATGCCCGACGAGACCTTCCACTTCTCGATCGGGCAGCGGGTGCTTCGCAACCACTGCGATCGCGCCGACCTGCAGCGCATCGCCGTCGAGTACCTCGACAAGCAGCTGATCGCGCATCGCCGGGTGAACGCCGCCTTCCCCCGCTACCACAAGCAGCTCGGCTTCCACGAGTAGCCGGCGAGCCGCTCGACCGGACCGATGCTGCTCGAGCGCGTTCTGCTGGCGTCCGACCTCGAGGAACGCCGTCTGATCCGGGTCCGGGAGGGGGGCGCCGACGTGGTCTGCGTCCTCTCCGGGGGCACGGTCTACGCCTTCGCGAACAGCTGCCCGCACACCGGCTACAAGCTCCACCTCGGCAAGGTGCGCGGCTGCACGGTCACCTGCAGCTCGCACCTCGCCCAGTTCGACCTCAACGACGGGCACCTGGTCTCGCCGCCGATGGAGGGGCAGGACATCCCCACCGGAGAGCTGGTCGTGTACACGGTCATCGCCGAGGACGGATGGATCTCGATCGAGGTACCCGAGCGATAGCGAGCCGCTGCCGTCTCTTCCTGATCCGCCACGGCGCGGCGGCGATGCCCGACGAGAGGGGGCGGATCCTCAACTACTCCGACGCCCCCCTCACCGCGGTCGGTCGCGCCCAGGCGGAGCGTGTCGCGGCGGCGCTCGACGGCGTCGGGGTCGACGCGGTGGTCTCGTCGGACCTGGCGCGCGCGGTGGAGACCGCGGAGATCGTCGCCCGAGGACGGCCGCCGGCGCTCGTCGACCCGCGGCTGCGCGAGGTCGACCTCGGCGACTACGACGGCTTCAGCTTCGCCCAGGTCTCGAAGGTCGACCCACGCTTCGTCTCCTGGCCGGGGGTCGCCTTCCACGGCCGCCTGGCACGAGCGTCGTACCACGTCCCCGCGGACCTCGCCTTCCCCGGCGGGGAGTCGGCGCGGACGATGACCGCACGGCTCGTCCCCGCCCTCGTCGACCTCGCCACCGCGTGGGCGGGGAGGACGCTCGCGGTGGTGACCCATGGCTGGGCGATCCAGGGGCTGCTCTGCCATGCCACCGGCATCGACGTCGCGGGCTACTTCCGCTTCACCTACGCGAACGCCTCGACGACGCTGGTCGAGGTCGACCGGGGCGGCCGGGGGGCGCTGCTCCTCCACAACGCCGACCTCGACCTCGAGCGCGCCACCGGCGGGCGGATCGGCGAGACCGAGAGCGACGAGCGTCGCGACACCTGCCGGGTGGCGATCCTCTGCGTCGCCGACCCCGGGGACGCGCCGCCGCCGGCGCAGGTCGCCGAGCTGTGCGCCGCCGGTGTGAGGGCGGCCCCGCAGGGGGTGGATGCGGACCCACGCGCGTGCCTCGTCCGGGCCGCCGCCGAGGGGCTCGGCGCAGCCGCCGTGCTCGTCGCCACCCCGGCGTCGGCGGCGACGCTCGCCGCCCACGTGCTCGACGATCCCGGAGCCGCCGCGCGGCTGCCCGCGCTCCCGGGCGGCCTCGGCCTCGCGGAGGTGGAGCCCGACGGCCGCGGCGCGCTCCACGTCTGGAACGGCCGCATCGCCGCACGGCATGTCCCCCCCGGATAGCGGGCCCCCCGGAATCTATCCACCGGGCCACTCGACTCCCCCCTCGGGATGGGCTGTCATGCGAGCTCTGCCGGGCACAGCGGAGGCGAGGGCGCATGGCTGACCAGGTCGGGCTGCTGGGACTGGGGAACATCGGGGGCGGAATGGCCCGCCGCCTCCTCGACAGCGGATGGGAGGTCTCCGGGTACGACCTGTCCGCGGAGGCGTGCGAGCACGCCCGCGGCATGGGCGTGCGGATCACCGGCTCGGCACGCGAGCTCGCCGCGGGGCGACGACGGCGTCCTCGACGCGATGCCCGCCGGCGCCGTTCTGATCGAGACGAGCACGATCGACCCCCACACGATGGAGCAGGTCGGACGCGAGGCGCAGGGGCGGGGCGTGCGCGCGCTCGACGTGACCCTCTCCGGAGAGCCGCCCCAGGCGGCGCAGGGCCAGCTCGTCTTCATGGTCGGCGGCGACGAGGCGCTGCTCGACTCCAGCCGTCCGCTGCTCGAGACGCTGTCGCGCACCATCCACCACACCGGCGGCGGGATCGGCACCGCCAAGACGGTGAAGCTGGTGAACAACCTCATGTCGCTCAGCAACATCGCCGCCGCAGCCGAGGCGTTCGTGCTCGGGGTGAAGTGCGGGATGGAGCCGCAGCGGCTCTTCGACATCCTCTCCACCTCGGGCGGCCGCTCCGCGCACTTCATCCACGACTGGCCCGGGGTGCTCCAGGGGGACTACCGGCCCGGGTTCAAGACCAGCCTGGCGGCGAAGGACATCGGCCTCATCCTCGACCTCGCCGCCCAGGAGAGGTACGCCGCGGTGGTCGCCCCGGTGATCGCGCGCCTCTACGGCGAGGCCGTCGCCGTCGGCAGCGGCGAGGAGCACTTCACCTCGCTCGTCAAGCTCTTCGAGAGCCGCGCCGGGATCTCGGTGCAGCCGGCACGGGACGTCGCCAGTGCCCGCCCCTGACGCGACCACGGTCGAAAGCGGCGCCATCGACCACCGTGTCCGAGGCCGAGGGGATCGCCGAGATCCTCGTCCTCTCCGACCTGCGCGGCCTCGACAGCCACGGGGTGCGCTTCGCGGCGCGCTACCTGCGCGGCCTGCGGCGCGGCCTGCTCAACCCCCGTCCCCGCATGGAGCTGGTGCGCCGGCGCGGCGCGGTCGCGGTCCTCGACGCCGACAACGGGCTCGGCTTCGTCTCGGCGCGCGCGGCGATGACCACCGCGACCGAGCTGGCGGGAACGCACGGGATCGGGGCCGTGGCCGTGCGCAACTCGAACCACTTCGGGATGGCCGCCTTCTACGCGATGCAGGCGCTCGAGACCGGGATGATCGGCCACGCCACCACCGACGGACCGCCGCACACCGTGATCTGGGGCGGGCGTGAGCCGATGGTGAGCAACGACCCGATCGCCTGGGCCTTCCCGACGCGCACCTCGCCGCCGATCGTCGTCGACACCGCGCTCACCGGAGTCAAGGAGAAGATCCGCATCGCCGCCGAGCGCGGCGAGCCGATCCCGGTGGGCTGGGGCATCGGTCCGGACGGCGCCGAGACCACCGACGCGAGGCTCGCCCTCCAGGGCGCGCTGCTCCCGATCGGCGGTCCCAAGGGGTCCTCGCTGATCGTCGCCAACGAGATCCTCTGCGGGGCCCTGGCGGGAGCGCGGTTCTCCTTCGAGGTCTCCAAGGCGCTGGTGATGGGCGCCGACCACCACGACGAGTGGCGCTGCGGCCACTTCCTCGCCGCGATCGACGTGACCGCCTTCACCGACCGTGAGACCTTCCTCGACCGGGTCGAGGAGTTCGCCGCCACGATGCGCGCCGCCGCCCCCGCCCGCGGTGTCGACCGCGTGTACCTCCCCGGCGAGCAGGCCTGGCTCGCCGCCGAGGCGGCGCGGCGGGACGGGGTGCGGATCGCCCGCGCCACCCTCGAGGAGCTCGAGGGGGTCGCCACCGAGGTCGGCGAGCCGATGGCGTTCACCCGTCTGGACGCCCGCTGAGGAGACCGGGTCCGTGCTCCGCCGCACCGTCCACAGGCTCGGCGCGCTGGAGGCGCTCGACACCGTCGCCGTCCGCCTCGGGGGACTGGTGCACCGCGCCCTCGCCGGCGACCGGCTGAAGAACCTCGCGAGCGGCACCTGGCTCGGCCATCCCCTCCACCCGGTGCTCAGCGACCTGCCGATCGGCTGCTGGAGCTGCGGGATCGCCCTCGACACCCTCGGCGGCGAGTCCGGGCGCCGCGGCGCCGAGCTGCTCGCCGCCGCCGGGGCGGTGACCGCGGTTCCGACGCTGGTCAGCGGCTTCGCCGACTGGTCCGACACCAACGACGCCGACCGGCGCGTCGGCGTCGTCCACGCCGCCTCCGGGGTGGCCGCGCTCTCGCTCTACGCCACCTCGCTCGCGGCCGGCGTCGCCGGCGCGCACCGCGTCGCCCGGGGGATGCGGGTGGTGGGCTTCGGCCTCGCCGCAGCCGGGGGCTACCTCGGCGGCCACCTCACCTTCTCCCGCGGCATCGGCGTCGACCACACCGTCTTCGAGGAGGCGCCCGGCCACTGGACCCGGGTCGCCCGCGACGAGGA
>VBHE01000008.1:14565-20368 GCA_005889515.1 Chloroflexota bacterium | reverse complement strand
AACTACACCGGCGAGCAGAGCATGAGCTACCTCTCCCAGATGCTCGCCCTCGCCTTCCACCAGTTCCTCTCGGCGGCCACCGGGATCGCGCTCGCCATCGCCCTGGTGCGAGGGCTGGTGCGGCGCAGCGGCAGGACCATTGGCAACTTCTATGTCGACATCACCCGAGCCACCCTGTACATCCTGCTGCCGATCGCGGTGGTCGCCACCCTCGTCCTCGTCTCCCAGGGTGCGATCCAGAACTTCAGCGCCTACACCGTGGCCCACACCCTCGAGGGGGCGACCCAGACGATCGCCCAGGGGCCGGTGGCCTCGATGGAGGCGATCAAGGACCTCGGCACCAACGGCGGCGGCTTCTTCAACGCCAACGCCGCCCACCCGTTCGAGAACCCCGACGGGTTCACCAACGCCTTCGAGATCCTGCTCTGCCTGTGCATCCCCTTCGGGCTGGCGTTCACCTTCGGCCACTACGCGAAGAACATCAAGCAGGGTGTCGCCATCTTCGTGGCGATGGCGATCGTCCTCGTCGGCGGGGCCACCTTCGCCGCCTACGAGGAGCAGGCGGGCAACCCCGCCCTCGCCCACGCCGGGGCGACCTGGACCTCGACCGGGCAGCAGTCGGGCGGGAACATGGAGGGTAAGGAGGTCCGCTTCGGCGCCATCCAGTCCGCCCAGTACGGATCGGCGACCACCGGGACGAGCACCGGCTCGGTGGACTCCGCCCACGACAGCTGGACTCCGCTCGGCGGCATGGTGCCGATGGTGCTCATCCAGCTCGGCGAGATCACCCCCGGCGGCGTCGGCTCCGGTCTCTACGGGATGCTCGTCTTCGCCATCCTCTCGGTGTTCATCGCCGGGCTGATGGTGGGACGAACCCCGGAGTACCTGGGCAAGAAGATCGAATCGCGCGAGGTCAAGCTCGCCGCGCTCAGCATCCTCGCGCTGCCCGCCTCCATCCTCGGCTTCACCGCCGTCTCGGTGCTCGCCTCACGAGGACAGGCGGGGCCGCTCAACCCGGGGCCGCACGGCTTCAGCGAGATCCTCTACGCCTTCAGCTCCACAACCGGAAACAACGGCAGTGCCTTCGCGGGCCTGAGTGGCAACACGCTCTACTACAACACCTCGCTGTCGGCCGCGATGTGGATCGGGCGCTTCATCTTCGTGATCCCGCTGCTCGCCCTCGCCGGCACGATGGTCAAGAAGAAGGTCGTTCCCGCGAGCGCGGGGACCTTTCCCACCGACACGCCGCTGTTCACCGGGCTGCTCATCGGGGTGATCCTCATCGTCGGGGCCCTCACCTTCTTCCCGGCGCTCGCGCTGGGACCGATCCTCGAGCACCTGCAGCTGCACGCCGGCCAGCTGGCCCACTGAGAGGGATGGAGGTCATGGCAGTCTCCGCGACCGAGACCGCGCCCCGCGAGCCCCGGCGCCGGCCGAAGAGCAGCCTCTTCGACCCCGCCATCGTGGTGCCGGCGAGCGGCGAGTCGTTCAAGAAGCTCGACCCGCGCTGGATGGCGCGCAACCCGGTGATGTTCATCGTCGAGATCGGCGCGGTGATGACCACCTACGCCTTCCTCACCGGGATCTTCAACCGCCAGCAGGACAACGGTTTCGTCGGCCAGGTCTGCCTCTGGCTCTGGTTCACCGTGCTCTTCGCCAACTTCGCCGAGGCGGTCGCCGAGGGCCGGGGCAAGGCGCAGGCGGCGACCCTGCGCCGCACCCGCAGCGACACCATCGCCCGGCGGCTGAAGGGCGGCGCCGGCGGCAGGGAGGAGCCGGTGCCGGCGCCCGAGCTTCGCCGCGGCGACATCGTGGTCTGCGAGGCGGGCGACATCATCCCCAGCGACGGGACCATCATCGAAGGCATCGCCTCGGTCGACGAGTCGGCGATCACCGGCGAGTCCGCCCCGGTGATCCGCGAGGCGGGCGGCGACCGCAGCTCGGTGACCGGCGGCACCCGGGTGCTCTCCGACCGGATCGTCATCGAGATCACCCAGAACCCGGGCGAGACCTTCATCGACCGGATCATCGGCCTGGTGGAGAGCGCCAGCCGGCAGAAGACTCCCAACGAGATCGCCCTCAACATCCTCCTCGCCGGGCTCACCATCATCTTCGTCTTCGCCGTCGTCACCCTCCAGCCCTTCGCGGTGTACGCGGGCACCTCGGTGACCGTCACCGTGCTCATCGCCCTGCTGGTCTGCCTCATCCCCACCACCATCGGCGCGCTGCTCTCCGCGATCGGCATCGCCGGCATCGACCGGCTGCTGCAGCGCAACGTGCTGGCCATGTCGGGCCGCGCCGTCGAGGCCGCCGGCGACGTCGACACCCTGCTCCTCGACAAGACCGGCACCATCACCCTCGGCAACCGCCAGGCCTCGGAGTTCGTCCCCGCCCCGCGGGTGGCGATGAGCCGGCTGGTTCGCGCCGCCACCCTGGCCAGCCTTCCCGACGAGACCCCCGAGGGGCGCTCCATCGTCGCGCTGGCGCGGCGCATCGGGGTCGAGGAGGAGGACGTCTCCACCTGGACCTTCGTCCCCTTCTCCGCCACCACCCGGATGAGCGGCGTCGACCGCAACGGCACCAGCATCCGCAAGGGCGCCGCCGACAGCCTGGCCGCATGGTGCGCCACGCCCTCGTCCAACGGTCACCTCCCCGACGCGGTGCGCGAGCAGGTGGAGGCGATCGCCCGCTCCGGCGGCACCCCACTGGTGGTCGCCGAGGACCGTGTGGTGCTCGGCACCATCCACCTCAAGGACATCGTCAAGCCGGGTATCAGCGAGCGCTTCGCCGAGATGCGCCGCATGGGCCTGCGCACGGTGATGATCACCGGCGACAACCCGCTGACCGCGGCGGCGATCGCCAGAGAGGCGGGGGTCGACGACTACCTCGCCGAGGCGACCCCCGAGGACAAGCTCAAGCTCATCCGTGCCGAGCAGGCCGAGGGCAAGCTCGTGGCGATGACCGGCGACGGCACCAACGACGCCCCCGCGCTCGCCCAGGCCGACGTCGGCGTGGCGATGAACAGCGGCACCCAGGCGGCCAAGGAGGCGGGCAACCTCGTCGACCTCGACAGCAACCCCACCAAGCTCATCGAGATCGTGGAGACCGGCAAGCAGCTGCTCATGACCCGGGGCGCGCTCACCACCTTCAGCATCGCCAACGACGTCGCCAAGTACTTCGCGATCATCCCCGCGATGTTCACCGCCTCGCTCCCCGCACTCGGCGCGCTCAACGTCATGCAGCTCCACAGCCGCCAGAGCGCCATCCTCTCGGCCGTGATCTTCAACGCGCTGATCATCGTGGCGCTGATCCCACTGGCGCTGACGGGTATCAAGTACCGCCCCATCGGCGCCGCCGCGCTGCTGCGGCGGAACCTGTTCCTCTACGGCCTGGGCGGGGTGATCATCCCCTTCATCGGCATCAAGGCCGTCGACATCGTCATCACCGGCATCCACCTCGCCTGAGGACCCGCACATGAAGACCTCCCTGTCCGCCGAGGTGCTCCGGGCGCTCCGCGCCACACTCGTCATCGCGGTGATCGGCGGCCTCATCTACCCGCTGGTGATGACCGGGCTGGCCCAGGGGCTGTTCCATGACCAGGCCAACGGCGGCCTCATCACCACCGCGAGCGGCAAGGTGGTCGGCGCCGAGCTCATCGGCCAGAACTTCACCTCCGACAAGTACTTCAACGGACGCCCCTCGGCGACCGTGGACGAGAACGACAGCACCAAGTCCAAGCCCTACAACGCCGCCAACTCCGCCGGCGACAACCTCGGCCCCAGCAACCAGGCGCTGATCAACGCCGTGAAGCAGCGCGTCGAGGCGGTGCGCAAGGCCAACCCCACGCTGAAGGGGGACGTCCCCGTCGACCTGGTCACCACCGACTTCTCCGGCTTCGACCCGGACATCAGCCCCGCCGCCGCCTACCTCCAGGTCGACCGGGTCGCCACGGCCCGCGGGCTCGACCCGGGGAAGGTCCGAGCTCTGGTCAACCAGCGGGTCAACGGCCCCTCGCTCGCCATCTTCGGCGTGAGTCACGTCAACGTCCTCGCTCTCAACCTCGCGCTCGACGCGATGAAGAGCAGCTGAACCGGGGACGACAGATGGCCGGACGCGGCCGGCTCCGCGTCTACCTCGGCGCCGCCCCCGGGGTGGGCAAGACCTTCGCGATGCTGCGCGAAGGCCGGCAACGGGTGTCGCAGGGAGAGGACGTGGTCATCGGCTTCGTCGAGACCTACGGTCGCCCGCGCACCCTCGAGGCCATCGGCCGCCTCGAGGTGATCCCCCGGCTCGAGGTCCCGTACCACGGCGCCCTTCTCGGGGAGATGGACGTCGACGCCGTCCTGGCGCGGCACCCCCAGGTCGCCCTGGTCGACGAGCTGGCCCACACCAACGCGCCCGGGGTCCGCCACGCGAAGCGCTGGCAGGACGTCGAGGAGCTGCGTGATGCCGGCATCGACGTGGTCTCCACCCTGAACCTCCAGCACCTCGAGAGCGTCAAGGACCTGGTCGAGGGCATCACCGGGATCCCGGTCCGGGAGACCGTCCCCGACCAGATTCTCGACGGCGCCGACGAGATCCACTTCATCGACATCACACCGGATGCGCTGCGCAAGCGGATGCGCCACGGCAACATCTATGCGCCGGACAAGGTCGATACCGCCCTGCGCAACTTCTTCCGGTCGGGAAACCTCGCGGCGCTCCGCGAGATCGCGCTGCGGCTGGTGGCCCAGGGTGCTGGCGCAGCACGGAGTGCGGTCCGTCCGCCTCCCCAGGACGTGTTGGTGGTGATCTCCCGCCGGCCCAGCTCGGAGGCGCTGATACGGCGCGGCGTGCGGATCGCGCGCCGCTCCGGCGGCCTCTGCTCCGTGCTCACGGTGATCCGGTCCGCGGACGTGGGCACCGACTGCGAGCGTTGGCGCGCCCTGGCGGCGCAGCTCCACTGCCCCTTCATCGAGCGCCGCTCGGGCGATGTTCCGGGGACGGTGGTGGACGTCGCGCACGAGCTCGGCGTCCGCCACGTCGTGGTCGGCGAGTCGGCCGCGCCGCGTTTCCTGGATCGCTGGCGCGCCGGACTCGTGGACCGCCTCGTCGACGAGCTGCCCGACACCGACGTCCACGTGATCGCCCGCGTCAGCCGGGGGTGGCCCGATCCCGCCCTGACGAAGGCGCCGCGCCCGACTCCCGACGAGCTGTTGCGTGCCTCCGCTCCGCCAGGCCGCCGCGGCTCGCTGCGCGTGTACCTCGGCTACGCCCGCGGCGTGGGCACCACCAGCGCGATGCTCGGCGAGGGACGCAGGCGGCAGGAACGTGGCACCGACGTGGTCGTCGCCGCCGTCGACACCGGGGGACGCGCCGAGTCCGAGACCGCGCTGGAGGGGCTCGAGCTGCTCGGCGGCCCCGAGGGCATGGGCGCTCACGACCGCCTCGACGTGGACGCCTTTCTCGCCCGCAACCCCGAGGTGGCGCTCGTCGACGATCTCGCCGGTCTGGACGTCGAGGGACGGCCGCGCGCCGAGGCCCTGCCCCGCATCCTCGAGGTGGGCATCACGGTGATCGCCACTCTCCACCTCACCAGCCTGGGGAGCATGGCGGCGGCCCTGGGGCCGATCCTCGGCGATGGCGCGCCGGGCCCGCGGCTGAGCGACGGCGTGCTCGCCCTCGCCGACGAGCTCGAGCTGGTCGACGTCACCCCCGCGGTCCTCGAGGAGCGGTTGCGCCGTGGCGAGATCATGCCCCCGGCGGGGGCCGCGCGTGCCCTGCAGGGGGAGTTCCGGCCGGAGGTGCTGTCGACCCTCCGCGA
>VBHE01000008.1:3970-14543 GCA_005889515.1 Chloroflexota bacterium | reverse complement strand
CGCGACCGGCGCATCGGGCGTCCCTGGGAGGCGCGCTCCCGGGTGATGGTCTGCGTGCCACCGCGACCCCACATGGAGAGCCTGATCCGCCGCGCCGCGCGGCTCGCCGACGGCCTCGACGCGGAGATGCGGGTGGTCACGGTGCGCACCCGGCGCCACTCCCTGCCCGAGAAGGAGCTGCTCGGCGAGTACGCCGGTCTCACCCATCAGCTCGGCGGCGAGTTCATGACCCTCTACGGACGGGCTGCGGCACCCGCGATCGCGGCCTACGCGCGCCTGACCCTGGCCACGGAGATCCTGCTCACTCGCGGCCGCGACGACGGGCCCAGTACGCGGAACACGCTGCACCGGCTCATCCGCATGCTCTCCGACGTCGACATCCACGTCCTCGCGAATGAGCTGGATGCGCAGACCAGCGCCGCGCAGCGGCTGAACGCCGGACAGCTCCGCGGCGCCTGACGCCCATCCCCGGCGCCGCGGACCGCCGGGGATAAGCTGACGGTCCACACCTCGGAGGGATCCCCGTCAGATGGAGCACGCGACCGGCCCCGCCCCCCTCTCGGCACGGACCGCGTGGGCGCGAAACCTCGAGCCGCCCCTGCGGGCATTTCTCCAGACCGAGACCGGCAGCGCTGCGATCCTGCTCCTGGCGACGATCGGCGCGCTGCTCTGGGCGAATGTGGATGCGTCCTCCTACCGCAGCGTGTGGGGCACGGAGCTGTCGATCCGCGTCGGTGGCCACGGCATCGCGCAGGACCTCCGCCACTGGTTGAACGCTGGCCTCATGACCTTCTTCTTCTTCGTGGTCGGGCTGGAGGCGCGTCGCGAGTTCGACGTCGGCGAGCTGCGCGAGCGCCGCCGCCTCGCCATGCCGCTGGTCGCCGCCCTCGGCGGAATGATGGTACCGATCGCGATCTACCTCGTCGCCAACGCGGGCCGCCCCTCGGAGCACGGCTGGGCTGCCGCGATGTCGACGGATACCGCGTTCGCACTCGGGATGCTCGCGCTCGTCGCGCCGCGCGCCCCGGAGCGCCTGCGCGCCTTTCTGCTCACAATCGCCGTCGTCGACGATCTCGTCGCGATCGCGATCATCGCCCTCGTGTACACCGACCACGTCGACGTTGGGGCGCTCCTCGTCGCTCTGGGAATCCTCGGCGTGGTCCTGCTGGTACGCGCCGCCGGCGTCCGTCGAGGTCTGGTCTATGCCGGCCTCGGGACTGGGGCATGGGTGGCAGTGTTCGAATCCGGTGTCGATCCCGTCGTCGTGGGAGTGGCGATGGGCCTCCTGACCTACGCGTACCCTGCAAATCGCGGCGACCTGGAGCGCGCGACCTACCTCGTCCGCCTGTTCCGTGAGCAGCCGACCCCGGAGCTCGCACGTGTGGCGCGTATCGGTCTCGCCTCGGCAATCTCGCCCAACGACCGGCTGCAGCTCCTGTACCACCCCTGGACCAGCTATCTGATCGTGCCCCTCTTCGCGCTCGCCAACGCCGGCATCCCGGTCAGCGGCGCCTCCCTCTCGCGCGGCATCGGGTCGCCCGTCACGCTCGGGATCCTGCTCGGGTATACCGTCGGCAAGCCCGTCGGCATCACCGGCGCCTCCTGGCTCCTCACCACCCTGAGTCGTGGCCGGCTGCGTCCCCCCGTCGGCTGGGCGACGGTCGTGGGCGGCGGAGCGACCGCCGGGATCGGTTTCACGGTGTCGCTGCTGGTCGCGACCCTCGCGTTCCGCGGTGCGCAGCTCGAGGAGGCGAAGATGGGAGTCCTCGCCGCGGCCCTGTGCGCATCCGCGGCGGCATGGGTCGTCTTCCGCGCACCGGCGCTTCTCCCCCGGCGTCTTCGGAGCCGCCTCCTGGCAGGGGCGGCCGACCACATCGTCGACCTCGCGTCACCGGTCGACCCTCGCCGCGACCACGTCCGTGGTCCCGAGGATGCTCCCGTGACCCTGGTCGAGTACGGCGACTTCGAGTGCCCGTACTGCGGGCGTGCGGAGTCGATCGTCCGTGAGCTCCTCGCGGAACGGGGCGACGTGCGCTTCGTGTGGCGGCACCTGCCGCTGAGTGACGTCCACCCCCACGCGCAGCTGGCGGCCGAGGCCTCCGAGGCCGCGGCCGATCAGGGCGCGTTCTGGGAGATGCACGACCTGCTGCTCGGCCGCCAGGATCACTTGCTGGCGCCGGATCTAAGGCGCCACGCAGAGGAACTCGGTCTCGACGTCGACCGATTCGAGGACCACCTTCGCCGCCGCGCCGGCGCCAAGCGGATCGCCGAGGATGTCGAGACGGCCGACCTGAGCGGGGTGTCGGGGACACCCACCCTCTTTATCAACGGGCGGCGGCACCACGGTGCCTACGACATCGGCACGCTGTCGTCGGCCGTGCGAGCGACGATCCCCGCCCTGACCGGGCACTAGCGCCGCACAGACGAACGCGGCCGGGCGTCTGAACGCCCGGCCGCGTCTCGGTTCCTAGTCGGTCAGTCGGCGTCCTCGGACGAGGGCCGCACCCTGCTGGCGCGGTTCGCCGGCTTGCCCGGGATCGATCCCGGGCTCGGGCTCTCCTGCGAGCGCAGCCGCGCCTCGAGGGCGGCGTGCTTGGCGAGCGCCGCGGCCGCCTGCTCACCGCTGAGCAGGGCGAGGCCGTCGGGGTGCACCCCCAGGGCGTCGCCCAGGGTGACGCGCAGCTGGGCCGCGATCGGGCCACCCCTGCCGTCGCCGTCGGCTCCGACACCGGCCAGCACGGGGACACGCTCCTCCCCGGGGATGGTGAGCCCCTCGACGTCGATGACGTACTCGCCGTGGACCACCTCGTCGGCGCCCTCGAGCTCGGCCTTGGACATGCGCAGGGAGGTGATCCGACCGATCACCTTGAGGATGACGAAGGTCGCCACGACGTTCCACACGATGATGACGAGCAGGGTGAAGGCCTGCACCACGAACTGATGGGGGTTGCCGTGGATCCAGCCCGCGAAGCTCACGTCCGGATTGCCCTTGGTGCCGAGGTACTGGATCATGTTGGGGGTCGCGGCGACGCCGACGGCGAGCCCGCCGATGGCGCCGGGGAAGCCGTGGGTGTGGATGACGCCGAGGGTGTCGTCGACCCTCCTGAAGATGCCGCGGTTGCCCAGGATGTTCATCGTGAACCAGGGCACCGAGCCGGCGACGACGCCGAGGATCATGGCGCTGTAGCCGGAGATCCAGCCGGCGCCGGGGGTGATCGCGACCAGGCCGGCGATCATGCCGTTGATCATGCCCGCGGTGTTCGGCTTGCCGGTCCGGACGATGTCGAGGACCATCCAGGTGAGCAGCGCGACGGCGGTGCAGACGTGGGTGTTGAGCACCGCGGCGGCGGCGTCGGCGTTGGCGAAGTACGGATCACCGCCGTTGAAGCCCGACCAGCCCAGCCACAGGAGGCCGCCTCCGGCGAGGGCCATCATCAGGTTGTTCGGGGTGGTGTTCTGCCGGTCGCGCATCAGGCGCGGCCCGATCACCGCCGCGGCGGTGAAGCCCGAGGCCGCGGCGGCGACGTGGATCACGTAGCCACCCGAGTAGTCGAGGGCGCCGAGCTGGGAGAGCCAGCCGCCGCCCCAGATCATGAAGGCGCCGACGGTGTAGACGCCGGTGATCCACACCGGGGCGAACAGCATCCACGCCTTGAAGCTCATCCGGCCGAGCACGGCGCCGGCGAGGATGATGACGGTGATGGCGGCGAAGACGAACTGGAAGTAGACGAGCGTCGAGCCGGGGAAGTGCAGGTCGGGGATGAGCCCGTTCAGCAGCGGGATGCCCGCCTGGTGGAGCTGGTCACCCGCCCCGAGCACCGGATGGGGCTTGCCCACCAGGTTGTTGTAGAAGTGCGAGCCGCCTCCGCCCACCGGCGAACCGAAGGCCATGTTGTACGCGAACAGGGTCCAGATGACCAGCGTCATCGCGAACGCGTAGACGACCATCAGCGCCGAGTTCACCGCCCAGCGGCGCTTGACGATGCCGCCGTAGAGGATCGCCAGCCCCGGGATGCTCATGATCCCGACGAGCGTCGCGGCGATCAGCTGCCAGGCGTTGTCGCCTGAGTTCAGCCAGGATGGACCCGAAGTCATGCCTGCCCCCCCATTCACGAACGTGTGCGTGCGCCGGCCCACCCGGCCTTCGTAGAGATAACGCCCTTGCGCCGGACGAATCACTGTGCGCGCCACCCCAAATCGGGCCGGAACCCCTCATGCGAATCGCACAAGCCATGAAGTGCATGCTGCCCAAACGAGATCACGAGAGCGGCATCAGACGAGGGCGCGGGGCCCAAATCAGCCGGTGTTCTGAACTCCGGCGGCGATCCCGTTGATGGTCCCGTGGACGAGCCGGAGCAGCGCGTCGGTGCCCTCGCGGCGCCACCCCTCGAGGAGGAGGACCTGGAGCTCGTGGAGGGGCCGGAGCGCCCGGCCGCGGGCGGTGAGGCGGTCGCGGAGGTCGGCCTGGTGGTCGAGGAGCTCGCGGCCGCCACGCACCGCGAGCAGCGCCTCGGCGCAGCGGTCGTACTCCTCGCGAAGCCGCGGCATCCAGCGATCCGCGCCGGCGCCGCGGGCGAGCCCCGCGTAGAGGGCACCGACCTCCCAGTCGGTCTTGAAGACGACCATCTCGAGGTTGTCGACGGTCGAGCGGAACCAGGTCGACTCCCGGTAGAGGGGGCGCGCGGCCTCGAGCAGCCGGGGGTCGTCGGTGAGCATCCCCAGACCCGTCCCGGCGCCGAACCAGACCGAGGCGACCACCCGCGCCTGCGCCCAGGAGAAGTGCCAGGGGATGGCCCGCAGCGCTCGGGGCATCGGGTCGGTGGTGCGCCGCGCCGGGCGTGAGCCGATCGCCAGCCGCTCGATGGCGTCGATGGGGGTGAAGGCGCGGTGGAAGACGGCCATGCCGGGGTCGGCGTACCACTCCTGATAGACGGCGCGGCTGCGCTCGCAGAGCTCCTTCACCCAGTCCGGCATCCACGCCGGGTCGCCGCCGCCGGCGGCGCTCTCGGCGAGGGCGAGCAGGGTCTCGGCGAGATGGCCGGCGCCCACCACCGGGTCGTCGAAGCGGAGCGAGATCGACTCCCCCTGCTCGGTCCAGCGCAGCCGGCCGTCGATGGTGCGCGAGGGCTGGGCGAGCACCGCCTCGGCGGTGGGCCCGCCGCCGCGGGCGACCGTGCCTCCGCGACCGTGGAACATCAGCGGCCGGGCGCCGTGGGCCTCGCAGGCCGCGGCGACCTCGCGGTGGGCGCGCCGCAGCGCCAGCGCCCCGCTGAGGTATCCCGTCGCCTTGGTGGTGTCCGAGTAGCCGATCGTCACCTCCTGGGTGAGCTCGTGGCAGCCGAGGTGGGCGATGTACTCGGGCAGGGCGAGCACGGCGCGCAGGGTCTCGCCGCAGCCGGCGAGCGCCTGCTCGTCCTCGAAGAGCGGCGAGATGCGGATGCGCTCGTCGAGTGGGGGATGGCTGCGCAGCAGCCAGAGGGCAACGACGATCTCGCCGGGACCACCGGTGGCGCTCAGCACCATCGACCCGCCGAGATCGGGGTTGCGGCGGAGGAAGTCGGCCCAGACCACCAGGCTGTCGAGGAGCTGGTCGGCGCCGCCGCTGTCGGCGCTCGGCGGCCCCGAGGCGCTCAGCTCCGCGAGGAGCGCGGGGGCGTCGTCCCACAGCCGCTCCGCGCGCGGTGTCGCCGTCGAGGCGAGGGCGCGCAGCACCGAGCGGTGGGTGCGGACGTCGAGGTCGAGCAGATGGAGCCCGGCGAGCCGGCACCAGGCGCGCCACCGGCCGAGCAGCGGCGCGACGAGGTGGCCGGCGCCGTTGCGCTCCATCTCGCCGGCGATCCGCTCGATGTCGGCGGCGAGGTCGGCACGGCTCCGGTACGTCGTCGGCGACGCCGTCCCGACGCGCTCGGCGACGACCTCGGCGAGCAGCCGCAGCGACTCGCCGACGTAGCGCCGGCCGGCGCGCTCCCCGGCGTGGATGCGCAGCCAGCGCCGGGTGCGCGGCTCGAGCTCGTCGACGCCGAGCGGCAGGGTGAGCTCGGTGCCCGCCTGGAGGGCGAACTCGCGGTGGCGGGAGCGGGCGATCTCCTCGGCGCCGCGCAGCGCCTCCTGGAGATCGGCGGCGGTGCAGTAGGGGTTGCCGTCCTGGTCGCCGCCGATCCAGCTCCCCAGCCGCAGCCGCGACGGCGCGCTCGCGGGCGCGTCCGGCTGGGCCAGGCCCTCGACGGTGATCGCCGCCTCGGCGAGCGACCCGCTCAGGTACGTCTGCGCGGAGCGGATCTCGTCGTGGACGGTGAGCGTGGTGTGACGGACGCTGTCGGTCCGCCAGAGCATCTCGACGGCGACCTCCAGCGCCGCCTGCGCCCCGGCGGGCGGGGCGTCGCCGAGCACCGGCTCGAGCGCGCTGCGGACCTGGTCGAGCCGGCGGCGCAGCGCCATCCGCCGTGCCTCGGTGGGGTGGGCGGTGAGCACCGGCTGGGCGACCACCCGGGCGAGGCGGGCGGGGTCGCCGGCGCGGAGCGCCTCGACCGCACCCCCGGCGCGCGACAGCCGGCGGCTCTGCTCGACGAGCTCGCCGAGGTTGGTGAGATGGAGTGCGGTGCTCGCGGTGCGCACGTCGACGGCGACGGGATCGGCGAAGCCATCGGCGCCGGCCCGATCGACGACCCGCCGGAGGGTCTGCAGGAGGATGCCGACGGGGCTCGACACGAGCGCCCACTCTACCCTGTGGGGTTGATCGACAATTCCCGACCATCCGCGCAGTGGGAGGGTGTGGTGCGACGCAGCTTCCGTCTGGCCGCCGACGGCGCCTGGGAGACGAGCGACCGCGGCATCGACCTGCTCCACAACCCCGCTCTCAACAAGGGGGTCGCCTTCGCCGACGACGAGCGCCACGCGCTCGAGCTCGTCGGCCTGCTCCCCCCGGCGGTGCTCACCCTCGCGGAGCAGGCGCGCCGTGCCTACGCCCAGTACCGCGCCCAGCCCTCCGCGCTCGCCGCGTACGTCTACCTGAAGCTGCTCCACGACCGCAACGAGGTCCTCTACTACCGGCTGCTCACCGACCACCTCCACGAGATGCTCCCGGTGGTCTACACGCCCACCGTCGGCGAGGCGATCCGCCACTACAGCTCCGAGTACCGGCGACCCCGGGGCGTGTACCTCTCCATCGACCACCCCGACGAGATCGAGGTCGCCTTCGCCAACTTCGGCGCCCCCGGTGGCGACGTCGACCTGGTCGTCGCCACCGACGGCGAGGCGATCCTCGGCATCGGCGACTGGGGGGTGGGGGGCATCGACATCGCGGTCGGCAAGCTCGCCGTCTACACCGCCGCGGCCGGCATCGACCCCACCCGGGTGATCCCGGTGATGCTCGACGTGGGCACCGACAACCCCGCGCTCCTCGACGACCCGTTCTACGTCGGCAACCGCCACCCGCGGGTGCGCGGCGAGCGCTACGACGCGTTCGTCGACGCCTACGTCGCCGCGGTGACCGCGCGCTTCGCCGGGGTGCTGCTCCACTGGGAGGACTTCGGCACCGGCAATGCCCGGCGGATCCTCGAGCGCCATCGCGGCCGGATCTGCACCTTCAACGACGACATGCAGGGGACGGGGGCGACCGTGCTCGCCGCCGCCCTGTCGGGCACCCGCCGCAGCGGGCTGCCGCTGGTGGAGAACCGGGTGGTCATCTTCGGCGCCGGCACCGCCGGGTGCGGCATCGCCGACCAGATCCGCGACGCGATGGTCGCCAGCGGCCTGACGATGGAGGACGCGACGCGCCGGTTCTGGTGCCTCGACCGCCCCGGCCTGCTCACCGACGACATGGCCGATCTGCGCGACTTCCAGCGTCCCTACGCGCGCCCGCCCGCCGAGGTCGCGGAGTGGGCGCACCAGGGCGCGGGCGGCGGGATCACCCTCGAGGAGGTCGTCCGCCGGGTGCGGCCCAGCATGCTCATCGGCGCCTCCGCGGTCCCCGGCGCCTTCACCGAGGCGGTGGTGCGGGAGATGGCCGGGCACGTCGAGCGGCCGGTGATCCTCCCGCTCTCCAACCCCACCGAGCTCGCCGAGGCCAAACCCACCGACCTGCTCGCCTGGACCGGGGGCCGCGCCCTGGTCGCGACCGGGAGCCCGGCCGAGCCGGTCACCCACGACCGCGTCACCCACGTCATCGCCCAGGCGAACAACGCACTCCTCTTCCCCGGGCTCGGGCTCGGGGCCATCGTCTGCCGCGCCGGCCTGGTCACCGATTCCATGCTCGCCGCCGCCGCCGCGGCGGTCGCCGAGGCGGTCGACGCCGCCGGGCCCGGAGCGGCGCTGCTGCCGCTGCTCGACGGGGTCCGCGAGGTCTCGGTCGCGGTGGCCTGCGCGGTGGCGAGGGCCGCCACCGCGCAGGGGGTCGCGACCCGGACCCTCGACGACGTCGAGGCCGCGGTGCGCGGCGCGATGTGGGAGCCCGCCTACCGCGCGGTGCGGCCCGCATCCCGCTGATCGCCCGCCTCGTCCGGAGCGGCGGGGAGGCTGAAGGCGAAGGTCGCGCCGGTCCCGCCCTCGCCGTCCTCGAGCCCGACGAGCCCGCGGACGATCGCCAGCCCGAGCCCCACCCCGCCCCCGTCGCCGTCTCCGGAGCCTCCGTGGACGAAGCGGGAGAAGAGCCGGGGGCGGAGCTCGTCGGGGACGCCCGGGCCGCGGTCGCCGACCCGGACCACGATCATCGAGCGCGCTCCCCGCGAGGCGCTCAGCGTGATCGGTGTGCCCTCGGGGGCGGCGCGATCGGCGTTGGCGAGCAGGTTGTCGAGGACCTGGCCGAGCCGGTCCCAGTCGGCGACCACCTGCAGCCCGGAGGCGTCGCTCTCCCACTCGACCTCCCGCTGTGGCGACGGGACGCGGAGGCGTTCCACCGCGGCCTCGACCGCGGCGCCGACGTCGACCGGCTCGAGGTGGAGGGTGAGCGCGTTCCCTTCGATCCGCGCCATGTCGAGCATCTCGCCGACCAGCCGGTTGAGGCGTCGCGCCTCGACCGCGATGCTCTCCACCTCGGCGTGGAGCCCGGGGGCGAGGGCGGGATCGGAGAGCAGTCCCGTGCTGTTGGTGAGGATGCTCCCCAAGGGTGTGCGCAGCTCGTGGGACACGTTGGCGAGGAGGTCGCGGCGCACCCGGTCGCTCTCCTCGAGGACGCGCACCTGCTGCTCGGTCCGTGCCAGCCGCACCGCCACCGCGGCCGCCTCGGCCTGCTCGCGGTTGAGCCGCGCGAGCTCCTCGTTGGCGCGGCGGAGCTGCTGGCTCAGCGCCTCGGCCGCGAGCTGGTTGCGCCGCCGCCGCGAGCCCACCCCGCCGACCAGCCCGGCGGCGCCGAAGAAGACGAGCAGGTTCACGAGGTCCTGCTCGTCGGCGACGGTGAGGGTGTGCACCGGGGGCACGAAGAAGAAGTCGACGAGCAGGAAGCTGCTCGCCGCGGCGACGAGCGCCGGCGACAGCCCGCGACCGACCCCGAGAAGGGCGACCACCCCCAGATACAGGAACACGTAGTCCCGCGGCTGGGGAGCGCGCAGCGGGACGAGGACGGCGGTGAGCGCCACCGGTCCGAGGACCCCCGCGGCGAGCCCGGCGGCGGCGGAGAGCCGGCGGGAGGTCGGGGCCGAGCGCATGACCGGCATTGTCCCTAGCATGGCGCGCGCATGCGCAGCCCCCGGCTCGTCCGCGACCTCGCCGCGCAGGTCGGCTCCCGCCAGGTTCTCGACCGGCCCGCCGACCTCGCCGCCTACGGGTACGACGCCTTCGGGGCGTCGGGGGAGCGACACCTCCCCGGGGCGGTCGTGTTCCCCGGCTCGACCGAGGAGGTCTCCGCGGTCCTCCAGGTGTGCGCGAACCACGGTGTCCCGGTGGTCCCGCGCGGCGCGGGCACCGGCTACTCCGGGGGCGCGGTGCCCCGGGGCGGCGGGGTGGTGGTCTGCCTCACCCGGATGAACGCGGTGCTCGGCTTCGAGCCGGAGGCGATGCGGATCCACGTCGAGGCGGGCATGGTCACCGCCGCGGTCCACCGCCGTGCGCTCGACAGCGGCCTCTACTACCCGCCCGATCCCGGCTCGTCGAGCACCTGCACCATCGGCGGCAACGTCGCCTGCAACTCCGCTGGCCCGCACACGCTCCGCTACGGGACCACCGCCGACTATGTGGTCGGCGCCACCGTGGTGCTCGCCGACGGCCGGATCGTCCGCCTCGGCGAGGGAGGCGACGGCGGCGTCGACCTGCTCCGCCTGCTCTGCGGCTCGGAGGGGACGCTGGCGATCGTCACCGAGGTGCTGCTCCGGCTCCTCCCCGCCCCGGCGACGCGGTCGACGGTGGCGGCGAGCTTCGCCGGGATGGAGCCGGCGGCGACCGCGGTGGCGGGGATCAGCGCCGCCGGGCTGGTTCCCGCCGCGGTCGAGTTCCTCGACGCCGCAGCGCTGCGCGCCGTCGCCCGCACCGGCGTCGACGCCTACGCACCCGAGGCCGGCGCCCTGGTCCTGCTCGAGCTCGAGGGCGACCCCGGCGCCGTCGCGGCCGAGCTCGACGCGGCGCTGAGCGCCCTCGGCACCGG
>VBHE01000008.1:3349-3919 GCA_005889515.1 Chloroflexota bacterium | reverse complement strand
GGTTGCGACGGTGATGATCGGCAAGGTCAACGAGGACGTCGTCGTCCCCCGCGACCGCATCGCCGAGCTCGTGGCCACGGTGCAGCGGCTCGGCGCCGAGCACTCCGTGCCGGTTGTCAACTTCGGCCACATCGGTGACGGCAACCTCCACGCCACCTTCCTCATCGACCCCCGCCGGCAGGGCGACCGCCAGCGCGGCGACGCCGCCGCGCACCGCCTCTTCGAGGCGGTCCTCGACATGGGCGGGGCGATCACCGGCGAACACGGCGTCGGCAGCACCAAGGTGCCCTTCGTCGAGCGCCAGCTCGGCTCCGGCACCGTGCAGCTGATGCGGCGGATCAAGGCGTCCCTGGACCCCCGCGGCCTGCTGAACCCGGCGACCAAGGTGCCGCAGGAGTCATAGAGCGCTACTCCAGCACGGCCAGCAACGACGCCCCAAAGTCCGTATGCGTGATCACATTCGCGAGGTCGCGGCCGTCGGGTTCGGCGTCCATCGCGGCCTCGTAGACGAAGGAATAGACGTTGGTGAGCGTCCAGTCGCCGAAGCCGATCTCGTCGAGGGCGCGGGGG
>VBHE01000008.1:0-3305 GCA_005889515.1 Chloroflexota bacterium | reverse complement strand
GCGCAGCTCGACCTCGTACTCCTCGATCAGCGCCTCGTTCGCCATCTCCGCCTTGAGCCGGGCGAGGGTCCGGCGCAGGGCGCGGATCTCGATCTGGTACTCGTCCATCGCTCAGCGCCGGATGCGGGTGAGCAGCTCGACGAGGCCACCGTCGGGGTCGAGGAGGTACGCGGTCCGCTCGCCCCAGTAGCGGTCGGCGGGCGGCCGGAAGCTTCGCGCCCCGGCGGCGACCGCGGCGGCGTGGGCGGCGTCGACGTCCTCCACCTCGAAGGCGAGCTCCACCGCTCCGGGGGGACGGCCGAGCGCCGCCTCGTCGACGCCGAGCACCCCGGCCATCGCGTCGCGCTCGTAGAGACCGAGGCGCACCGAGCCGCAGTCGAACTGCGCCCAGTGCTCGGCGCGCCTGGTGAGGGTCAGCCCGAGGACGCCCTCGTAGAAGTCGACCGCGGGGCCGAGGGCGTCGACGAAGCGGACGACGTACCCGAGCCGGGGGGCCATGTGCGGGGCACCGCTCTGCCGCTGCTCAGAAGAAGACGTGGTGGATGGCCACGGTCGGCGCGAGCAGGATGGCGATGATGTTCATCACCTTGATCATGGGGTTGATCGCCGGCCCGGCGGTGTCCTTGCAGGGGTCGCCCACGGTGTCGCCGGTCACCGCGGCCGCGTGGGTGTCGGTGCCCTTGCCGCCGTAGTGGCCGTCCTCGATGTACTTCTTCGCGTTGTCCCAGGCGCCGCCGCCGGTGCACATCGAGATGGCGACGAAGAGCCCCGTCACGATCGTGCCCATCAGCATGCCGCCCAGCGCCTGCACGCCCGCATCGCGGCCCATCAGCCAGCCGACGATGAGCGCCACGGCGATCGGCGAGAGCACCGGCAGCAGCGACGGGATCATCATCTCCTTGATCGCCGCTCGGGTCAGCATGTCCACTGCGCGGCCGTATTCCGGCTTGGCGCGGCCTTCCATGATGCCCGGGATGTCGCGGAACTGCCGGCGCACTTCGAGCACCACCGCGCCCGCGGCGCGGCCGACCGCTTCCATCGCCATCGCGCCGAAGAGGTAGGGCACCATGCCGCCGATAAAAAGCCCGATGATTACCTTGTAGTTCGAGAGGTCGAAGGTGAAGCTCTTGCCGGCCGCCTCCAGCGCGTGCGTGTAGTCGGCGAAGAGCACCAGCGCCGCAAGGCCGGCCGACCCGATCGCATACCCCTTGGTCACCGCCTTGGTGGTGTTGCCGACGGCGTCCAGCGGATCGGTGATGTCGCGCACCGAGTCCGGCAGGTCGGCCATCTCGGCGATGCCGCCGGCGTTGTCGGTGATCGGCCCGTAGGCATCCAGCGCGACGATGATGCCCGCCATCGACAGCATCGACGTCGCGGCGATCGCGATGCCGTAGAGGCCGGCGAGGAGATACGAGAGCCCGATCGCCACGCAGACCGCGAGCACCGGCCAAGCGGTCGATTTCATCGACACACCGAGGCCGGCAATGATGTTGGTCGCGTGCCCGGTGGTGCTCGCGTCCGCGATGTGCCGTACCGGCTTGAAGTCGGTGCCGGTGTAGTACTCGGTGATCCGGACGAGGAAGCCGGTGAGCGCCATGCCGACGGCCGCCGCCAGCCACAGGTGCCAGATGCTGATGAGCTGCGAGCGGCCCGCGATCTCGAACGGCACCGTCTTCACCACATCGTCCATGACGATGAGCGTTGTCGGATAGAAGGCGATGAGGGCGATGACGCCGGCAGCGATGAGGCCCTTGTAGAGCGCGGGCATCACGTTCTTGTCGCCGGGGCGGGCCCTTACGAACCAAGTGCCGATGATCGAGGCGATGATGGCGAAGCCGCCGATCACGAGCGGGTAGATGAGCGCCGCGGGGGTGGTGGTCTTCACCAACAGCGCGCCGAGCAGCATCGTGGCGATGATCGTCACGGCATAGGTCTCGAACAGGTCCGCGGCCATGCCGGCGCAGTCGCCGACGTTGTCGCCGACGTTGTCGGCGATCACCGCCGGGTTGCGCGGATCATCCTCGGGGATGCCCGCCTCCACCTTGCCGACGAGGTCCGCGCCGACGTCCGCGCCCTTGGTGAAGATGCCGCCGCCAAGGCGCGCGAAGATTGAGATGAGCGAGCCGCCGAAGCCGAGGCCCACCAGCGGATGGATGATGTGCGAGAGGTTCGACTTGTCGTGCGCGTTCGCATAGAGCAGCGCGAAGTACCCGGCGACGCCGAGCAGTCCGAGCGCGACGACCAGCAGCCCGGTGATCGCGCCGCCGTTGAATGCCACCTGCAGCGCCTCGTTCAGGCCGATGCGCGCCGCTTCCGCGGTGCGCACGTTCGCCCGCACCGAGATGTTCATGCCGATGATGCCGCAGGCGCCCGACAGGATCGCGCCGACGACGAAGCCCGCGGCCGTGTAGCCGTCGAGGAATATGCCGATGAGCACCGCGAGCACGACGCCGACGATGGCGATGGTCGTGTATTGCCGCCTGAGATACGCGACCGCCCCTTCGCGCACTGCCGCGGCGATCTCGCGCATGCGCTCGTTGCCGGCGGGCAGGCCGAGGATCCGCGTCGCCTGCCAGGTGCCGTAGAGGATCGCGAGGATCGCGCAGCCGAGCGCGAACAGTATCCCGCCAGTCATAGTGTGGATCTCCCCGAAAAGGGCTCGGATTTTATCAGGAGAGCGCGGCGAACACGCGCCGCTTGATCTCCTCGACCGGGCCGAGCCCGGAGATCTTGCGATAGCGCGGCGCGCGCGGCTCGCCGCTCGCGGCCCAGCGCCCGTAGTAGTCGGTCGTCGTCGCGCTGCACGAGCGGCTCGCTCGTCACGTCGTCCTTGCCCGCGACCTTGGGCGGATTGAACGTCACGTGGTAGGTGCGCCCCGACGCCGGATGCACGCGGCGCCCGCTCATGCGCGCAATGATCTCCTCGTCGGGCACGTCGATCTCGAGCACGTAGTCGATCGGCACGCCAGCACGCTTGAGCGCTTCGGCCTGCGGGATGGTGCGCGGGAAGCCATCGAACAGATAGCCGCGCTTGCAGTCGGGCTGCTGCAGGCGCTCGGTGACGAGGCCGACGATGATGTCGTCCGAGACAAGCTGGCCTGCGTCCATCACCTTCTTCGCCGCGAGGCCGAGCGGCGTGCCGGCTTTTACCGCAGCGCGCAGCATGTCGCCGGTCGAAATCGGCGCGATGCCGTACTTCTCGCGGATGAAGTGCGCCTGCGTGCCTTTGCCGGCGCCGGGTGGGCCGAGAAGTATCAGCCTCATCGGAGCATTTTACGCACGGCCTCGAGATCCTCGGCCGTATC
>VBHE01000007.1:13363-14812 GCA_005889515.1 Chloroflexota bacterium | reverse complement strand
CCCGCCGCCGCGCACCTCGCGCCGGTTGAGGGTGTCGTGGGTGCCCTGGCGGCCGTTGGCCAGCTGCCGGAGCAGCGCCTGGTGCATCACCGGCCCGTTCACCGTGCAGTCGAAGATCTCCGCGCTGAGCTCGAGGCTGCCCGTGCGCACCCCACTCTGGTCGACGACGGGAGCGCTGGCCATCAGAATGTCGCCTCGCGGTCGGCATCGCGGATCAGCACCACGCCGTTGCGGCTGCCCGGGACCGCGCCCTTGAGCATCAGCAGGTTGCGTGCGGCGTCGACGCGCACCACCTCGAGACCCTTGACCGTGCTCCGGCTCGCGCCCAGGTGGCCGGCCATCTTCACCCCCCGCAGGGTGCGCGCCGCATCGACCGAGCCGATCGAGCCGGGCTGGCGGATGTTGTGGGAGCCGTGGGTGACCGGGCCGCGGCCGAAGTTGTGACGCTTGTGCTGACCGGCGAAGCCCTTGCCCTTGCTCACCCCGGTCACGTCGACGCGGTCGCCGGCGCTGAAGATCTCAGCGGTGATCTCCGAGCCGATCCCCGCCTCTCCGGCGTCGCGCAGCTCGACCAGGGTGCGCATCGGGCGCAGACCCGCGCGCTTGAGGTGGCCGATCAGGGGTTTGGGAGTGCGCTTCGGAGAGCGCTCGCCGAAGCCGATCTGCAGCGCCTCGTAGCCGTCCACCGCGGTGGTCTTGCGCTGCACCACGCGGCAGGGGCCGGCCTCGAGCACCGTGACCGGGACCACGGTTCCTCGCTCGGTGAAGAGCTGGGTCATACCCACCTTGCGGGCGAGGATGCCCCTGCTCACCGCCGCGCCCCCGCGGTCGCTTCCTGCGACAGCTTGATCTCGATGTTCACCCCGCTGGGGAGGTTGAGGCGCATCAGCGCGTCCACCACCTTGGGGTTGGGATCGAGGATGTCGACGATGCGCTTGTGCGTACGGATCTCGAACTGCTCGCGGGAGTCCTTGTCGATGAAGGGCGAGCGGATCACGCAGTACTTGGCGATGCTGGTGGGCAGGGGCACCGGCCCCGCCACGCGCGTGCCCGTACGCACGGCCGTGTCGACGATCTTCGACGCGGCCTGGTCCAGGACCTTGTGATCGTAGGCCTTGAGCCTGATGCGAATCTTCTGCGCCATGACGGAGCCGGTTCCTGCCTCGTGGTTACTTGGACACGGTGGTGACCGATCCCGCACCCACGGTGCGGCCACCCTCGCGGATGGCGAAGCGCATCCCCTCCTCGACGGCGATCGGGGTGATGAGCTGGATGGTCATCTCGATGTTGTCGCCGGGCATCACCATCTCGGTGCCCTCGGGCAGGTCGATGGTGCCGGTGACGTCGGTGGTGCGGATGTAGAACTGCGGACGATAGCCCTTGAAGAAGGGGGTGTGCCGGCCGCCCTCCTCCTTGGAGAGGACGTAGATCTGTGCCTTGAAGTCGGTG
>VBHE01000007.1:3818-13358 GCA_005889515.1 Chloroflexota bacterium | reverse complement strand
CTTGGCGAGCACCTGGCCACGCTCGACCTCGTCGCGCTTGACGCCGCGGATGAGGCAGCCGACGTTCATCCCGGCCTCTCCGGCGTCGAGCAGCTTCTTGAACATCTCGACGCCGGTGACGACGGTCTTGGTGGTGTCCTTGATGCCGACGATCTCGACCTGCTCGTTGACCTTGATCAGGCCGCGCTCGATGCGGCCGGTGACCACGGTGCCGCGACCCTCGATGGAGAACACGTCCTCGATCGGCATCATGAAGGGCTTGTCGACCGGCCGCTCGGGGAGCGGGATGTAGGAGTCGACCGCGTCCATCAGCTTGACGACGCCGTCGCCCGCGTCCTTGTCGCCCTCGAGCGCCTTCAGCGCGGACACCCGGACCACGGGGATGTCGTCGCCGGGGAAGTCGTACTTGCTGAGCAGCTCGCGGACCTCGAGCTCGACGAGCTCGAGGAGCTCCTCGTCGTCGACCGCGTCGACCTTGTTCAGCGCCACCACGATGTACTTCACGCCGACCTGGCTCGCGAGCAGGATGTGCTCGCGGGTCTGGGGCATGGGGCCGTCGGTGGCGGCCACCACCAGGATGGCGCCGTCCATCTGGGCCGCGCCGGTGATCATGTTCTTGATGTAGTCGGCGTGGCCGGGGCAGTCGACGTGCGCATAGTGCCGCAGGGCGGTCTCGTACTCGACATGCGCGGTGGCGATGGTGATGCCGCGGGCCTTCTCCTCGGGGGCGTTGTCGATGGAGTCGAAGGACCGAAACACGGCCGTGCCGCTGCGCTCCGCGAGCACCTTGGTGATCGCCGCGGTGAGCGTGGTCTTGCCGTGGTCGATGTGACCGATGGTGCCCACGTTCACGTGCGGCTTCGTGCTGTCGTACTTCTTCTTCGCCATCTCCTGCCTCTACTGTGGCCCTGCGGTGCGGTCAGCCCTTGGCCTTGGCGACGATCTCGTCGACCAGGCCCTGGGGCAGCTGCTGATAGTGGTCGAACTCCATGGAATACGTGGCCCGGCCCTGCGTCATGCTCCGCAGCACCGTGGCGTATCCGAACATCGTCGCCAGCGGGACGTTGGCGTGGACGATCTGGTTGTTGGCGCGACCCTCCATGCCGAGGATGTGACCGCGGCGGCCGCTGAGGTCACCCATGACGTCGCCCATGAACTCCTCGGGCATGTTGACGTCGACCTTCATGACCGGCTCGAGCAGCGTCGGCTTGGCCTTGCGCATGCCCTCCTTGACGCCCATCGAGCCGGCGATCTGGAACGCCTGCTCGCTGGAGTCCACGTCGTGGTACGAGCCGTCGACGAGCGTCACCTTGATGTCGACGACGGGGAAGCCGGCGACGATGCCCGACGAGAGCGCCTCCTCGATGCCGCGTCCGGTCGGGTTGATGTACTCCTTGGGGACGGTGCCGCCGACGACCTTGTTCACGAACTCGAAGCCCTTGCCCATCTCGTTGGGCTCGAGCTCGAGCTCGACGTGGCCGTACTGGCCGCGGCCGCCGGTCTGGCGGACGAAGCGGCCGGTGCCGTGCGCCTTGGCGGTGATGGTCTCGCGGTAGGCGACCTGCGGCTTGCCGACGTTGGCGTCGACCTTGAACTCGCGGAGCAGGCGGTCGACGATGATCTCGAGGTGGAGCTCGCCCATGCCGGAGATGACCGTCTGGCCGGTCTCGTCGTCGGTCCGCACCCGGAAGGTCGGGTCCTCCTCGGAGAGCTTCTGGAGGGCGATGCCCATCTTGTCCTGGTCGGCCTTGGTCTTCGGCTCGATCGCGACCGAGATCACCGGGTCGGGGAAGTTGATGGACTCGAGCACCACCGGGTGCTGCTCCGCCGAGAGGGTGTCGCCGGTGCGAACCTCCTCGATCTCCTCGCGGTGGTTGGCGTGCATCTGCAGGATGCGGCTCACCCGCTCACGCTCCTCGCGCACCGGGTTGTAGACGTAGGAGCCGCTCTTCAGCACCCCGCTGTAGACCCGGAAGAAGGTGAGCTTGCCGACGAAGGGGTCGGTCATGATCTTGAAGGCGAGCGCGGTGAAGGGCTCGTCGTCGCTGACCGCGCGCGCCGCCAGGGTGCCGTCCTTGGGATTCAGTCCCTCGATCGGCGGCTTGTCGAGCGGCGAGGGCAGGAAGTCGACGACCGCGTCGAGCATCGGCTGCACGCCCTTGTTCTTCAGCGCCGAGCCGCAGAGTACCGGCACCAGCCGGGTGGTGACCGTGCCGGCGCGCAGTCCGCGCACGATCTCATCGTAGGTGAGCTCCTCACCGTCGAGGTACTTGGTCAGCAGCTCGTCGTCGCACTCGGCGACCGCCTCGAGCATGTTGTGCCGATAGCGGTCGACGTCGGCCTCCATCGCCGCTGGGATCTCCTTGCGCTCGATGGTGGTCCCGAGGTCGTCGGCGTAGAGGATCGCGACCCGGTTGATGAGGTCGACGATGCCGCGGAACTCGTTCTCGGCGCCGATCGGGAGCTGCACCGGGATGGGGTTCGCCCCGAGCCGCACCTTGATGGACTCGACGGCGGCGAAGAAGTCGGCGCCGGTGCGGTCCATCTTGTTGATGAAGCAGATCCTGGGGACGTTGTAGCGGTCGGCCTGCCGCCAGACCGTCTCCGACTGGGGCTCGACCCCGGCGACGGCGTCGAAGACCGCGACCGCGCCGTCGAGCACCCGGAGGCTTCGCTCCACCTCGACGGTGAAGTCCACATGCCCGGGCGTATCGATGATGTTGATACGGTGGCTGCGCCACTCCGCCGCCGTCGCCGCCGAGGTGATGGTGATGCCGCGCTCCTGCTCCTGGACCATCCAGTCCATGGTCGCGGCGCCCTCGTGGACCTCGCCCATGCGGTGGATGCGCCCGGTGTAGAAGAGCACCCGCTCGGTGGTCGTGGTCTTGCCGGCGTCGATGTGCGCCATGATCCCGATGTTCCGGGTCTTCTCGAGCGGGAAGGCGCGCGTCGCCGTGGCGGGGGGCATCTCGGGTCTCAGTACCTGAAGTGGGAGAAGGCCTTGTTGGACTCGGCCATCTTGTGGGTGTCCTCCTTCCGCTTGATGGAGGCTCCCACGCCGTTGGCGGCGTCCATGAGCTCGGCGGCGAGCTTGTCGGCCATGCTCTTGCCGTTGCGGGCCCGGGCGTAGCGGATCAGCCAGCGGCGCGCCAGCGCGGCGCGGCGGTCGTGGCGGATCTCCACCGGGACCTGGTAGGTGGCGCCGCCGACGCGCTTCGGCTTCACCTCGAGGATCGGGGTGACGTTGCGCAGCGCGGTGTCGAAGACGTCGAGCGGCTCCTTGCGCGAGGAGCGGCGGATCTTCTCGAAGGCGTCGTAGACGATGCCCTCGCTGACGCTCTTCTTGCCGCACAGCATCAGGCAGTTGATGAACTTCGCCAGGCCCACGTTCCCGTAGATCGGGTCGGGGACGATGGTGCGCTTGGTGATGCGCTGTCGGCGGGGCATGGGGTCGCTCGATCCTCAGATGTGTGAGTGGGTCATATCTGATCCCGATCCCGAGGCTGGCGGCGTCCGTACGGACGCGTCAGGCGGGGACGGGGGTGGCGCGGGGGGTGCCGTCGGTCACTTTCCGGACGGCTTCTCCCGCTTGGCGCCGTATTTGCTACGGCCCTGCTTGCGGTTGCGGGTGCCGGCGGTGTCCAGGGTTCCACGGATGACGTGGTACCGGACGCCGGGCAGGTCCTTCACGCGGCCGCCGCGCACCAGCACCACCGAGTGCTCCTGGAGATTGTGCCCGATCCCGGGGATGTAGGCGGTCACCTCGACCTTGCTCGTCAGCCGGATGCGAGCCACCTTGCGGAGGGCCGAGTTCGGCTTCTTGGGGGTCGTGGTGTAGACGCGCACGCAGACGCCACGGCGCTGAGGCGACCCCTTGAGGGCCGGCGCCTTGGTCTTCTTGACGATGCGCGACCGGCCCTTGCGGACCAGTTGCTGGATGGTGGGCACGTGTCTCCCGGGACATGGTGATCGGCGCCCGGCCGACGGGCGCGCGAACGAGGGTGCGCGAGGCGCGACGGGGGATTCTAGCAGCGAATCCGGCGGAGGGGGGCGACTCCCTAGACTGGCCCGCCGTGGCCGGTCGACCCGTCGCCCGCGGGCGCCGCCCCCGGGGGGGCGGGATCCTCTGCCTGGCCCTGCTCGCCTCCGCCTGCGGCTCCTCCCCCGCCGCCCTGGCGACCTCGCGAGCCACCTCGACGAGCTCGGCCGCGGCCCCTGGAGCGGCGGCGAGCCCGGATGCGCTCGACCTGACCATGGCGCTCGGCCAGACCGTCGGGGTGGCCTTCTCGGGGCGTGAGGTCACCCCCGCGCTCCGCCACCTGATCGTCGATCTCAAGGTGGGGACGGTGGTGCTCCTCCCCGGCAACTTCGCCGGCGCCGGCGGCCTCCGCCACCTCACCGCCGAGCTCGGCGCCCTCGGGAGGGAGGCCGGGCTGCCGGCGCCGCTCCTCGTCTGCCTCAACCAGGAGGGGGGCCGGGCCTCGGCGGTCTCCGACGGAGTCCCGGCGATGCCGAGCGAGCTCGTGCTCGGCGCCGGCGGGCCCGGCGCGGTGCGCTCGGCGATGGCCGCGACCGCCCGGGGGCTGCGCTCCCTCGGCGTCGGGCTCGACCTCGCCCCGGTCAGCGACATCCGCACCAATCCCGCCGACGGGGTCATCGGCGACCGCGCCTTCGGCTCCACCGCCGCGGTGGTGGCGCCGCTGGTCGCCGCCGCGGTCGAGGGCCTGCACGACGGCGGCGTCGGCTCGACGGTCAAGCACTTTCCCGGCCTCGGCGGCCAGGCGGGCGACCCCCACGTCGCCCTGACCACCGACCCCATGAGCCTCACCCAATGGCAGGACACCCACGCCGTCGCCATCGGCGCGGGCATCGGCGCCGGCACCGACGCGGTGATGACCACCGAGGTGGTGGTCCCCGGTCTCGAGCCGACCGGCACCCCGGCGGTGTTCTCCCGGCCGGTCGTCTCCCTGCTCCGTGACCGGCTCCACTTCGGCGGGGTGATCATCACCGACTCGCTGAGCATGGGCGGGATCCAGGCGCGGATGACCGTCCCCGCGGCCGCGGTCGCGGCGCTGGAGGCGGGGAACGACCTCATGCTGCTGTCGAACGGGGATCCCACCTACGAGGCCCAGGCGGTCGAGGCGATGCGGGCCGCGGTGACCGACGGGAGGGTGTCGCTCGACGCGGTGCGGGCCTCCGCCGCCCGGGTGATCGCGCTGCGGCAGAGGTACCCGGTCGCCGGCGGCTGAGCGGCGGGCCACGGGAGATTGACTCCTCTGTTCTCGGACGCGTACTCTGTAACGGACGTTCGATCCAGGGCGGGGGCGAGGCGGATGGCGGGGAGGCTCAGGCTCGGCGGGGGCGGGGCCTACTGGGGCGACGCGGTGGAGCCGGCGGTCGAGCTCGTCCGCCACGGCGACATCTCGTACCTCGGGGTCGACCTCCTCGCAGAGCTGACGATGGCGCTCCTCCAGCGGCAGCGGCTGCGCGATCCCGCGAAGGGCTGGATCGAGGACGTGGTCCCCATCCTCGACCGGCTCTGGCCGGACGCCGCCGAGCGCGGGGTGCGGATCGTCACCAACGGGGGCGGGGCGAACCCGCGGGCGGCGGCGGAGGCGGCGTGTGCGCGCGCCGCAGAGCAGGGATGGCCACGGATGCGCCTCGGCGTCGTCGAGGGCGACGACGTCACCGATCGCATGGACGGCTGGCGGCGGGACGGGCTGCGGCTCCCCAACCTCGACACCGGAGAGCCCGACATCGACCGCATCGCCGGCCGCGTGGTCTCGGCGACCGTGTACCTCGGCTCGGAGGGGATCGTCGAGGCGCTCGCCGCCGGGGCGGACGTGGTGCTCACCGGCCGCTGCTCCGACAACGCCCTCTTCGTCGGGCCGATGATGCACGAGTTCGGCTGGACCTTCGACGACCCCGACTGGGACCGGCTCGGCGCCGCGGTGATCGTCGGCCACCTGCTCGAGTGCGGCGCCTGCGCGACCGGCGGGATGTCGTCGCAGTTCGCCTCGGTGGAGCGCCCGTGGGAGATCGGCTTCCCCATCGCCGAGGTGTCGGAGAGCGGCGACGCGGTGATCACCAAGCTCCCCGGCTCGGGCGGGATGGTGACCCCGTGGACGGTGAAGGAGCAGATCGTCTACGAGATCCACGACCCCGCCCGCTACCTCATGCCCGACGCCGTCGCCGACTTCACCGCGGTCGAGCTCGAGCAGGAGGGGATCGACCGGGTGCGGGTCCGCGGGATGCGTGGCCGGCCGCGGCCCGACACCCTCAAGGCGCTCATCGGCTACCGCGACGGCTGGATCGCCGAGGGGCTGGTGGTCGTGCCGTGGCCGGACGCGCGCGCCCGCGCCGACTTCGCGCAGCGGCTCTTCGAGGAGCGGCTCGGCGTCGCCGGCGTCGATCCCCTGGAGCTGCGCATCGACCGCATGGGCATGAACAGCCTCCACGGCGAGGCGGCGCCTCCGCAGGCGGGCGACCCCGCGGAGATCTGCCTGCGCTTCGCGGTGCACACCGCCACCCGCGCCGAGGCCGACGCGGCGCGCCGGGAGATCACCCACGTCTGGGGCCTCGGCGCGGTGGGGACCGCCTTCGGCTCGCCGATGCGTCCGCGCGAGGTGATCGCGCTGTGGCCGACCCTGGTCCCGCGCGATGCCGTGCAGCCGGGTGTGCGGATGAGCATGGTGGAGGCGGGCGGGTGACGCTGGTGCGCGACCTCGCCTTCGGACGCTCCGGCGACAAGGGCGACGTCGCCAACGTCGGCCTGCTCGCGCGCGACGACGCCGCCTGGGAGCGGCTGCGCCGGGGGCTCACCCCCGAGCTCGTGCGTGCCCACCTCGGCGGCATGGTGAAGGGGGACGTCGAGATCTACGAGCTCCCCGGCATCCAGGCGCTCAACGTCGTGCTCCGCAACGCCCTCGGCGGCGGCGCCTCCCGCACCCTGCGCTTCGACCAGACCGGCAAGGCGTACGCGACCATCCTCATGGGGATCCGGCTGCCATGAGCTTGCTCATCAGAATGGGCGGGGTGAGCAAAGGCGGCCGTGCCGCCGCAGCGAGGGGGGGGACGCCCCCCCTGAGAAGATGAGCGACTCCGAGCCCGCCTCCCTCGCGGAGCTCCGCCGCCGCGTCGCGCGCGCGAGGCAGGGCGGATCGGCCGCCGCCCACGAGACGTTCGCCGCCGCGGGCAAGCGCTTCGCCCGCGACCGCGTCGCCGCGCTGCTCGACCCCGGCTCCTTCGTCGAGAACGGGCTGCTCGCCCGGACGATGGACGAGGGCCTCGCCGCCGACGGCGTGGTCTGCGGCATGGGCACGATCGGCGGGCGGCCGGTGTGTGTCGTCGCCAACGACTTCACCGTGAAGGCGGGCACCTGGGGACGCCAGACCATCCGCAAGATCTACCGCCAGCAGGAGGAGGCGGAGCGCTCGCGCTGCCCGATCGTCTACCTCGTCGACTCCGCGGGCGCGCGGCTCGACGAGCAGTTCGACCTCTTCGTCGACCGGCAGCACGCGGGGCGCATCTTCCTCACCCAGTGCCGGATGAGCGGGCGCATCCCCCAGATCTGCGTGCTCCTCGGCTCCTCCCCCGCCGGCGCCGCCTACATGCCCGCGTTCTGCGACGCGGTGATCATGGTCGACGGCCACGCCTCCGCCTACCTGGGCTCACCGCGGATGGTGCAGATGGCGACCCGCGAGGAGGTCACCTCGGAGGACATGGGCGGGGCGCGGATGCACTGCGGGGTGAGCGGGCTCGGCGATCACCTCGCCGCCGACGAGGATGCGGCGCTGGTGGCGGTGCGCCGCTATCTCGAGTACCTGCCCCAGCACTGGGAGACCCCGGTGCCGCCGGCGGAGCCGCGTGCCCCGTGGCCGGGGCCGCCGCTGTCGACCGTCGTCCCCGAGGCGCAGAACACCGCCTTCGACATGCGCAAGGTGCTCGACGGCCTGTTCGACGAGGGAAGCGTCTTCCAGCACCGGCAGCTCTTCGCCCCCGAGCTCATCACCGCCTTCGCGCGACTGGAGGGACGCGCGGTCGGAGTGCTCGCCAACCAGCCGATGCGCAAGGGCGGGGTGCTCACCGGCGACTCCTCGGACAAGGGCGCGCAGTTCGTCTCGCTCTGCAACGCGTACGGGCTGCCGCTGCTCTTCCTCTGCGACGTCCCCGGGTTCATGGTCGGCAGCGCGGTCGAGCGCGCGGGGATCATCCGCCACGGCGCCAAGTTCCTCCAGGCGCTCGCCGACTGCTCGGTGCCGCGGATCTGCGTGGTGCTGCGCAAGGCGTACGGCGCCGGGTACCTGGCGATGTCGGGGGCGAGCTTCGGCGCCGACGCGACGATCGCGCTGCCCCAGGCGAAGCTCGCGATCATGGGGCCGGAGGCGGCGGTGAACGCGATCCACTACCGGCGCATCGCGGCGATCGCCGACGAGGAGGAGCGGGCGGCGTACGTCGCCGCCCGCCGCGAGGAGTACATGGCCGACCTCGACGTCTTCCGCGCCGCCTCCGAGGCGTACCTCGACGCCGTCGTCTCCGCCGACGACCTGCGCGCCGAGCTGGCACTGCGGTTGCGCCACTACACCGGACGCGAGCTCGGCGCACCCCGGCGCCGCACCTCGGTGGTGCGCGGATGAGCGTCCCCGCCCTGCCCCCGATGGAGACGTTGATCCTCGAGCGCACCCCGCCGGTGGCGCACCTGGTGCTCGACCGCCCGGAGCGGCGCAACGCGATGAGCTCGCAGATGTGGGAGGAGCTCGCCGCGCTGGGACGCGCGATCGGCGCCGACGAGGAGATCCGCGTGCTCATCGTGCGCGGCGCCGGCCCGTCGTTCTCCGCCGGGGCCGACCTCGACGTGCTCCGCGGCCGCGCCGGCGCGCTCGGGGCGCTGATCGCCGACCCCGAGACGACCGACGGGGCGTATCTCGAGTGCCTGGCGGGGACGTACGACGCCTACCGCTGGCTGCGGGGCGCGCCCTTCACGACCATCGCCGCGATCCACGGGCACGCGCTCGGCGGCGGGCTCGAGCTCGCCCTCGCCTGCGACCTCCGCATCGCCGCGGAGTCGGCGCAGCTGGGGCTCCCCGAGCTGCGTCTCGGGGTGATCCCCGACATGGGGGCGACCGCGCTGCTGCCGCGCCTGGTCGGCGAGGCGCGGGCCAAGGAGCTGCACCTGCTCTGCGACAACATCGGCGCCGTCGAGGCCGAGAGGATCGGGATGGTGAACCGGGTGGTGCCCGACGCCGAGCTCCTCGACGCCTGCGAGGCGGTGGCCGAGCGCATCGCCGCCCTGCCGCCGCTGGCGATGCGCGCCGCGCGAGCTGCGATCGACGGCGCCGCCACCCTTCCGCTCGACGACGCGGTGCGGCTCGCCGCGCGGCTCCAGCTCGCCTGCTTCCGCTCCGCCGACCGCGACGAGGCGCTCGCCGCGTTCACCGAGCGGCGCGCCGGCGTCTACCGGGGACGCTGAGCGGGCCGCTTCGCCGCGGCGCCGACACCGCGGTCGGCGAGCCGTCGCGGCTGCCGGGCTGGACGCGGGGA
>VBHE01000007.1:0-3786 GCA_005889515.1 Chloroflexota bacterium | reverse complement strand
GCGCGGTGAGACGGACGTCGTGCTCGCGCAGCGCGCCCTCGTCGACCCCCCGGCGCAGCAGCCCCTCGAGCAGCCGCTCGAAGTCCCGGCGGCGCGCCGCCACCGCGGCGAAGCGGTCGCCCTGGATCCGTCGCTGCTCGCTGAAGAACGCGACCATGTGGTCGCGGTAGGTGTGGAGGTGGCGCATCATCAGCTCGCCCGCCGCGTACAGCGCGTCGACCGCGGGGAGGTCGCGCGCGCAGATGCGCTCGAGCTCGACGACGATGCTGCCGACGTACTCCTCGTGGATCTGGGCGAGCAGGTCCTCCTTGCTCTCGATGTGGTAGTACATCGCGCCCAGCCCCATGCCCACCGCGGCGGCGATGTCGCGCATGCTCGTCTCCGCGTACCCCTTCTCGGCGAAGAGCCGCGCCGCCGCGGCGGCGATCTGCGCACGGCGGTCACCGCCGGTGCGGACGGGGGCGGGAGCGGGCTGCCGGGCCATGGACCACCATACTGAACGTCCGTTACAAGGAACATGGTGGAGGGCGCCGCGGCCGGGTGTCAACGTGCCCTCCGGCCCCGGTCGCCGTGAGTTGACGGGTCAGAGCCAGCGCGGGAGGTCGGGCAGCGCCGAGGGTCCCTCCACCGCGAGCGTCTCGCCGCGTGAGCGCCCGACCAGCCACTCGGCGAGCGCCTGCGGGGTCCCGTCGACGCGGACGGGTGGCTGCCCCGGAGAGCCGCCGAAGGTCACGCCGTCGACGCCCGCCAGCTCGACGCGCTCCGTCACCCGGCCGTCCATCCAGCCGGCGACGTCGTGGACGAGCGCGGCGGCGACCGCGTCGGGAAGCACCTCGAAGCCGGGCCCGAGGTCCAGGTCGGCGAGGTGGATCCACACCTCACGGACGCGCATCCAGGGGATCTCCGACCCGGGGATGCTCCGGCCCTGCGCGCTCTGCACCGTCCTCTCCCAGTCGGGCGGCGTCATCGCTCGCGCGCTCTCCATGAAGCGCCGCGCCGCGGCCTCGAGGTCCTCGCGCTGCGCGGCGATCGGCCTGGGGGCGCCCGCCTCGATGCCGGCGTTCCTCGACTCGGTGGAGGGATACATCGGCGTCGGCGTCCCCGTCCGCGCCCAGGTGAGCAGGTTCACCAGCGCGTCGGCGTTGCGCGCTCCCCGCGTCCAGCCCGGCAGCCGCGACGGCTCGCCGACCGCGGTGTCGTCGAGCGGATGCACCATCTGCTCCAGCAGGCGCTGTCCCTCGTCGACCCAGCCGAGAAGCACCTCGACGCCGGGCAGGGCCGCGGCCTGCTTCGAGGTCATCGCCGCCGCTCCGCAACGGCGAGGTCGACGTCTTTCATGGCGTCGCCCTCGGCGACGCAGGTGTTCACGCACTCGCCGACGCGCTCGATCACGGTGCGCAGCACCTGCCCCGGCGCCAGGAACACCTTCGGCGTGCGTGCCCAGCCGCGCGAGAGGCTCTCGATCGTCACGTCGATGGGGAAGATCATGTCCGACGTGTTGCCGTTCTGTTTCTGCACCCCGTTGACGCGCAGCGTCACCTGCTTCGTGTGCGGATCGCCGAACTCGTCGGCGGTGACGACGACGGGGCCGATCGGGCAGAAGGTGTCGAGCGTCTTGCCCTTGAAGAACTGCATGTGCGCGGTCTGCAGATCGCGGGCGCTCACGTCGTTGATCACGGTGTAGCCGAAGACGTGCTTCAGCGCATCGCCGCGCGCGATGTTCTTGCCGCCGGCGCCGATGACGACGCCGAGCTCCGCCTCCCAGTCGACCTCGTCGCTGACGGCGGGGAGGACCAGGTCGTCGCGCGCCCCCATCAGGGTGTCGGCGAACTTCGCGAAGAGGGTGGGATGGGTGGGGAGCTCCCGCCCCATCTCGAGGATGTGCGAGCGGTAGTTGAGACCGACGCAGAGGATCTTCGACGGATTGGGCACCAGCGGCGCGTGGTCGACGGCGGCGGACGGGTGACGCGGCCCGTCGATCGCCGCGGCCCAGCTCCGCCACTCGCCGCGCTCGAGCACCGCGCGGACGTCGGGCACTCCGAGCTCGACGGCGGTGTCGCCCTCGACACGGACCGCCGCGGTGCGGTCGCCGAGCCGGATCGTCGCCAGCCTCACGACCCCGCCTCCGGGACGATCTCGGAGCGGTGGAGGCCGAGCGCCTCGTAGACGGGCGCGTCGCTGAAGGTGAAGAGGTCGAGCTGGGTGTGCGCCCGCAGGCGGAGCGGGCACCACGACGGGAGCGCGACGAGGTCGCCGGCGGCGAGCTCGATCCGCTCGCCGCCGAGCTCGGCGACGCCGGTACCGGCGAAGACCTGCCAGACCGCCGACCCGGTCGCGCGGCGCGTGGCGCTCACGCACCCGGCGCGCAGTCGGTGCATCTCGGTGCGCAGGGTGATCAGCGCGTCGCGCCCCGTCGTCGGGTTGGCGAAGCGGATCGCCGCGTGGCCCGGCTCGACGGCTCCGCCGTGTCCGGCGGCGTCGAGCTCGAGCTGCGCGCTCAGCGCCCGGTCGGTGTGCTCCCAGCGGTACGCCATGAGCGGCGAGCTCGGGGTGTCGAGCGCGGCCGCGGGGCGCAGCCCCGGATGGCCCCAGAGCTCCTCGGAGCGGGAGCGATGCGGCGTCGAGCGGTCGACGGTCTCCGGCCCGAACTCGAAGAACCCGGCGTCGAGCTGGCCGACGAGCGGGATGTCGAGGCCGTCGAGCCAGACCATCGGGCGATCGCCGGCGTGGTGGTGGCCGTGCCAGTCCCACGACGCGGTGAGCAGCAGGTCGCCCGGTCGCATCTCCACCGGGTCGTCGTTCACCACCGTCCACACGCCCTCGCCCTCGACGATGAAGCGGAAGGCGGCCTGGGTGTGGCGGTGCGCGGGCGCGACCTCGCCCGGTCCGAGGTACTGGATCGCGGCCCACAGCGTCGGGGTCGCGTGCGGCTCGCCCGCGAGCCCGGGATTGGCGAGGGCGATGGCGCGGCGCTCCCCGCCGCGGCCGACGGGGACGAGCTCGCCGGCGCGTGCCGCGAGCTCGCGCAGCCGGTCCCATCGCCACGCGTGAGGGCGGGCGCGCGGCCGCGGCGACAGCGGCATCAGGTCCTCTCGCTGGGTCCACAGCGGGCGCAGGTCCGCCGCCTCGAAGTCGGCGTAGAGCCGCGCGAGCGCGGGATCGAGATCGGTGGCGATCATCGCTGTCCTCCAGAGCTGGCCGAGGAGATCGTCTCGACGGCGAGGCGCTCGGCGATGTCGAGGCGGAGCGCCTTCTTGTCGATCTTTCCCACCCCGGTGGTCGGCAGCGCGTCGACGACGACCAGACGCGCGGGGAGCTTGTACCGTGCCACCCCCACCTCCTCCATCGACGCGCGGAGGCGGTCGAGAGTCAGCGTCCCACCCGGGCGGAGCGCGGCGTAGACGCACACCCGCTCGCCGAGCTCGGGGTCGGGCATGGCGACGGCGGCGGCGATGCGAACCGACGGCAGCAGGTACACGAGGTTCTCGACCTCCTCGGCGGAGATCTTCTCGCCGCCGCAGTTGATCATGTCCTTGTCGCGCCCCTCGACGACGAGATTGCCGCTGGGGTGCACCCGGACCACGTCGCCGGTGCGGTACCAGCCGTCGGCGGTGAAGGCACGCGCGTTGTGCTCCGGCGCCCGGTAGTAGCCGCGGATGGTGTAGGGACCCCGGGTGAGCAGGATGCCGGGCTCGCCCGCGGGCACCGGCCGGCCGTCGTCGTCGACGACCATGATCTCGTCGTCGGGGCTCATCGGCCGTCCCTGGGTCTCGCGGACGATCTCCT
>VBHE01000364.1:3203-3544 GCA_005889515.1 Chloroflexota bacterium | reverse complement strand
CCGAGGCGCACGCCGAGGAGGACCGCAGGCGCGCCGAGTCGGTGGAGACCCGCAACCACGCCGACCAGCTCGCGTACCAGGCGGAGAAGGCGCTCAAGGACGCCGGCGACAAGGTCCCGGCCGACCTGCGCACCGAGATGGAGACGAAGGTCAAGGCGATCCGCGACGCCATCGCCGCCAACGACAACGACGCCATCAAGCGGGCCCACGACGACCTGCAGGCGAGCATCTCCAAGATCGGCGAGGCGGTCTACGCCCAGACCGGCTCGGCCCCCGGCGGTCCGGGCCCCGGCACCCCCGACGGCGACGGCCACCCCGGCGCCGGCGGCGAGGGCGCCCAC
>VBHE01000364.1:0-3153 GCA_005889515.1 Chloroflexota bacterium | reverse complement strand
TGAGCCCTCATCGGCTCGGAAAAGGGCGGCGCGCATGCGCCGCCCTTTTCTCTTGCCCACGAGACGGAATCGATCACGTGTTCTCGCTCGGCGCAGCGGACGGGTGGGGGACAGCGCGGCGCGGGGGCGTATGGAGGCGCCCTTGCCCCGGGCGCCGCAATCGAGCCGAGTCGATCGCGCAGCGATCGCCGGCGTCCCCGCCGAGCGGTGTCCCCCAGCCGGCCGCGTCCCTACAAGCGGGCTACACCTGGTCGATTCTGGTGAGCACCCAGTCGTACTTGCCGCTCATGACCGGGGCCCTGCAGTAGGAGCAGACGCCGGCGAGGTCGAGGTCGAGGGGGGCGCCGCAGTTCGGGCACTTCGACGAGAGGGTGCCGCCCTGGGGCTTGGTGGTCGCCGACGACGCGCGCTGGAAGACCCAGTCCTCGGTCCACTGGCCGACGCTGCGGTCACCGCGGACGATCTTCCCGCTCTTCACGTCGACGTCGTAGTCGGCGCAGGCGGCGAGAAAACGCAGTGTGAGGGTGTCGTAGCTCTGGTCGCTGTGGGCGCCGACGATGCGGGCGCTGCCGACGGCGAGCTGCTCGAGCACGTTGCGCCGCCCCTGGGCGACGTACTGCTCGATCTGGGTGCGGTGCTGCTGCCAGATGCCGTCCGCCATCACCCGGCGGCTGAGGTCGGGCTTGAGCTCGGTCCACGCCTGCTGGACGACGAAGAAGGCGCGCTCGGCCTCACCGATGAAGGCGCTCTCGTCGAAGGCGGGGTCGTGGGCGGTGATCGCCGCGACCCCCTCGGGGACGCCGTCGGAGGCCATCGCCACCGGTGAGCTCCCCGGCAGCATCGCTCCGCGCAGCCCCTCGGGGACGCCGATGGGACGGGTGTCGTCGTAGGGACTCGAGGAGCTCGGCGGTGGGGCGGGGACCGATCCCGCCCCGTACGACGAGCCGAGGTCGGCGCTCGCCCCCAGCGGCCGGGGCGTGCGGAACATGGCGAGGACTCGGGCGATCACGACGACGATCACCACCAGGATCACGATGAAGAGGATCAGGCCGAGGATGGCCCCGCCCCCGCCCCCTCCCCCGAAGAAGAAGGGGAAGAAGAAGAACCCGTGGCCGCCACCGCTGCTGAAGCTGCTTCCCCCGCTCCCGCGGAGGCCACCGCTGCTTCCTCCGCCGCCGCCGAAGCTGTGGCCGCCGCCGGCTCGCGCCAGCAGGCCATCCACGGCGAGGAGGGTCGCGGTCATGCGGTCGCCGGCGGGGTGGGGCCGGCGTCGGCGGCGGGCTTGCCGCAGCCGGGGCAGAACTTCGCGTCCGCGCCCAGCTCGGCGCCGCAGCCGGCGCAGGTCTTCGCGACCGGCGCGAGCGAGGTGCCGCACGACGAGCAGAACTTCGAGCCCGCGGGGTTCGACGCCTGGCACGACGGACAGCTCACCGTGGGCGGCGCGAGCGAGCCGCCGCACGACGAGCAGAACTTCGAGCCCGCGGGGTTCGACGTCCGGCAGGAGGGACAGCTCACCGCCGCGGGGGCCGGCTGCTGGGTGGCGTAGCCGCCGCCACCTCCGGCGAACCCGGGGGCGGCAGGCGGCGCGGGACCGGGGGGTGGCGGCTGGGCGGCTGCTCCGCCCATGCCGAGACCCGCGCCGATGAAGGCGCCGGCGACGCCGGAGCCGCCCTTGGCCATCCCCTCGCCCGCGCCGAGCGCCATCTCGCCTGCGGCGTACTGCTGGAAGCCGCCGGCGAGACGCGAGTAGGCCGTGTCCTTGGCGAGACGGCGGAGCTCCGCCTCGGTCTCGTCGTCGAGGCTGATCACGAAGTTGGTGAGGCCGACCAGGCCGAGCCCGTACTCCGCGAGGCGCTCGTTCCCGCCGTCGATGGTCGTCTTCTCGATCTCGTCGCTGTAGGCGGCGAGCCCGAGCACCGGCCAGCCGTTGCGCACGATGTTCCTGGTGAGATCCTGGCGAAGCGCGCGCAGCAGCAGGTCGTCGCAGAGATCGGTGAACTTGCTGTTGTCGGGGACGTTCTGGGTGCCGCCGTACTTGGTGATCAGGGTCGCCGGGTCGGTCACCTTGAGGACGTAGTCGCCGAAGACGCGCAGGGTGACGAGCATCCCCGTCTGCGGATCCTGCACCTCGTCGATCCGGCCGCCGAACCGGTCGCGGATCTCGCGCGAGGACACGAAGTAGAGCTCGGTGCGGTACGCGTTGCCTCCGGTCAGCATGTCCTTGAACATGCCGAGGAAGGGCAGCTCGGTGGCGTCGACCTGGTGGCGGCCGGGCGGCATGGTGCCGATCACCTGCCCCTGGTAGAGGAAGACCGCGACCTCGTCGGGGGCGACGATCGCCTTGGTGAAGCGGCGGATCTGGAGGTCCGGCCACTTGTAGACGATCTGGTCCTTCCGCTCGTCGGGGACGGCGATGTTCTCGCGCCGGAAGAGCGCCATGAACGTTCCTCAATGTGGATGCGTCCCCGCGGAGGGACCCCGGGGCGGGCGCCCCCATGCTACCGCTCGATCGCCGCGTCAGCCGCGGACCGGGTTGACCACCTCGAGGACGCCGGTGAGGCCACCGGCGTAGTGGTTCCTGATGCTGCAGAAGTAGCGGATGAGCGTCCCGGGCCTGGCGTCCTTCCGGGGAGGAAGCCGAGCGGCTCGCTCCCCTGCGGGGTGCCGTTCTCGAGCCGGACCTCGTGCCCCGGGCAGTCGAGGGGCGGGGTCGCGAAGGCGTCGCAGGCGTCGTCGGCGTACGTCCAGGTGATCCGCCGGCCGGGAATGACCCGGATGAAGCCGGCGGGGTTGTCGGCGCCCGGCACCGGGCCCGACGGGCCGCGCACGTAGCCCTGGGCGTCGGGGTCGCAGGGCGCGTTGTTGCAGTAGCGGAAGCGGGAGACCTCGAGCAGGGTCGTGGGCGGCGGGTAGGTCGTCGCCGGCCGGGTGGCGGGCGCCGACGCCCTGGCCGCCGACGCGGGAGCGAGCACGGTGCCGAGGCAGACGGCGAGCGCGACCACGAGCAGCCGGCCCGCCCGGCTCATCGTCGCCGCCTCGCCCCCGCCCCCGCCGGAGGCGCCGCAGCGCAGGCCGCCATCCGCGCCCGCCGCCAGCGCAGGCCGAGCACCGCCCCGGTGCCGATCAGCGCGAGGAGGATCACCCACATCGCCA
>VBHE01000296.1 GCA_005889515.1 Chloroflexota bacterium | reverse complement strand
CCGAGCGGCTCGCCGACGCCGGCGGCGACCGGCGGGTGGCGGGTGGGGTGCTCGCCGTCCTGCGGGGCCGCTCCGACCTCGGGCCCGGCGACCGGGTCCGGGTCGAGGCCGCCGGGTTGCGTCCGCCGGGCGAGCGCCCGGGCGCCACCTCGGCGGCGGCGCTGCAGCGCGACGGGATCGCCGCGGTGGCGGTCTCGCCCCGGCTCGTCCGCCTCGCCACCGGTCCGCCCCGGCCGGCCAGGGTGCTCGCCGCCGTCCGCGGCCGCATCGCCGCCGCCGTCGGCGCGGCGCTCCCCCCGGTGGCCGCGACCCTGCTCCTGGAGATCTCCTTCGGCATCCACGGGACCCTGCCCGCCGACGTCGCCGCGGCGCTCCGAGACGCCGGGCTGATCCACCTCGTGGCCACGTCCGGGTTGAAGGTCGCGATCGTCATCGGGCTGCTCACCCGGGTGGCGACGCTGATGGGCGCCGGGCCGCGCCGCCGCCTCCTGCTCCTCGGGCCCGCGGTCGCCGCCTACGTCGGCATCGCCGGGGGCGGCGCCGCGGCGATGCGGAGCGCGCTGATGGCCGGGGTCTCGCTGCTCACCCGGGGCTCCGGCCGGCGGGTCGAGCCGCTCGCCCTCCTCGCCGTCACCGCGGCCGTCCTCCTCGCGGTCGAGCCGCGGCTCAGCGCCGACGTCGGATTCCAGCTCTCCTTCCTCGGCACTCTCGGCATCCTTCTCCTCGCCGGCCCGATCGCCGCCCGGGTGCCGGGGCCGCGGTGGCTCGCCGAGCCCTTCGCGGTCACCCTCGCCGCCCAGCTCGCGACCGTCCCGGTGATGGCCTCGACCTTCGGGGTGCTCTCCCTCGCCGGCCCGCTCGCCAACGCCGTGGTGATCCCGGCGGTGCCTGCGGTCGTCGTCCTCGGCGGGGCCGGGGCGGCGGTGGCGGCGGCCGCGCCGGCCCTCGGCTGGCCGCTCCTCGCCGCCGGCGGCCTGATGGTGACCGCGATCGTCGAGCTCGCCCGGGTGCTCGCCGCCTGTCCGCTCGCCGCCCTCCACCTCGGCGCCTGGCCACGGGCCTGGACGTGGGCGCTGCTCGCCGGCCTCGGAGCGGGCGCGCTCGGGGTGCGGCTGGGCGGCGATGCGCGACGCGGCGTTGTGGTCGGAGCGGCCGCGGCGGTGGCCGCAGCCGCCGCCGTGCTCCTGCTGCTCTCCCGACCCGATGGCCGGCTCCACGTCACCGTCCTCGACACCGGCGGTTCCGCGGCGACCCTGGTGCGCACCGCCGACGGCGCCACCGCCCTGGTCGACGGCGGCTCGGACCCGCTGCGGCTCACCGCGGCCCTGGGACGCGCACTCCCTCCACTCACGCGTGGCCTCGACCTGGTGGTGCTCACCGGTGGCGACCGCAGCACCGTCGCCGGCCTCTCCGGGCTCGCCACCGGGTACCGGGTCGACGCGGTGGTGGCACCCGACGCCGCACTCGGGCCCGGCGCCTCGGGGGTGATCGGCGAGCTCCGCTCGGCCGGGGCGGCGGTGGTGCGCGCACCCTCGGGGCGGACGTGGATGTGGCACGCCACCCGCTGGCGGCTGCTCCTCGGCCCGCCACCCGACACGGGACAGCCCGCCGGCGCCCTCCAGGTGGCCGATCCCGGCGGGGCGGCGCTCATCCTCGGGGCGCTGGCGCCGCCCGGGCAGGAGGAGCTCGCCGGCGCCCAGGGAGGCTCGCTCGTCAGCGACCTGGTGGTCACTCCCGCCCGGGGGGCGGTCGCCCCGGTGCTGCTGGCAGCCGCGCGTCCCCGGCTGCTCGCGGTGCCGAGCGCCCGGGCGCCGAGGCCCCCGGGCGACCCGGGCGTCCCGGTGCGCTCGACCGCCCTCGACGGCAGCCTCGAGTACGCCGGCGGTCCGGCCGGCCTGCAGCCGGCATGACCACGGCCGGCAGCGGAGACCTCCTTTAATGCGGGGGATGGCGCTGGCAGCCGATGAGCTCCTGGACGGCCTTCGCCGCCACTTCGGGCACGACGGCTTCCGGGCCGGGCAGCGCGAGGTCGTCGAGGCGGTGCTCTGCGGCCGCGACGCCATGGTGGTGATGCCCACCGGCGGCGGCAAGTCACTCTGCTACCAGCTCCCGGCGGTGCTCACCGAGGCGCCGACGGTGGTCGTGTCGCCGCTGATCGCGCTGATGAAGGACCAGATCGACGCCCTGCAACAGCTCGGCGTGGCCGCCGCGGCGCTCCACTCCAACCTCGACGCGCCCGAGCAGCGGCGGATCGAGCGCGCCTACCGCGACGGCGCGGTCCGGCTCCTCTACGTCGCCCCGGAGCGGCTGGTCCGCACCGACCTGCGCGACATGCTCGACCGGGTGCGGCCATGCAGGATCGTCGTCGACGAGGCGCACTGCATCTCCGAATGGGGCCACGACTTCCGCCGCGACTACCTGCGGATCGGCGAGGTCGCGGCGGCGCTCGCCCCCGTCCAGCTCGTCGCCTGCACCGCGACCGCCACCGCGGAGGTGCGTGCCGACATCGCCCAGCGGCTGGGGCTGCGCCGCCCCTTCGAGGCGGTGCACGGGTTCGCCCGTCGAGTGCGGCGTCGGGTGCCACCACCGCGTCGACCCGGTACCCGGTGGCGGCCACACCATCGTCTACGCGGGCACCCGCGCCCGGGCCACGACGCTGGCGGCGCGGCTCGAGCGCCGCCATCCGACCATGCTCTACCACGCCGAGCTCGGCGCCGAGGAGCGGTCGCTCGCCCAGGAGCGCTTCGCCTCCGGCGAGGTGCGAGTCGCGGTCACCACCAGCGCCTTCGGGATGGGCGTCGACATCCCGACGGTGCGCCAGGTCATCCACGCCGGCCTGCCCCTCTCGCTCGAGGAGTACTACCAGCAGGCGGGGCGGGCGGGGCGCGACGGCCTGCCCGCGGTCTGCGTCGTCGTCCACACCGGCGCCGACCGGCGGCTGCCCGAGTTCTTCATCGAGACCGCGCACCCCGACGCGGCGACCGTGGGGGCGGTGCACCGCTCCCTGGTGGAGGAGGGGTACGACCCCGGGGCGTGGAGCCGGGTGGTGCACCGCGACGCGTTCGTCCGCGCGCTCTCCGACCGCGCCGGCGACGCCGCCCGAGAGCTTCTGCGCGACGCGGGGGTGATCGAGGGCGGGGTGGCGACGCCGATGCCCGCGCACCTGCTCCCCGTCGACCACGGCCGGGTCGCCGCCCACCGCCGGGCGGCGACGGCGCGCTTCGGGCGGCTGCTCGACTACCTGGCGGGGAGGCGCTGCCGCCATCGCGACGTCGTCGAGTACTTCGGCGAGAAGGCCTCGGCGGTCGACTGCGGCAGCGGCTGCGACGTCTGCACCGGCGCCGCCGCCCCCGTCGGGCCGGCGCTCGACCCCACCCCGGTCCGCCAGGCGCTGAGCGCGGTCGCGCGGCTGCGGGGTCGGGTGGGGGTGGTGAAGCTCGCCAAGGTGCTGGTGGGCTCGCAGAGCCGCGAGCTCGGCGGCGCCTCCGGCATCCCGACCTTCGGGGCGCTCCGCGGCTGGCGGGAGCCCGATGTGGTCGAGCTGCTCCGCCGGCTCACCGACGCCGGGGCGCTGCAGGTCGGCAACGACCGCTACCCGACGGTGGACATCACCCCGCGCGGGGTGGAGGCGATGCGCGGCGACGTGCAGCTCGAGATCGCCGACCCCCGGGCCGAGGGACCGCCGCGCGCCGCCAGGGCCGCCGCCGTCGACGAGGAGCTCGACGCCGAGGCCCAGGCGCTCTTCGGACGGCTGCGGCGCTGGCGCACCGAGACCGCCCGGGAGCGTAACTACTCGCCCTTCGTCGTCTTCCCGGACCGCACTCTCGTCGAGCTCGCGCGACGCCGCCCGACCACGAACGACGAGCTGCTCGCGGTGCCGGGGGTCGGCAAGGGCAAGAAGGACATGTACGGCGAGGCCGTGCTCGCCATCATCGCCGCGTCCCTGGAGACGCCCTGATGGCGGCGCCCGCCGAGCTGCTCCTCGTCCACGGCGAGGAGCGCTTCCTCGTCGACCGGGAGGCCCGGGGCTGGCTCGCCGCCGCCCGCGAGGCCAGCGCCAGCGAGTTCAGCGTCGAGGTGCTCGACGCCCCGACGCGCCTCGACGGGCTGCGCCGCAGCCTCATCGAGCTGCCCTTCCTCGACGCCCGGCGCCACGTGCTCGTCCGCGACCCGCCCCAGCTCTCCGAGCGGCCGAGGCGCGGCGCCGACAGCGCCGAGGCGCTCGCCGCCGCCCTCGAGAGCCGGGCGCCGAGCACCTCGGTCTGCCTCGTCGCCCACACCCGGGTGACCCCGGCGAACCCCGTCCTCAAGGCGGTGCAGCGGCTGCGGGGGAGGATCTCCGAGCACCCCCTGCTGCGCGGCCGCGAGCTCCGCGGCTGGGTGGACCGCCGGCTGGCGGAGCGGCGGATCCGCCTGCCCCGCGGCGCCGTCGACCACCTCCTCCTCGTCGTCGGCGCCGACCTCGGCCGGATGGACAGCGAGCTCGACAAGCTCGTCGCCTTCTCCGCGGGGGGCCGGACGGTGACGCTCGAGGACGTCCGTATCCTCGCCGGCGGTGCCGAGCAGCTCGCGACCTGGGACGTGATCGAGCGTCTGCTCACCCCGCCCCACGGGCGCGGGGCCGCCGCCGTCGACACCCTCATCGAGGACGGGATCTCACCCCTGTACCTGCTCTCCATCCTCGCCGGCCAGCTCCGCGAGGTGCTCGCGGCCGCCGAGGTGCTGAGCGCCGGAGGTGGTGCCCCCGCGGTCGCCGCCCGGCTCGGCCTTCCCCCGTGGCGCGCCGAGCGGGTGGCCCGCTGGGCGGGCCGGGTGTCTCCCGACCTGGTCGCCGACTGGCTGCGCCGCCTCCAGCGCCTCGACGCCGGCGTGAAGATGGGCGAGCTCGACGACACGTCCGGCCTGCGCGCCTTCGCGCTGCGCGCCAGCGGCGAGCTCCTGGGAGCCCGGTGAGCTCAGGACGAGGACTTGGGCTTCGTCGTCCTGGAGGCGGGCCGGGCCGGAGCCTTGGCGGCGGGCGTCTTGGCGGCGGGCGTCCTGGCGGCGGCCGTCCTGGTCGTGGCCGCCGGCTTCGCTGCGCTCTTGGCCTTCGCACGCGAACGGCCCTTCTCGCCGCCGACCGCGACGGCGCGGGCGGCAGCCTGCTCGCCGGTGGCGGCGGCGGTGACCAGCTTGTGCGCCATCGACATCAGCCGCGACTTGCGCCGCTTGGCGTTGTTGCGGTGGAGGATGCCCTTCTCGGCGGCGCGGTCGAGGGCGCGCACCGCGGCGAGCACCTGCTCCTCGCTGTCGATGGTGGGGAGCGAGCCCAGCAGCGAGCGCCGCGCCTTGGTGATGCTGGTGCGCACCGCCGAGCGGACCGCCCGGTTGCGGATGTGCTTGCGCTCGTTGGAACGGATCCGCTTGCGGGCGGAGCGGGAATTGGCCACGGGACTCCTCTGATCTGGGCGCGCGTCGGCAGGTGCGCGACCGGCCGCGGGAGTATAGCAGCAGCTTCGCCGTCGCTCCGCCGCCCGGCATCGGACACCCGTCTCCCGCTACCGTCGCCAGCGTGATCGTCGTTCCCGCCGCCGCCAAGGTGAACCTCGCCCTCGAGGTGACCGGCCGCCGTCCCGACGGCTACCACGACGTCGCCACCGTGATCGTCCCGCTCGACTGGCACGACCTGGTCGGGGTCAGGCTGCGGCCGGGCGCCGGCGAGGTCCGGCTCCGGGTGAGCGGCCCTGCCGCCGGCGGTGTCCCGCACGGACCCGAGAACCTCGTGGCCCGGGCCGCCGCGACCCTGCTCCGCCTCGCCGGTGGCGGGCTCGACGCCGAGGTCTGGCTCGACAAGCGGCTCCCCGTCGCCGCCGGCGTGGGCGGTGGCTCGGCGGACGCCGCCGCCGTGCTCCGCGCCGGTGCCGCCCTTCTCCGCCGCGCCGGCCTCGCGCCACCGGAGGACGCGGTCGCCGCCGCCGCCGCCGAGCTCGGCAGCGACGTGCCCGCCGCGCTCGCCGGCGGGGCGGTGCTCGCCACCGGCCGGGGGGAGCTGCTGACCCGGCTGCCGTGCCCTCCCCTCCACCTCGCCGTCGCCGTCGCCGGGGAGTCCTCGACCGCGGCCGCCTACGCCGCGCTCCTCAACGGCGAGCGCCGCGGGGACGGGCGCGCCGGCCGGGTCGCCGAGCGGCTCGCCGCGGGGCGGCCTCCCACCTCCGACGACTGCGGCAGTGCCCTCGAGGCCGCCGCCTGCCGCGCCGCCCCGCTGCTCGGCGAGCAGCTCTGCCGGCTGCGCGCCCGGGTGGGGGCGGACTGGCACCTCACCGGCAGCGGGGGCGCGGCCTTCGCCCTCGCCGGCTCGCCGCAGGCCGCCGCCGAGCTCGCCGCCGCCGCCCTTGCCGCCGGCTTCGCCGCCCGCGGATGCCGCACCATCCCGGTCCCCGCGGAGGTCCGGTGAGACCGGACCCGCGGCTCGGGGCCGCGGTGCTCGCCGGCAAGCTCGCCGCCACCGCCAGCCGCGGGCTGGGCCGGGGCGGGGGCACGACGATTCCCGGCGACGTCGCCCTCGCCATCGATCCCGGTGTGCTCGCCAAGCTCGGCGCCGCGCTGCCGCGGGGCAGCGTCCTCGTCTCCGGCACCAACGGCAAGACCACCACCACCGGGCTGGTGGCCGCCGCGCTCGAGGCCTCGGGGGAGCGCGTGCTCACCAACGCGAGCGGCGCCAACCTCGTCTTCGGGCTGGTGGCGGCGGCGGTGGCGCAGGCGCGGCCGCTCGGAGGCGCGCGCGCCGACCGCGCCGTCTTCGAGGTCGACGAGCTCTCCCTCGAGCGCGCCGTCCTCGAGCTGCGCCCGCGCCTGGTGGTGGTGCTCAACCTGCTCCGCGACCAGCTCGACCGCTCCGGCGAGCTCGAGACCACGGCGCGGCGCATCGGCGACGGGCTGCGCCGGCTGCCCCGCGGGGCCCACGTCGTCGCCAACGCCGACGACCCGCTCGTGGTGGCGCAGTGCGAGGGGGTCGAGGGCGTCGTCTACGTCGGCATCGACGCCGACGACCAGCTCCTCGACGGCGTCCCCCACGCCGCCGACGCACGCACCTGCCCACGGTGCGGGGCGCCGCTCCACTTCGACCGGGTCGTTCTGGCCCACTGTGGCAGCTACCGCTGCACCCGCTGCGACTTCGCGCGTCCGCGACCGGCGGTGGCGGTGCGGCGGATCACCGCGGCGTCGCTCGACCGCCAGCGCCTCGAGCTCGACGACGGCACCGTTCTCGACGCCGCGGTCGGCGGCATCTACAACGCCTACAACCTGGTCGCCGCCCACGCCGCCGCCACCACCCTCGGCGTGCCCGCCGCGACCGTGGCCGCCGCCGTCGCCGGCTTCCGGCCCCGCTTCGGCCGCATGGAGAGGCTGCGGCTGCACGACCGCGAGCTGCGCCTGCTCCTCGCCAAGAACCCCGCGGGCCTCGACGTCGTGCTGCGCACCGCCGACGAGCTGGGGGCGACCCACAACTACCTCATCGCGATCAACGACCTGGTCGCCGACGGCCGCGACGTCTCCTGGCTCTGGGACGTCGACTTCGAGCGGCTGGCCCGCTCGTCCCACCGGCCCCACGTCGTCGCCTCGGGGCGTCGCGCCCACGACCTCGCGCTGCGGCTCAAGTACGCGGGGATGGCCGCCGAGCAGGTGACCGTCGAGCCCGACCCCGCCGCCGCCCTGCGGGTGCTCGCCTCGCGGGCCGCGCCCGGCGAGGAGGCGGTGGTGGTGCCCACCTACACCGCGATGCTCGAGCTCCGCGCCGTGGCCCAGCGCGCCGGGGCGGTGGGCGCCTTCTGGGAGCAGCGGGGATGAGCCGCCCGCTGCGCCTCGGCCACCTCTATCCGCGCGCCATGACCATCTATGGGGACGTCGGCAACGTCTGCAGCCTCCGTCGCCGCGCCGAGTGGCGGGGCATCGAGGTCGAGGTGGTGCCGATCGAGGCCGGCCCCGCCGACCTCGAGGCCTGCGACCTCCTCTTCATGGGGGGCGGCCAGGACCGCGACCAGAGCGGCGTCTTCGCCGACTTCGCCGAGCACAAGCGCGCCTCGCTCGAGCGCGCGGTCGACGGCGGGGTGGCGGTGCTCGCGGTCTGCGGCGGCTACCAGCTGCTCGGCCACGACTACGTCGACGCCGAGGGCCGGGTCCTCGAGGGCCTGGGCCTGCTCGACCTGCGCAGCCGGGCCGGCGACGACCGCTGGATCGGCAACGTCCTCGTCGAGGCCGAGGCGTCGATGGGGCTCGCCGAGCCCACCCTGGTCGGCTTCGAGAACCACGGCGGCCGCACCCACCTCGGGCCCGGGCTGCGTCCCCTGGGCCGGGTGGTCGTCGGCGGCGGGAACAACGGGGAGGACGCCGGCGAGGGCGTCGTCGCCGGCCGCGTCGTCGGCACCTACCTCCACGGCGCCCTCCTCCCCAAGAACCCCGCACTCGCCGACTGGCTGCTCGCCGCCGCGGTCGCCCACCGCGACGGCGAGTCGACCGCCGCGCCGCTGCCGCCCCTCGACGACCGTCTCGAGGCCGCGGCCCACACCCGCGCCGTGGAGATCGCCCGGGCGGAGCGGGGGAGGGGCCCGGTGGCGCGCCCCCGCGGCGCCCGCCGGCCCTGACCCCCGCGCCCGCCCCGGTACAATCGCCCCCGATGTCCCTCGCCGAAGCGACGACCTCGCCCCCCACCCCCGAGGAGTGCGAGCACCCCGCCCCGGTCGTGGGGGTGATGGCGCACGAGTTCGCCCCCTACCAGGACGCGCAGGGTCCCGAGGGGCCGCGCCGGACCACCATGTACTACGGGCCGGTGGTGGGCGGGCTCCCGATCAAGGCGTGGCACTGCCCGCGCTGCGGCCTGCTCCGCCTCGAGTACCCCGACGGCCGCCGCGAGGAGCGGCGCCTCTATCCCGGTCCCCAGCCGGGGCTGATCGCCGAGGCCGTCCCCGAGGAGGCGACCGCACAGGCCGAGCTCGGCACCCAGGTCCGCGTCTCCGGGCTCACCGCCACCCCCGACATCTACTTCAAGTACTACGAGCTGCCGGCCGAGGAGGTCGAGCGCGAGCCGGTGATGGAACGGCTCGCCGCCCGCCTGCCGGATCTCGGCATCGCCACCTGGTTCACCGTCCTCTGTATGGCGGTGGCCACGGTGGGGCTGGTGCTCGGCGGCGTCCTCGCCATCTACGACTGGACGACCCCCGACGCCGAGCTGCCCCTCTTCTACACGGTGCTCGGGATCTTCCTCGGCGGCGTCGGCGTCCAGGTGCTCGACGCCATCGGGCGCCACTGGTTCCCCGGTGGCGAGCTCTCGCCGAGCCCGGCGGTGGCGCTCCGGGGCAGGCCCCAGCTCGACGGCGCCACCCGGATGGTGGTGTCCCTGCTGGTGCTGACCACGGTGGGGCTGTTGCTCGCCGGTGTCCTCGCGATCTACGACTGGACGACGCCGGGCGCGGAGCTGCCGCTCTTCTACACCGTGCTCGCCCTCTTCCTGCTCGCCATCGCCGTCAAGGTGCTCGACTCCACCCTCCGTCACCTGCAGCAGCGCTGAGGCTCAGGCGCAGCGGCGATGGCGCTCTGCCGGACCGACCCCCAGGACATCGTCGTCGTGGGCGCGTCCGGTGACCTCTCCGCCCGCAAGCTCATCCCTGCGCTCTACAACCTCGAGGCCGAGAACCTGCTCCCCGAACGTGGACGGATCATCGGCTACGCCACCGAGCAGTGGAGCGCGGACGACTTTCGCGGGCACGCCCGCGAGGGCGTCGCTGCGCACTCGCGCACCGGCCTCGACGACGCCGTGTTCGAGCGCTTCGAGAAGCGACTCGACTACGTCAGCACCACCGACGGCATGGACGCGCTCGCCGCGCGCCTCGGCGAGGACGAGTGCGTCGTCTACCTCGCGGTCCCGGCGTCGGCCTTCGTCTCCCTGGTCGGTGACCTCGACCGCAGCGGGATCGCGAGGCGGGCGGTGCTGATCATCGAGAAGCCCTTCGGCCACGACCTCGAGTCGGCGCGGGCGCTCAACGACGCGCTCCACCGCGTCCTCCCCGAGGAGCGCATCTTCCGGATCGACCACTACATGGGCAAGGAGACGGTCCAGAACCTGCTCGTCTTCCGCTTCGGCAACGCCGTCTTCGAGCGGGTGTGGAACCGCGACTGCATCACCCAGGTCGAGATCGCGGTCGCCGAGTCGCTCGGGGTGGAGCAGCGCGGCGCCTTCTACGAGGAGACCGGGGCGATTCGCGACATCGTCCAGAACCACCTGTTCCAGGTGCTCGCCATCACCGCGATGGAGCCGCCGGTGACCTTCGACGCCGAGGCGCTGCGCAACGAGAAGGTGAAGGTGCTCGACGCCTGCCATCCCGTCGACCCGGCGAAGGTGGTGCGCGGCCAGTACACCGCCGGGGTGATCGACGGCCAGCAGGTTCGCGGCTACCGCGAGGAGCCGGGGGTGTCGCCCGGCTCGACCACCGAGACGTACGCGGCGCTCCGCCTCGACATCGACTCCTGGCGCTGGGCCGGCGTCCCCTTCCTGCTCCGCACCGGCAAGCGGCTGCAGGCGCGGGAGAGCAGGGTGACGATCGCCTTCAAGGACGTCCCGTTCCACCTCTTCACGGGCGCGAGCAACGAGCATCCGATCCACTCCAACCACCTGGTGATCCGGGTCCAGCCCGACGAGGGGATCGCCTTCACCTTCGTCGCCAAGCAGCCCGGTCCCGAGGTGCGCACCCAGCGGGTGCGGATGGACTTCGCCTACGGCAACTCCTTCAAGACCTCCCCACCGGAGGCCTACGAGCGTCTCCTCCACGACGTGCTCCACCGCGACCACACCCTCTTCATCCGCGAGGACGAGGTGGAGCGCGGCTGGGCGCTCGTCGAGCCGGTCCTCCGCAACCCCGGCCCGGTGTACCCCTATCCCGCGGGGAGCTGGGGGCCGCCCGAGGCCGAGGCGCTCGCCGGCAGCGCCCACTGGCACTCGCTCGTCGACCCCGGCGAGGCGGGGGTCACGGCGACGTCGGAGAGCCCGCCCCGGTGAGCCGCCCCCTGGTCGGGGTCGACCTCGGGGGCTCGCTGATCCGCGCGGCGGTGGCCACCGGGCCCGCGACCCACGGGACGCCGGTGCGCCATCCCACCCCGCAGGGGTGGCGCCCGTGGGGGTGGCGATCGGCCTGCCGGGCCCGGTGGACCCGCGGACGGGTCTCGTCTACGCGGCTCCCAACCTCCACGGCTGGGAGGGGATCGAGGCCGGGCGGCTGCTCGCCGACCGGCTCGGCTGCCGGGTCGCGGTCCAGAACGATGCCAACCTCGCGGCGTTCGCGGAGTGGACGGCGGGGGCGGGGCGGGGCACCCGGGACTTCGTCTTCCTCACCGTGAGCACCGGGGTGGGGGGCGGGCTGATCCTCGACGGCGAGCTCGTCACCGGCGCCGCCGGCACCGCGGGCGAGCTCGGGCACGTGCCCGCCGACCTGGACGGTCCACCCTGCGGGCAGGGTCACGCCGGCTGCCTCGAGGGGATCGCCTCGGGGACGGCGATCGCCGAGCGCGCCCGGGCCGCCCTCGCCGCGGGGGAGCGATCGCGGCTCGCCGCGGTCGGCGACTCGCTCGACGCCCGCGACGTGCAGGCCGCCGCCGAGGCGGGCGACGCCCTCGCCGGACGCCTCTTCGACGAGGCCGGGCGCGCCCTCGGCCGGGCGATCGGCGGCATCGTCAACGTGCTGAGCCCCGAGGTGGTGGCCATCGGCGGCGGCCTCCTCGGCGCCGGCGAGCTGCTCTTCACCCCGCTCCGTGCCGCGATCGGGGAGATCGCCTTCGCGGTCCCGCTGCGTCGCTGCCGGGTGGTCCCCGCGGCGCTCGGCACCGACGCCGGGCTGGTGGGCGCGACCGCCTGGGCGGTGCGCCGCTTCACCGCGGAGGGCTGATCCGCTACGCGGTGCGGGCGGCGAGCAGGAGCTCGTGGCGGTGCTGCTCCAGCCACGGGAGCACGAGCTCGGCGCGCACCAGCGGTGGCACCTCGAGCCACACCGTGTCGCCGTCGGTGACGCTCGCGGAGCGGGCGGCGGCGGGCACCGCGCAGTGGGCGTGCAGCCAGGCCGGCGCCGCGGCGACGTCGAGGCAGCAGGCGTTGCCGTGGCGTACCAGGCGGCCGCGGGCGACGTCGCCGTCGCGGACGAGCTCGGCGGTATAGCCGAGGCCACCCGGCTGCTCCCCCGGCGTCCAGGTCACCACGACGTGGATGCCACAGACGTCGAAACCCACCCTGCGGTGGGTGGTCGTCCCTTCCATCGAGCCATCCGTCCCCAGTCGCTCCCACCCGAGCCGGGCGGGACGCATCAGGGCAACGGGAACGCCGCGGGATTCTTGCGGACTCAGGCGCCGGTCTGCGCGACCACCCGGCCGGAGTGTGCAGCCTCGACGAGCGCGGCGTGGTCGCGGGCCGTCTGCTCGGCGTAGTCGACGGCGAAGCGGGTGACGGCCTCGTCGAACTGCTCGCCGGCGCCGAGGTACCCGCCGATCTCCGCGGCGTCCCCGGAGCGCGCGTGGGCGCGGGCGAGGCTCCAGCCGCAGAGGGCGAGGTACTCGGCGAGGGTCGGTCCGTCCATCGTCGCCACCGTCGCCGAGCCCTTCATGTCGTAGAGCTGGCGGACGTAGAAATCGCAGCCGTCCCCGTGGGTCCACCCCAGGAAGATGTCGCTCGCCGCCTGCATCATCCGCTGGCCGGTGACCACCCGGTGACCTTCGTCGACCACCGGCTTGCTCGCCCACCGGGGCGCGAGCACCGACGCCATCGCCTGCTTCAGCTGGAGAAGGAGCGGCTCGCCGGCGGCGGTGGCGAGGAGCACGATGTAGCAGCGCGTGCCCACGCTGCCGACCCCGACCACCTTGCGGGCGACGTCCTGCAGCGAGAACCGCGAGAGCAGCGTCCGGTGCTCGTCGCTCAGGGTCTCCTGGTAGCCGTCGAGGATGGCCAGAACCGCCGCGTGGTCCTCGCTGAGCCGGTCGTGGGCGACGAGCGGCGGGTGATCGACGATGCGGCACCCGCACTCCGCGGTCAGCTCGGTCAGCCGCGGGACCGCCCGCTGAGAGGTGTGCTTGTGCGCCTGGGCGAGGACCTGGCGGTACTCGGCCCGCCCGGCGCGCTGGAAGAGTGCGCTCGCCGCGTCGGCGTCGACCCGCGAGTACCAGAGGTCGAGCACCGGCATCTCGGCGTAACCGGCCATCCGGGTGCGATACGAGCGCACCGCCTCGCGGGCCGCGGTCGCACGGGCATCCTCGGACAGGCCGGCGTCGCGCCCGGCGACCACCGCGCTGGCGGCGAGGCGCTTGACGTCCCACTCCCACGGTCCCCCGAGGGTCTCGTCGAAGTCGTTGACGTCGAACAGGACGCTGCGCTCCGGGGAGGCGAAGGTGCCGAAGTTGGCGAGGTGGGCGTCGCCGCACGCCTGCACCAGGATCCCCGTCGCCGGCGTGGTGGCGAGGTCGGTCGCCATCACCACCGCGGACCCCCGCAGGAAGGCGAAGGGGGACTGGAGCATGCGGCCCCAGCGGATCGGCACCAGCTCCTCGACCCGGCCGCGGTTCTGCTCCTCGAGGAGGGCGACGGGGTCGGGGCGGCCGGGGGGCGGGGTCCAGCCCGCATGGCTCGAGCGGGGAACGCTCTCGTGCAGCGCCCGGCCGCGGTCGAGCGCCTCCGCGGTGGTGCGTGTGGGTTTCACCGTGGGCGGATGGTAGCGGGAGCGGGGTGTCCGCACCCCCGCTCCCGCAGTTCCTCCACAGTGGTCGGTGGGTCAGTCCGAGTGACGGGAGCGGGCGGCCCCACCGCGCGCGCTCGCCGAGCCCGCGGCCCCGCCGTGGCCGCCGTGCGCGCTGCCTCCGTGCGAGCCGGCGCCGCCGTTGCCGGCGTTTCCGCACGCCGCGTTGCCGGAGTCCGCGCTGTCATCCGCGCCGCGGCTTCCGTCGAGGGTGGTGATCCCCTGGCTCGTCCGCAGGCTGCCGCCACCGGCGGACGAGCCGGCCGCGCCGACGAGGTTGTTCAGGCCGCCGAGCCCGTTGCCGAGCTGGAGCTGGCCGCCGCCGAGGTTGTTGAGGCCGTTGGCATGGAGCGGCAGCTGGGTGACGGCGATGATCAGGTCCAGGCCGCCGCAGGCGGCGCCGGTGCCGCCGGTGCTCGACCCGCCGCGGCCCGCGGTCGCCGAGGCGCGGCCGCCGGCCCCGCTCGTCGAGGTGGCGTGCCCCGATGCGCCGCGCGCGGCGCTCGCGTGTGAGGTGACGGTGACCGCCGAGCCGCCCACGACCGCGGCGGCGGCCAGCGCGACGAGCCTCGCGATGCGCATCGCCCGCAGCCCGACCGCTGGATCAACGAGGACGACGCCACGAACAGCCACGGATATCCCCCTCCAACCTCGTGCATTGCGGGTCAGTGTGATCCGGCATCCCGTCTCTACGTTCCACAGAACCGTTTCCTTGCGCAACGGCCGCGGCTCCCGAAACGACTGGTGTGGATGCACGAACGGGCATGCGGGCGCTTCGGTCATGCCCACGGAGGGCCCGGCGCGGCGCGGGGTCCTCGACCTGAGACCCTCAGGGGCGCTCGTACCGGAGCAGGACGACCCCGCTGCCGAAGGTCCGGGTCCCAGCGAGCCGCAGGCCGACCCGGGCGTCCGACTGCGGGAACAGGGGTCGGCCCCGCCCCAGCACGACG
>VBHE01000363.1:5207-5815 GCA_005889515.1 Chloroflexota bacterium | reverse complement strand
GCCGCCACGGAGCACGCAGAAGGTGTTCTTCAGGTGGGCGCCGAGGGCGAGCACCTCGGTGTGCACCCCGGCGAGCGGCGCCGGCAGCGGGCAGTGGCCACGCGCCCGCCGCACCAGCCGCTCCTCGCCGGCGACGACCCGACTGACGGAGTCGTCGTAGCGGGCGGCGATGCCGCGGTCGTGGAGGAGGAAGCGGTCGGCGATGCCGCGCAGCCGCTCCAGCGCCTCGCCGTTGTCCTTCGCGATCGGCTCCTCGGTGACGTTGCCGCTGGTCATCACCAGCGGGCGTCCCACCTCGCGGAGCAGCAGGTGGTGGAGCGGGGTGTAGGGGAGCATCAGCCCCAGGCCGGCCACCCGTGGCGCCACCTCGCCGGCGATCGCCGAGGAATCGGCGCGGCGGCGGAGCAGCAGCACCGGCCGCGCCGACCCCTCGAGGATCGCCGCCTCCGCACCGCCCACGACGCAGAGTTCCTGCGCCGCGGCCAGGTCCGTGACCATCACCGCGAAGGGCTTGGCGGGACGCCGCTTGCGCTCGCGCAGCCGCGCCACCGCGGCCGCGTCGGTGGCGTCGCAGGCGAGCTGGAAGCCTCCGAGCCCTTTGAGCGCGA
>VBHE01000363.1:0-5197 GCA_005889515.1 Chloroflexota bacterium | reverse complement strand
CGCCCTCGACCTCGGCGCCGTTCGCCCCCGCCAGCCACAACCGCGGTCCGCAGTCGGCGCAGGCGACCGGCTGGGCGTGGAAGCGGCGGTCGGCCGGGTCGTCGTACTCGGCGCGGCAGGCGTCGCACATCGGGAAGTCGCGCATCGTGGTGCGCGGCCGGTCGTAGGGCAGCCCCTCGATGATGGTGAAGCGCGGCCCGCATGCGGTGCAGTTCGTGAACGGGTAGCGGTGGCGCCGCTGCGCCGGGTCGAGGATCTCGGCGAGGCACTCCACGCAGGTCGCCGCATCCGGGGACACCGGCTGGTACTCGCCCTCGACGGTGAGGCTCTCGACGATCCGGAAGCCGTCCTCGCCGCGGAGCGCGACCTCGGAGTCCTCCACGGCGGTGATCCGCGCGAGCCGCGGCGGGTGGGCGCGCAGCGCGGCGGCGAAGGCGTCGACCACCGACGCCGCACCCTCGACCTCGATGAGCACCGACCCGGAGGTGTTGCACACCGTGCCGGCGAGGCCGTGGCGATGGGCGAGCTCCCACACGAAGGGGCGGAACCCCACTCCCTGCACCACCCCGCGCACACGAAGACGGCGGCGCACATGCGCCGACGCACCGCGAGCCGGGGACGTTGCCTGCACGCTGCTCGTCTGCATCCGTCGCCCCTCGGCCAGGCGGAGGAGGTGGCCGCGCCGACCCGGCGCGACCGCCCGCCATCCGGCTATGCCGCCAGACGCTCCTCGACCATTCCGGAGACCAGGTTGACGACGGTGGCGATCTCACGCCGCCCGGCGAGGTTGCCGAGGGCGCTCACCAGCTCGTTGTAGCGCTCCTTGCCGGCCTTCGCTCCCAGGAGATAGCCGACCCCGAAGAGCAGTGCCTTCTCGAGCATGGAATCATCCTCCGTGGTTCGTGACCGTGATCGGGCTACATGCTCCGCAGTTCGAAGTAGCGCTTGATGTCCGCGGAGTTGATGACCGCGACGGCCAGCGCACCGAGGACGATCCACTGCGCCAACGAGCGCAGCCCGCTGCTCTGCCCACCGATCTGCAACGACATGTCCTGCCTCCTTCTCTCCTGGGTCCTTCGTCAGTGCTCGTGCGGCGCCTCCGCCACCTCCAGCCCCGCCCGCCGGATCACCGTCGGCGGGCTGCCCGCGAGCTCCACCTCGTCGAGCAGCACCTCGGCGCCGCCGAGCATCTCGATGGTCCCCGCGCCACACACGGGGCACCCGACCGGCTCCTCGTCGGAGCGGCTCTCCACCCCGCACGCCATGCAGCGCACCCGCACCGGCAGGGGGTGGATCTCCAGCGTCGCCGCCTCGCACGCCGTGCCCTCCGCGACCAGCCGGAAGCCGAACTCCAGGCTGTCGGGGACGACGCGCTGCAGCGCTCCGATGCTGACCCGCACCCGGGTCACCGGCCGGTCGCCGGCGACGTCGACCACGGTCGCGAGCAGCCCCTCGCTGAGACCGAGCTCATGCATGGGAGGGCGCCTCCTCGACCGGGCGCTCACGCGCCCCCTCGCGGGGGGCCTCCCCCCTGCCGCCTCCCCCCTGTACGACGCCGAGCGACTCGGCGACGAGCTGCTCGACCATCTCCACCGCCCCGGGCAGGGCGGCGGCGACGGCGTCGCTCAGGCCCATCTGGCCGAGCTCCTCGGGTCCGAAGGTGGCCGGCTCGCAGCCCACCACCAGCACCCGGGCGGGGGGCTCCTCGCCCATGCTCCGGATGAGGTGGAAGACCGCGGCCGGGGTCATCGAGTGCGCCTGGATCTCGGGTGCCGGCCCGTCGCCGGGGCTGGTGTCCGCCTCGATGACGAAGAGAGTGCCCGGCTCGGCCCCGCGGGAGACGGCGTCGACGAGGATCACCACCCCGCGCTGCTCGAGCAGCGCGTAGGCGAGGTCGAAGCCGCGGATGCCGAAGTCGACGATGCGCACCCCGTCGGGCTGGGGCCGGCGCAGGAGTCGCTGGACGACCTCGACGCCGAAGGCGTCGTCGCCGAGGAAGATGTTGCCGATGCCGGCGACGAGGACGCGCGGTGCGCTCATAGTTTCCGGGGGGGTGTCCCCCCCCTCGCTCCGGCGGCAGAGCCGCCGGCGCTCACCCCGCCCCGATCGATGAGCAAGCTCATCCCTCATCCTCCTCGGAGACGGGCTCGACGTCGTCGAGCTTGTAGAAGAAGCGATGCCCGACCTGGCGATCGAGGCCCAGGTCGCGCCCGGGGTCGTCGTCGATGACCACCGCGAGGTGCACGGTGTCCTCGAAGTCGACCTCGATCGACTCGATCACCGCGGTGCGGCCGCGGAGTGCGAGGTCCCAGATGTCGGCGCCGCCCCTGGGGACGAGCCGCACCCGGTCGCCGACGCGGAGCACGCCGTCGCCGGTGCGCACCGACTCCTTCACCGGATGGGTGGCGAAGGGGTCCCACTCGCCGATGCCTTCCCAGGGATCGCGGTCGCTCATCTCAGTGCCGCCGCAGCTCACGGATGGTGCCGTGGAGCTTCATCATCTGGTCCTGGGTCATGCTCTCGCGGCGCGCATCGCGTCCTTCTCCTCGTCGGTGAGGGTGAGGATGCTGAGGGTGAGGAGCTCGTCGATCTCCCGAGAGTCGAAGAGGTCGCCCGGGCTCTCCGGGGCGACCTGGACGTGATCCTCGAGGATGATCGGCGAGGCGAGCACGGTGTCGTCGTCGCCGGGCTCACCGACGAGCACCGGCCACATCCCGGTGTTGACGCACGCCGCGGCCGCCTCCGCCGCGTGCTCGGGGGGATCGGCGAGCGAGAGCCAGCGGCCACCCTCGACGCCCAGAAGGGCGTGGGTCGAGACCAGCGAGTGGCGCATGGCCCGCTCACGGTCGCGGTCGCCGACCTCGTAGGGGGTGACGTTGGCGACCCGCACCCGCACCCGGCGGAGGTCGCCCTCGAGCCGCTCGGCGCCGACCTCGAGCTCGACGCCGAGCTCCTCGTGGTCGCGCACCGCCACCCCGACCACGGTGCCGTCGTCGCCGGACAGGGCCTCGTGGGTTCGCCCCGCGGGCACCGTGACCGAGGTCCGGACCGGGCCGGCGCAGAGATCGCCGCAGCGGTGCCGGCCGGCGTCGAGCTGGCGCTCGGCGGCCTCCTCCCAGGGGCGGTGGACGGTGAGCCCGACCTTCAGCTCGGGGACCTCGGTGTACTCGGGCACCTCGGGCAGCGCCGCCAGCGGCGGCACGATGCTGCCGATGGTCCGCACCAGCACGTGGAGGAAGCGCAGCCGCGCCTCGACCACGGCGTCGTCGCCGCCCTCCAGCAGGCACTCGGTCTGCGCCGTCCAGGGGTCGGTGCCCCCCGAGGCCTCGCCGTAGGCCCGGGGGTAGACGCCGCCGAACGTCCAGCGGATCCGGTTCTTGATGGCGCGCGGAGAGTAGGGGTAGAGGATGTAGCCCTCGTAGAGGGTGGCGCGGACCAGCCGGTCGACGAGCTGCTGGTTCACGGCACCGGGTCGTCGGGGATGTTGGTGAACCGCAGCCGGTTCGACGCGGGGGTCCCTGCCAGGCCGCCGTAGGCCTCGGGTGCGTCCGCCTCGCCGGCGAGCAGCTGGGTGATCGTCTCCTCCCAGCTCCCCAGCGCGTTGCGCGCCCGGTAGCGGTAGAGGCGGTCGAAGACGTCGCGCCGCAGGGTGAGCCAGTTGTCGTCCGGGTAGTGCTCGTCGACCATCTGCTTCCAGACGGTGAGCGGCATGCGGAAGGAGGCCTCACGGTCCCAGGGGATCTTGGAGATCTGCAGGTTGCCGGCCTCGCCCTGGTAGAAGACGGTACCGCTGAACTGGAAGGCGAGCGGCACCTCGCCCTCCTCGAGAGCGTGGAAGTACTTCACCCACCCGAGGCCGAGGTCGAAGCTCGACGACACCTTCACCTGCGCCTCGGTGCTGCCGGTGAAGCGCGGCACCTGGGTGGTGGCGATCGCCAGCACCATCGTCCGCACCGTCTTGGCGTAGCGGTGGGGCTCGCCGAAGATGTCGAGCAGTGCCTCCTGCTCGCGCGGGTCCTTGTACCGCCGGCGGGCGGCCTCGATCTGGATCTGGCACTCCAGGGTGACCGCGTCGACGGGCACCCCGGCGTGCTCGGTGATCCGCACCCGGAAGGAGAGCAGCGGCACGACGCCACGGGCGACGTCGACGTCGAGCACCTCGAAGTCGAGCTCGGGGACGGCCTGCGTGTTCCCGGTGCTCATGTCTGCTCTTCCGGGACGGCCCGGGCACGCAGGCCCGCGAAGAAGTCGCCGATGCGCTCCCACGCCTGGCCGCCGCCGCTGAAGCCGCGCCAGTGGACCCGGATCAGGCCCACCAGCTCGAAGCAGGCGTCGATGGGGACGAGGAAGTACTCGTGCTCGGTGGGCTGCCCCTCGACGTCCTCGTGGCGCTCGCCGACGCGGCTCACCAGCAGCGCCTCCACGTCGGGCTCCAGGGTGCTCAGCACGGGATTCTGAGCGACCAGCTCCTCCCATCCCTCGAGGGTGAGCAGGGACTCGGTCGCCCCCGCCGGGCTCGGGTAGTGGCAGTGGAGGCCGCCGTCGGAGCCGGTGGTGAGAAAGGCCATGTTCACCGGGATGGCGAGCGAATCCCACTGCTCGTCGCTCATCCGGAAGTCGCGCAGCGCGAGGTAGCGGCGGGGCACGCGGCGGTACGTGGTCCGGCCGGCGCGGACCTCGCTGAGCACCGCGCAGGTCGGGCAGGCGCACGCCAGCTGGCGCTTCTCGACGTCGTAGAGGTGCTCGTGGTCGTCGGACAGGCCGATGCCGCAGAGCTCGCACTGCTCCTGGGTCTCCTCCCGGCGCCGCGAGATGCGGCGGAGCGCGGCGATCGAGGAGGCACCGTCGCCGCTCGAGGAGCCGTTCCCGCCGCCGCCCACCGGGGTCTGGGGGATCTCTGGTTGGGTCACCGCACTCCCGCCGGAATGGCGACGCGGACGCCCCCCTCCTCCTCGAGCAGAGGCAGGGGCTCCAGCCGCGTCGTGTTCTCGGTGCACCGCCCGGCACCGCGCACATCGTACTGGCGCGTGCAGTTCGGACACACCAGGCTGCCCGCGGCCAGCCAGGCGCTCTCCAGCGGGTCGGCACACCCTGGGCAGGGGGTGCGGTAGGCGTACAGAGTGCCCGCGAGGCGACAGAGCACCAGCGGGACGCCGTCGATCACGAGGCGGCGCACCTCGCCCGGGGCCACGGCGTC
>VBHE01000295.1:16042-17469 GCA_005889515.1 Chloroflexota bacterium | reverse complement strand
GTTGTTCACGAGCGCGTCGATCCGCCCCAGCTCCGCCTCGACCCGGCGCCGCGCCGCGTCCACCTCGCCCTGGTCGGTGACGTCGAGACGCAGCGGGAGCAGCCGCCCCGAGCCCGGGTCGAGCGCAGCGGCGGCCTGCTCGGCCTGGGTCGGGCCGCGGGCGCCGAGCACGACCGCGTAGCCGAGCCGGGCGAGCTGCCCGGCGGCGGCGGCACCTATGCCGCGGTTCGCCCCGGTGACGAGGGCCACGCGCTGCTCGCCGCTCACCCGGCCATTGTCCACGACCGTCCCCTCGTCGCCGCCTCCGGGGCCGGGCCGCGTCAGGCGTGGGCCGCGCCCGCGGTGGCCACGGCCTGCACCCGGAGCATGTGGAAGAGGAGGATCAGCTCGCTGAGCGCGAGCGGCTCGCTGCGCGTTCCCGGCTCGATCCGTCCGACCGGCTCCCCGGGGTCGGGGGGATGAAGGTGTCCGCCACCCGACCGACAGTTGCCAGAGTGGGGTTTCAGTGTCTATTGATAATCTGCTTGACAATCATCAGTTACGGGTTATGAATGCGCGCGGGGCGCGACGTTCGTGCTGGGACTGTCCACAACCTCAGATCGGGGTGGCGATGAACCAGCGGTGACCGAAGGGGTCGACGAGCACGCCGGTGCGCTCGCGGTAGGCCTGGTCGGCGACCGGTCGCTCCGCTGTCGCCCCGGCGTCGACGGCGCGCTGGAAGAAGGCGTCGACGTCGGGCACCCGGAGGTGGAGCGACACCGTCGTCGCCGAGAGGGTGCGCGGGCCGCGCATGTTCGGCACCACCTCCGGCGCCTCGTCGGAGAGCATGAAGGTCGCCTCGGCGACGCGCATCTCGGCGTGCCCGACGTGGCCGTCGGCGCCGGTCAGCCGGAACACCTCGGCGGCGCCGAACGCCCGGGTGTAGAAGTCGATCGCCTCGGCCCCGCCGGTCACCATCAGGTACGGGGTGAGCACCGTCGGCATCGCGCATCTCTCCTCGGTCGGGGTGGGCGGAGGGTCATCATGACCCCGGCGGGCCCACGGCGGAGGGTCCGGACGGGGAGAATGCACCCTCCGTGGCCGAGCCAGCGCCGCGTGCCCGCGGCACCGCCGCCGTCCTCCTGACCCTCCTCGCCGCCGCCTGCGCGGGCTGCGGCGACCAGGCGTCGCACCTGCCCGGCACCGGCGCCATCGCCGGCGCGCCGACCGCGCTCCCGGCCGGCGTCCCGCCGCCGCACGCCGCCACCGGACGCGGCTGCCGCCTGCCGCTGACCGGCCGTGGCGCCGGCGGCCGGGATGCGGCGGGGTTCGTGCAGCTGGCCGACTCGACCTCGGTCGCCGACCCCACCGCTGCGGTCCTCCCGGGCGGCCCCCACGACCCGAGGACGAGCACCGTCGCGACCCCGGTGCTCCACGGCGCGCCCGGG